>JAEEXQ010000018.1 GCA_016287875.1 Bacteroidales bacterium | reverse complement strand
CACGGCGGGCGGTCTACCGCGGCACCGCCGCCGCTCGGTGGCAGGAGCGGCGGCTATAATCAGGCCGGCTGCGGGGAGCAACATCCCTGAAGGGCTCTCCTCGCCGGCCTGTTATTGCCCGCTGCCCGGGGCGTGGTCGGTGATAGGTCTGGGTTTAATGATCTGCCTCGGACGCCACGCCCCCACCCGGCCACCCCTGCGCGACGAAAGCGCAGCGGTGGCCGTGGCGTGAAGGGCTGCCGTGGTGAATGGTTTTGGCTGTGCTGCATAGTGATGGCCGCAGTGGAATTCTGGTCGCAGTGAATGGTGATAGCCGTCATGTATTGTTTTGGCCGTGCTGGGTAAGTTGTTGTGGCACTGGGAGTTATGCAAAGAGGGCTGCTCGATTTCGAGCAGCCCTCTTTGCATAATGCGTTGATGTTCAATAAGTTGCCCAGCACGGTGCGTGGCGCCAAACCGGGAAGATGCCCGAGTCGTGGAGGGCGACCAGCTATTTAAGGGCTTCGAGGAGTTCGGTGGGGGTGGCGACGATGGCGTCGAAGAGTTTGTACATTAGTTCGGGTTCGTCGAATTGGGGGATGTAGGCGATGGTTTTGAGGCCGCGGCCGGAGAACCAGCCGGCTTCGGTGTGGGCGCTGCGGCCGCAGGGAAGGACCAGGACGCAGGTGTCGGCCCATAGCATTGCTTGGAGGTCGGCGGCGAATTGCCGCTCAGCCTTTGGGTGTTTCAGGCCTTGGCGGTATTGGTCGAATGTCCATTCCGTGGCCGCCGCGCCGCCGCCGGTTGCCGCCCCAACCGCACACCCAGCCGCGCCGACCCCCATGTCCGGGGCGATCTCGGCCCACTTGAAGCCGTGGCCGCCGTGGGGTGGGTTACGGAAATCGTACACCTCGTGCCCGGCGGCGCGGAGGCACGAAACAACACCAGCGAAATAGGGATTCCTCCAGCTGGAAGCTACGTAGATCTTGGCCATAATTCTTCAGGATGAATGTTGGCCAAAGATACTAAAAAAAATTCGTGGCAAAGCTGGGCCGCCTCGGCATTCGGAAGACAATCGAGGCGATACACCGGAATCCTCTGCACCAGCGACGACACGCTCTCGTGCAGCAGATCCCGCATACCCTCCAGATGGAAGGCAGAAACAGAAGAAGAAATTGCGAGGTACGCATCCACGTCCTCGAGCCGCCCTATGGAATTAAAGGGCGCCTGACGCAGCCGCACCAGCCCCCGCAGGGGCGCTGAAACCGGCTTGTAGCAATGCGTCTTGCCGCTCCAGGGACTGCCGTACACCAGCACGTCCCCCGGGAAAAGCCGCACCACAGGATTGTCGTCGTTCAGCAACGTGGCCCCCGGGATGTTGCGCGTCCACAGGCGGCTGTGGGTAGATTTGCCCGTGCCGCTCTTCCCCAGAAAAGCCACCCCGTGCCCATCCGTCACCACGGCCGAAGCGTGGAGCAGCAGCCCCCCGCGCGAAGCGGTGTAGAAGGCGAACTGCACCATCAGGGCGGTGTCCAGGGCGAATTTGCAGGCAGCGGGAAAGTCGGCGCAGGAGGGGATCATCGAAAGCACTCCGGAGCTGTAGCCGGAATTCAGCTCGAGCGTGGCCAGCACCGGACTCTCCGGCGACGGAGCCAAGCCGATCCGCACCCCCGAGTCCGTGCCCGCCACGCTCATTCCATACCCCTCGGCGGGCCGCACTTCGTCGAAGCATCTCAGCCGGAAATCCCCCGCCTCGCTGCAGGAGAAGGGCAGGTAGTTGTCCAGCTCCAGACAGAGCGGATGCCCGTCCGGCAGGCAGAAGTCGAAGTTGAAACCGGCGACCCGGCAGCGCTGGATCATGGGAAGAGGTTGCCTTTTATGAGGGAGATGAAGTAGCTGGTGTATTCCTTGGGGGCGTAGTGGAGGGAGAAGGGGATTCTCCGTACCAGGCGGAAGGCGGTGTCCACCTTGCGGGCCCGGGCGGAACGGAAGAGGGCCTTCTTGCGCGCCGAGTCGTAGTGGCCGAAGTTCCCCCCGGCGAAGACTATCTTCTCGAGCGGGGCGAAGCGGCGGGGCTTTTCCCCCGGGAAGAAGCCCGTGTCGAGCCCGAAGCGTATGTGTATCAGCGAACACAGCATACGGTTCCAGCGGGTGGTTCCGGAGCTGCGGAAGTATTTGCGGAGGCGGACGGTGTCGATCTTCCCGGTGAGCGAACGGCAGGCCATTGCCATATCGCAGATCTGCCTCAGGCCTACCCCGGGGCCCATTGCGTGCTTGAGTATATGGGCCGACAGCATAAGTATGGTCCCTTCGGGGGATGGCACCGCGGGAAGGTCTTTCCCTTCGGCGGAGAGGTCGTAGTAGCGGGTGTGGAGGTCCACTTCGTAGCCGTTGGCCGTGAAGTGCGAGCTGCCGTCGGGGGCGTAGGATTCCCGGCCGAAGCTGAGCCCCAGGAACTTCCGGGCGATGGGGCTTTCTTCCGGGGGAAGGAAGAGGTCGAGGTCGCCGGACACGCGCAGCGAGGGCACCGGGTACATATCCGCCGCGGCCGGGCCCTTCATCACCACGGGATGCAGGCCCTTCTCTTCGAGGGCGCGCACCAGGCTTTCGGTGAGGGTCTGCAGGTGCCGCGAGCGGTGCTCGATGCGGGAGGCATCCATCAGCAGGTCGAGGGAGACGTCCTCGGGGATGTCCGTTATGTTCAGGGTGGAGAGGGCCTCGTAGACCAGACCGGATACGGCCTGTTCGCGGGAGAGAAGAAGGATCTGACGCCACTCGGTATCGCCCAATGCCGCAATCTGTTCCCTCAGGCCGTCTGGTTCAGGGCAGCGCAGGGCTATCCTTAGCAGGCCATAGAGGCAGTTGCGGAGCTTGGGGTTTACTTGAGCAGACATTGTTCCTTCCAGAGTTCCAGTGTGCGCGCGGCTTCGGCCTTTGCCTCGTCGGGCGTGAGTTTATATTCGGTGGAGATGATGCCTGCAAGCTCCTCTTCGGTGAAGGAACCGCGGTCTTTCACCAGGCGGTAGAGACGGGCGAAGCTTTCGTTGACCTGCAGGGCATAGGGGGCCTTATCCTTGGAATATACCATCATCAGGTATTTCCCGGAGAGTTCCCGTACGCTGCAATCGCTATTTACCGAATAAGTCTTCACGCACCGAAGAGTTTCCTGAGCCAGCGGGGGGCGTGGCCGCGGCGGCGGTGGCGCTTCTCGTGGGCATCGTTAATCATCTGGTAGATCTCGCCCCAGTCGGGCAGGCCACCGAGGTTGTGGTCGTCGATGAACACATCGGCCTCTATCTTGCGGGAAGATGCCGCCCCGGCCTCGAAAAGCGAGCCTGCGGGGTAGTTGCTGTTCACCGCATAGAAACGGAGCCCGCGCTTGGCGCACCACTCCAGGGCCTGGTCGAGAGTTTCCCCGTGCCGGACGGTCCAGAGAATCACCTTATGCCCCTCCGCAGAGAGCTGGCGCAGGGTTTCAACTGCAAAAGGCTTTTCTTTTCCGATGGAGGGGTACTTGTGCTCAACTATCGTCCCGTCGAAATCTACAGCAATTATCATTGATTACAAATATAATTATTTTTCCCCGTATCCGGCACCATAATATCCAGAACCGTAATATCCGTAGCCGTAACCGTAGCCATAGCCGTAGGAATAGCCGTAGCTATGCTTGGCGTCGGTGCCGTTGAGGATGATGCTGAGGTGCTTCAGGCGGCCTTCCTTGAGCAGGTTTTCCACCATGGGGAGCTGCCTGCGGTCGCTCAGCCCGCCGCGGAGCACGAAGAGGTTCATATCCACCTTGCGCCCTATCACGAAGGAATCCGCCACCATATTCACCGGGGTCCCGTCCAGGATAACGTAGTCGTAGCGGCCGCGCAGGGTCTCGATCAGCTCGTCGAAGCGGGAGCGGGACAGCAGCTCGGTGGGGTTCGGGGGGATGTGCCCTGCGGGCACGAAGTCCACGCCGGCGATTATGTCGGGGGTGATGATGTCGTCGATGGGTATCTCCTTGCTCACCAGATAGTTGCTGAGCCCCTGCACGTGGTGCTTCTTGCCGAACCAGTCGGAAATCGAGCGCTTGCGCAGGTCGGCATCCACTATGATGACTTTCTTGCGGGCGTCGGCAAGGCAGGCGGCTATGTTGCGGGTGATGAACGACTTGCCCACGCCCACATTGAACGAGGTGGTCATCAGCACCGGGCAGGAGCAGCCTTCGGGCTTCATATAGTCGATGTTGGTGCACATCATACGCATTGCTTCGCGGAACACCTTGGAGCTCTCGAAGGTATATTCCACCTTGTGCATTCCCTCCTTTTTCTGCTGCTTGCGGTGCACTATGCGGCGCCCGCTGCGGATTACGGGGATGTCTGCCAGGAAAGGCAGGTTGCCCACGCTCTCGAGGTCGCGCCGGCCGCGTATCTTGGTGTCGATGAAGAGGCGGCTTATGAGTATGACCGCGGGCAGGAAGATGCCCAGCAGCAGGCCCAGGAGCAATATCTTGTTGCGCTGCGGATAGATGGGCAAGGCGGGGCCTTCGGCGGAATCTATCATACGGGCGTTGTTATCTACCATGGCCTGGGTGAGGGCGTTCTCTTCCCTCTTGTTGAGGAGGAAGACGTAGAGGGCTTCCTTGATCTTCTGCTGGCGCTCTATCGACACGAGTTCCCTGGCCTTGGCGGGCATGGTGGTGAACTTGCGTATGGATTCCTGCTCGAGGCGGGTGAGTTCCGCCTTGCGGGTGGAGAGCGACGAGAGCAGGTTGTCTATGCCGCTGATTATGTTCTGGCGCAGGGGCATTATGCCGGCCTCTATCTGGCGCACGGCGGGGCTTTCGGCGCTGGAACCGCGCACCAGGCGGTCGCGCTGGAGTATCATCTCGTTGTAGCTGGCGATGGAGGCCTCGATGTTGGCATCTTCCAGGCCTGTGTTCACCGGCACGGGCTCGAAGCTGCGGAAGGCGGACAGCAGATAGTCTTTCAGGTAGCGGGCCAGGCGGGAGCGGGTCTCTATCTTCACTATCTCGGCGCCGTAGCCCTTGCTTTCGCTGAGGTACTCGCCCGCGGCTTCGTTCACGTCCATTATGCGCTCGGAGCTCTTGAACTGCGCGAGGGAATCCTCCACCTCCCCGAGTTCGCCCTGGATTATGTCCAGACGCTCGTTTATGAAGGCGGCGGTGTTCACCGCGATGCGGTTCTTCTCGCGTATGGCATCCTCGTTATACTTGGTAACGAGGGTGTTCAGCACGTCGCTGGCGCGCTGCAGGTTGTTGTCCTGGAGCGAGAGCTGGAGTATGGTGCCGTCGGACTCGGTCTGCGAGACCTTGAGCCTTGCGAGGAAGCGCTGTGCGGCCGCATAGGGAGGGAACTTGCCTATGGTAACCTCCCTTCCCGCGTACTGGCTATAGTAGGGCGTGGGGTTGAGCACCACCTTGGTGCCGCTCACTACTATTGTATCGCCAAGTTCTACCGTGCGCACGCTGCCTTCTCCCTCCACCAGGCTCAGAGTGCGGTCTTCACCGGGAACGACCTTGAAGAGCAGATAGCCGGTGCCGCCGCCGTCGCATACCATAAGGCGGACGGGGGTGCGGTCGTAGAGCTCTATCGAGCGCAGGCGTTCCTGTATGGTGTAGTTGACGTTGGCGCCCAGGGACATCAGCGTCTCGCCCATCAGCTGCTTGCTCTTGAGCTGCAGTATCTCGTTCGACATCGACACGTGGTTGATGAGGCTGCTGTAGTTGTCCATATGCACCGTGGCGCGGGTGTTGGAAGGGTCCTTGATGATTACCGTGGCGTCGCTGCGGAACACCAGCGGGGTCTTGGCGTAACGATAGTAGGCGAAGCCCACGAAGAATACGATACAGGCCACGAACCAGTACCATTTGCCAAGAAGGTAGAAGAACAGGTCGATGAGGTTGACCTGGGTGTTGTTTTTCTCTGTCATTACTGTCTGCTGCTCCAAAGGAGGAATGAAGTTACGATCGATGCCAGGGAGAGGCCGGCTCCCACGAAGCTCATGGCCACCTGGCCCTCGCTGCTGAGTGTCGAGCCCTTAGGCTGCACGTATATTATGTCGTTCTGGCGCAGGTAGAAAACCGGCGAGCCGAAGAGTTCTTTTTTCTGGAGATTCACGCTGTAGGCCGTGCGGGTGCCGTTTTCGGTGCGCACTACCACCACGTCTTTGATCTTGGAATTCGGGGTGATGCCGCCGGAGCGGGCTATGGCCTGCAGTAGGTTGATAGACGACCCCTCCACGTTCAGCACGCTGTTGCCTATGTTGCCTATCACGGTGACGCTGAAGTTGGTCAGCGCCACGTTCACTACCGGTTCCTTGATGTATCCGAGGCCGGAGATGCGCCCGGCTATGTCGCTTTTTACCTCCCCTATAGTCTTGCCCTCGACCTGCATATCGCCTATGACGGGGAAGGATATATTCCCCCGGGAATCTACCATATAGGAAGAGCCTTCCTCGGTGCCCGGGTTGAAGGGGGCCGCGAGGCGGGCGTCGTCGCTGGAGACGCTGATTCCGAGGCGGTCGCCGGGCTGTATCAGCAGCTCGGGGGCCGCCGGGGCTTCATAGGCCACGTTCTTTTCCAGGTCCAGCAGGTAGGACATTTCTCTTGCGGTGGTGCAGCCCGCGAGCGTGGCCGCCACCGCTCCTGCAATCAGGAATCTACTTAGTTTCTTCATATATCTTCAATGTATTATCTATCATCATAGGGAGGGTGAAGCGCTCTTGGAAGAGCTCTTTCGCGCCCTGGCCGTAGAACTCCGCGTTGCCCACGGCCTTGAGTATGCCGTCCGCCAGGGCCTTCGGGTCGCGGGGCTCCACGTTCACTCCGGACTGGCCTTCGCGGTTCACCCAGGGCACTCCGGAGCCGGGTATGTTGGTGGCCACCACGGGCTTGCCGCAGGACATCGCTTCTATCTGCACAATGCCGAAGGCCTCCGTCTTCATAATGCTGGCGAGCACGAAGATGTCGCAGGCCCTGAACCAGGCGTGCAGTTCGTCTTCGGGCACCAGGCCCAGCATGGTAACCTTGTCCACCAGGTCCTTGTCGACGATGCGGTCCTCCAGGTCCCTGCGCAGGGGGCCTTCGCCGCCTATCACCAGATGGTAGTCATCGGGCAGCAGGGTCATTGCGTCCAGCAGGTATTCATAGCCCTTGTAGGGCACCAGGCGGCCTACCGACAGAAGGATCTTTTTCCCGGGGAAGCGGGCGTGGAGCTCCTCCGCCCGGGCGGCGTCTCCCTCGATGGGCTTGATGCCTATGGGCACGAAGTCGCATTTGGGCAGGGCCTTGGCCAGATGGGGGGATTTGCGGAAGTACACGGGGGTGGTGCAGACTATCTTGTCCGCCCTCCTTACCAGCCAGCTCTGCAGGGGCTTGTAGAGGAAGAAGAATTCCTTCTGGGCCACTATGTCGGAGTGCCAGTGGAGTATCACCCGGCCCCTGTATCCCGATAGCCAGAGGGCCAGGGTGGCCATAGGGTCGGGATGATGTATGTGGATTATGTCGTATTCCCTGCGGTGGCTGCGCAGCCAGGAAATCATCCCCGGCGCTATCATGGTGCCGGAGAGCTTGGCGTAGGCCTTGATGCAGATCACGCGCCCGTGAGCGTTGAGGTTAAGGGTGCTGCCCTTCTTCGCCAGCGTGGCGCAGAGCATATCGCAGTCCAGGCCCCTTCCGGAGATGCCGGCGGTGAGGTCGTACATCACCTTTTCGACTCCTCCGCGCACGGGGTAGAACTTGCCTAATTGGAGTATTTTCATTTGAGTAGAAGTTCGAACAGTGAGGCCCAGCCATCGGCGGAAGGTTGGGCGGGTACGGCCGCGGGAACGGGCCCGAAGGCGTCCGTACGGCCTTCCACCAGCTCCTGCATCCTGTCTGCCAGGGCGGCTGCGTCGTCGGTGGGCACGAAGGCCACGCAGCGGGCGCCGGCGGCAGTCTCGTGGGCATAGGGCAGGTCGGCGAGTATGAGGGGTTTGCCCGTGGGGAGGAATTCCGATATGGGCAGGCCCCAGGTCTCTATCCTCGAAGGGAACACCAGGCAGGTCGCGGAGCCGTAGAAGGAGAGCAGCTCCTCCTTGCTCATATAGCCGTGGAAATCTACCGAAGGGATGCCTCCGAAGCGGGCCTTGAGCCAGCGGGAGTAGCGGTTTTCGCTGCCGTCGAGGGTTATGACGGTGCGGAAGCGGCCGGGCCCGAGTCTTCGTTCCAGCAGGGCCGAGGCCTCCAGCAGCAGCTCGAAGTTCTTGTGGCAGTCGGGGGTGGAAGGGTAGAGGAAGATGGGCTCTGCCGCAGGCTTGCCCGTGATTGCGGGCAGGTTGAATGCCGGCGGGGCCACCACTATCCTCTGCTCCGGGAAGCCGGTGAGGCGGGAGAGGCCCTTGCGCATCCACTCCTGCTGCACTACCATATAGCTGTTGCTGCGGGAGTTGATCCTGTATGCGAAGCGGGTGAGATGGGCGAAGAGGGGAATCTTGTAGTCCATGCGCAGGTCCTGCCAGCTGCTCTTCATAAAGGGGAAGGAGGTATGGCAATAGACTGCCTGGCGGCGTGCCCGGACCCGCGGCGTAGTGTCGTGCAGCGAGAACCACAGGTCCACCTCCGGGAGGCGCTTGCTGATGCGGTGCATGGTCACATATTCGCACCAGAGGCGGCGGACCCAGCTGCGGGTGCTCCAGGGGATTTCTATGTAGTCTATGCCCGGGAATTCGCAGAGCCCGCGCCGGTGCACCAGGGCGGTCACCCGCAGGCCGGGCTGCTTGGAAAGATAGTCCAGGCAGTCCCTGAGCACGGTCAGGGTGCCTCCCTTGCGTATGTTCACCGCAGAGATTACTATATGCAGGCGAAGAGCTCCGTCCATTTTTGCATTATCTTTTCTTTGTCCCAGCGGGCGGCCTTTTCCCTGGCCTTCCCGCCCATTTCTTTCCTTATGCGGGGGGTGTCCATCAGCTTCCACAGGGCTGCGGCGAGGGCATCGATGTCGCCCTCGGGCACCAGCAGGCCGTCCACTCCGTCTTCAACCACGTCGGCAGGGCCGCACTTGCAGTCGAAGGCCACTATGGGAAGTCCGTATGCCTGGGCCTCCAGCAGCACCATGGGCAGGCCCTCGTAGCGGGAGGAGAGGGCGAAGATGGAGGCTTCGCGGTAAACCGCGTCCATATTCTTATGTGTCTTGTCGATGAACACGCTGGCCTGGACTCCGAGTTCGGCCACCTGCTGCTGCAGTGCCTCCCGCAGTGGCCCGTCTCCCACCAGGCGCAGTTTCCAGCGGTGTCCGGCTGGGAGCTTGGCCCAGGCCGCTATCAGTCGCTCGTAGCCCTTCTGGTAGTCGTAGCGGCCCACTGCCAGCACCGTCCTCCTTCCGAGGGCGGCGGGCTCTTCCGGAAGGCTTTCCAGGAAGTTGGGGATGACGCAGGCGTTCGCGGGCCTGCCCCAGTAGCCGAGGTCTTCCTCGGTGAGCACCACGAAGCGGTCGTAGCGCCGTACCAGCCTTTCGTCCTGGCGGCTGCGTATGCGGTCGGCCAGGGCCCAGATGCCGCTGCGCCCGTACTGCAGGCGCTTGAAGCGCGAAAAGTGTATCTCCAGCACCTTCTTGCTGCCGTCCTTCATCTTGTGGAGGAAGCGTTCGTCGCCGTCGAAGAGCGACACGCACACATCCGGCCGCAGTTCGTCCAGCAGCCGGGAAAGTGCCCTGCGGTGGGCGCGGCGCTTGCCGAAGTAGTGCAGCAGTTTGTCGGAGAAGGATGCTCCGTTATTGTCTTCGTATCCTATGGCGAGGTCGGTCCTGTGTATTGCGGGGTGCAGCGGGAAGGCCTCGGGGCGGCCTTTCTGCTCGGTGGTGACTATGGTCACGTCGTAGCCGTGGGCGGCAAGGTAGTTGGCCTTGTCAGTAAGGATACGCTCCATCCCCGCAGGCCGGTACAGGCCCGCTATGGTATACAGGATCTTCATCGCTTTTCAATGCGGCGGCGCTCAGGAAGAGCGCAAAATACAGGAATATGTCGGTGGATACCTTGAACCAGACCGTGACCCCCACCAGCAGGGCCAGCAGGAAGAATGCCTTCTCCCGGCGGAAATGGCGCATGCACACCACCGCCGAGTAGAGTATTACTCCGAACATGGGGATGAGCCCCAGGAATCCGAAGTAGAAAATGAAGCGGAGGTATCCCACGTCGGTACCCATATAGAATCCCTGGTCGGTGGAATCGCCCAGGTAGTTGATGTCGTAGCGGGAGTTCATGAAGTAGCCGTCCCCCAGTATCCAGGTGTGCAGGGTTTCGGGGAAGACTATCATATTCTTGAGGATTTCGTTGGAATCCACCTCCCAGTAGCCTTTCTCTGCCAGGGAAAAGAAACCTTCGAAGGCGAAGCGGAAGAGCTTCCGGGCCGCGGGGTTGCCGTTGTAGAGCAGCACGCAGACTACTATGGCGGCCAGCATTATCCCGAACCACGACAGGAAGATGGGAGTCTTCTCGCCCGAGCCCGGTTCGGAGGGTTTGAAGAGGAATACCAGCAGCATGAATCCCAGCCCCAGGCAGACGCCCACCAGGGCGGTGCGGGCTATCATATTCCCCACCACCGAGATGACCAGAAAGCAGATTATGTAGCTGATGCGGCGAGTGGGATGCAGGCGGCCGTTGATTTCGGAGAGATAGTAGGAGAGGCCCGTCAGCACGGCGGCCATCCTGAGGCCGGCCACGTCCAGCAGGGCCCCTATGCCGTAGAGGCGTTTGACGCGTAAGGCGACGTCCTGCCCGAAGTAGATGCGGGAGTTGATCCAGTGCGCCAGGGCGGGGTAGGCGTCGAGTACCAGTGCCAGTATGCACTGCACCAGGCTGGCGGCCACCAGGTAATCCAGCACCAGCTGCACTCCTATCCGTCCGTGCGCCCAGCGGATTACGCAGCAGGTCGCGAAGGCGGCGCTGAGCCATACGCTGAAGGATATCACATACGACACGTAGGTGCTGTCGGGGGTCTGGTTGAGGGTGATGGATACAAGCGATGCGAGCGATACCGCTCCTGCCAGCAAGAAGAGGAACACCAGCTCGCGGGGGATCTCCATATCCTTGCGCTTGCCGAACTCCACCGCCGCGAAGAGCAGGCCGAGCACGGCCAGCATCATCTTGGTGTTGATGCCGGGCAGGGCCGTGGTCTCGAAGGGCCAGAAGAAGAAGTTCGTGACCACGAAGGCGAGCAGTATCTGCAGTATGCGTATCATCTGCGGTATAGTATCTTACTCACCAGGAAGCAGTATGCCTGCACCAGCGGGCGCAGGCCCAGGGCGGCGAAGTGCTGCACCATCCTGGTGCGGAAGGGGAGGGCCTTGTTGCGGCCTATGAAGCGGTTTGCCTCGGGGTACCAGCTGCGCCAGTTGCGCCAGTCGCGCTTTTCGCCCGTGAATAGGAAGGGTAGCTTGACGTTCAGCTTGAAGAACTCCGCCCAGTCTCCGTCCAAGGGGCCGAGGAAGTCCAGCACCCTGTCGGTATTGAAGCGAAGGTCCTCCAGGGCCTTGTCGGAAAAGCCGGTGGTGAGGGCTCCGTCGTTGGTTTTCATATAGTGGTAGAGGGGCTCTGCCACGTGCACTACGGCCCCGGCCCGGGAGGCCAGCATCATCATGGTCATATCCTCCCCCATAGAATGGCCTTCGGGGAAGGAGATGCCTTCGTAGAGGTTGCGCCTGGCGAGCTTGTTCCAGACGTTGTACTTGAGAGTCCCTGCCAGAAAGCCTTCGCGCAGCATCGTGGCGGCGTCGCCGAAGCCGCGGGCGGGCATCAGCCGGCGGGTGCCCCCGAAGTCCAGCCAGAAGTCGCAGTAGGCGATGTCGGCCCGCGCGGCCTCGGCGGCGAGGTAGAGCTTTTCGAGCATGGCGGGCTCGAGGTAGTCGTCGGAATCGCAGTGGAAGACATACTTCCCGCGGGCGGCCGAGAGGCCTGTGTTGCGAGCGGCGGGCAAGCCCTTGTTCTCGGGGTGGGAGAGTATCTTCACGTCCCTTCCGCTGCCTGCCACGGCTTCGCGCAGTATCTCCGCGCTGCGGTCGGGCGAGGCATCGTCCACGAAGATGAATTCCACCTCCTGCAGCGTCTGCTCCATAAGCGAACGGGCGCAGCGGGCGATGAAGGCCTCCACCTTCCAGAAGGGGACGATTACCGATACTTTTATTTCCATAGTTTGCGGTCCAGGGGGTAGCGGAACAGCGTTTTTATGCGCTTTGCCAGGCTCTTGCGGAGGTCGGAATCCCTCTGCGCGACCCAGAAATCGCGGGTGAACTTTTCGTCGAAGAATATGCTCCTGCGGTACCAGGCCCACCAGATGTCGGCATTGGGGCAGGGCTGCTTCCAGGGCTTGGCACCGTTGTAGTGCACGATGCCGCTGCGCAGGGCGTGGGCTATCTCCTCCGCCCCGTAGATGGCCTCCATCTCCGCGCGCTTGTCCACCATAAGGTCGTAGAGTGGGGTGGAGAGGCAGAAGGCGGGGCTGAGGGGCTTGATGCGGCCGGAGCAGGCTATGTTGATTATGCTCATATCCTGCTGGTGATAGTCGTTCTTGCCAAGTATGCGGAACTGCTGGAGCTTGCCGTCGCGCAGCAGCTGCCTGCAGTTGATTACCAGGTTGCCGGAGTAGAAGTATCCCCGGCGCCAGTCGAGGCCGTATTCCTTGCGGAGATATTCCTGGTACGACGGGCGCAGGGCGGAGCAGGTGTCCACCGCTCCGAAATAGCAGTCCCCCAGATCCTCCTGGTAGTAGGGGGCGAGGTCCTCGCGGAAGATGACGTCCACGTCCGAATACAGTATCTTGTCGTATTCGGGGATGAGTTCCGGGGCTATGAGGCGGTAGTAGGCCGTTTCGGGTATGCCCCTGATTTCGTATCCGCCCACGAACTCCCCTTCCACTTTGCGGAAGCGGATGCAGCAGTTGGGGTAGATGCGTGCAAGCTCGTTCAGCTTGCTCTCCGAGAAGTCGCAGCCGGGGCCGTGGAGGATGAAGATGTCATAGAATGTGTCGGGCGCGGCATTCTCCAGCAGGGAAGTGATGCACACGCCGGCCGGCATCTCCAGCGACTGGTCGAAGGTGAATAGGATGGGTAAGGTCATTCCTGGTATGAATCGTAAAGATGGTGGGATACCTGCTTTTCCACCGGCGGCAAGGTCATATAGTCGCCATATACCGTACGGAGGTAGAGGTCGGTGTCGCGTATGCATTTGTACATCTTCCCTTCGAACTCGATGTCCTGGATGTGGTAGAACACGTCTGAGGGGAAGGGGAAGATGCGGAAGTCGCCGTATATCACCGTGGCGAGGGCGAAGTCCTGGGGGAGATGCTCCAGGGCCTCCTTTTCGAGGTCGGCCTTCAGTTCGAGCACGTCCGCAGCCCTGCCGCGGAGCAGCCTCTTGGCCTGGTAGCGCAGGAACCAGTAGAACTTGTGGCTGGTGGCGGCCTTCCAGCTGGGGCAGGACTCCACCACGGCCTGATGCATTGTCCTGAGGACGTTGGTGTAAGGTTTGAAATCTTCCGGCATCCCGTCGATGGGGAAGATGTCCACGTTCACTCCGTATAGCCTGCGGCGGAGAATTATGTCTTCCATCCAGGTGCCCTTGCGCGACACTTTGATGAACTGCTCCTCGCAGGTTTCGATTTTGCTGAGGTCTATCACCTCGTTGAGGCTACTGCTGAATTCAGCCTTGAAGCGCTCGTAGTCGCTGCGCGGCATCATCAGGTCGATGTCGTCATCCCAGGGGATGTAGCCCTTGTGGCGCACTGCGCCCAGCATGGTGCCGCCGCAAAGGGAATAGACCAGCCCGTGCTTCCCGCAGAAATCGTGGATCTCGTCGAGAATCTCCAGCTGGATGCGTCTGAGGTCATTGATTACTAGTGTCTTCATTGTGTGTTATAGCATTGTCTCGAAATAAACGAGATCTTTGGGTTCGGTTATCTTGATGTTCTTCTCGGACCCTTTCGAGAGCACCACCTTTTCGCCCAGGTCCATCATCAGGGTGCCTATGAAGGCCGAGCCGGCCCCCTTGCCCGTCTGTTCGAAAAGGCGGAAAGCGTGCATCATCCTGCCGTAGAGGTAGGCCTGAGGAGTGATGGTGCGGAAGGCGTTCTCGCGGGGGATGTAGTGCACGTCCGTACGCTCGTCCCCGACATATACCACGTGCTCGATGAGGGGCACCGCCGAGATCGCCCCGCCGTACTGCTTGCAGTCTGCGATCACTGCGTCTATGGAGGCGTCGTCCACCAGCGGGCGCACTCCGTCGTGCACTATCACTATGTCTTCGTCGGCGCAGCTTATGGCCTCTGCGCCCTTCTTTATGGACGAGAGTGCGGAGTTGCCGCCGGCCACCACCGCGGAGAGCTTGCCTATGCCGTGGCTCCGGGCTATGCCCCAGACTTCATCCTCCCAGCCATCTACGCATACCACCACCATCGAATCTATGGCAGGGTGGCGCTGGAAGCGCTCCATCGTGTAGGCCAGTATGGGCTTGCCGCCCACTTCCAGGAACTGTTTGGGGATGTCGCCGCCTATGCGGGTGCCGGAACCCCCGGCGAGTATCATTGCGGTAATCTTCATTTCTTGAAATATGGACGGGCGATCTCCTTGAGCACGGAGAGCTGCTTCTTATTGGCCGCAAGGCTGAGCAGGGCATATACCACCGCTCCGGCTGCTATGGCGGCCAGCATGCCTGCCACGTGCCCGGGAACGAGGCGTACCACCGCCAGCACCGCGGCTGCCATCGCGAGCGATATCACCGCCGACGGCAGCAGGCTCGCCAGCATCTCCCGGAGCTTAAGCCCTGCCCTTCTGCGCACGGCAAGAAGGGTGAGTGCGAAGGACAGCGCCGCCACTCCCACGATATCGAGGCAGACCGCCAGGATGGATATCGACGACAGGGGGAAGAGCAGCAGCAGTCCGATGCCCTTGGTAATGACTTGTATGCGGAGTATGGACGAGGAGTCGCCCAGTATCATCAGTATGTTCTGGGGGATGACCTGGAGCGCGCCCAGCAGGTAGGCCAGGGGCAGCAACTGCAGCAGGGGAATCATCCCGTTCCATTTCTCGGTGAGCAGCGCGGGCACCAGGGCCTCGGCCACAGCGGCCAGCCCCAGGAAGAGGGGAAAGACCACCAGCGCCGTCAGCCCCATCATATTGAGGGAGCTCTCGCGCATACGCTCCTTCTCGTCCTGAATCTTGGCCATCGCGGGGAAGGTCACCAGGCTGAGCGGCCCCGAGACTATGCTGGAGGGGGTAGATGCGAAGGCATCCGCCTTGCCATAGTATCCCAGCTGGGCGGCCGAGAAGCGCTTGCCTATGGTGAGGGTGAAGATGGCGTTGTAGAGCCTGTTCGCGAATTCGGATACCAGCAGGCGGGAGCCGAAGGAGAAGTATTTGCGGAGTATGGCTCCGGAGAAGGCCCGCACGGGGCGGAACCTGCCTTTGAGCCAGATGAGTATGGTGCGGGCCGTGCAGCCCACGAGAGTTTGTGCCACCAGGGCCCATACACCGGCTCCGTGCATTGCCAGCACCAGTGCGGTGATGCCGCCTATGGCCATCGCGGAGGTCTCCATTATGGCCAGGCTGCGGAAGTCCATCTCCACCATCATATGCAAGCTCTGCACCCCGCAGATGGCGTTGATTATAAGCGACAGGGATATGGCCCGTATTATCGGCGTGAGGGCCTCGGCCTGGTAGTATCCCGCAATCAGCGGAGCCACCGCGAAGAGCAGGGCGTAGAGAGTGCAGGATGCGAGGAGATTGAACCAGAATACCGTGCTGTAGTCGGCCTCGGTCTTGTCGTTCTGGCGGATCAGGGCCTTGGAAAAGCCGCTGTCGATGAGCACGTCGCTAAGCGCTATGAAGAGGTTGGCTATGGCTATCAGGCCATAGTCCTCCGGCACCAGGATACGGGCAATGAGTATGCTGAACACCAGCTGCAGGCCCTTGGAGGCAAGTTTCTGCAGAGTGTTCCATATCAGACCGTCGGTGGTCTTGCGGCGTATGGTCTTTTCCATCTACCAGTAGCAGGCTCCTTCCACCTGCGCTGCATTGGCCGGCCGGGCGGAGCTGTCGGGTTTTACCCAGTAGTCGTTGAACATCTTGGTATAAAGGCCTTCCGGCAAGCCCCATTCGCGTACTCCGTACATAGGGTCTTCCCAGCGGTTCCCTTTGATGCCGAATAGCAGCTGCAGGGCCCCGCCCATATGGACGGCCTTCCTGCCGCTGCGTTTGGCGTGGGCGGCCAGCGGGAATCCGTAGGCGCCGCAGCCAATCAGGGCGATGTCGTAATCTTCCTTGTCCATCTCCTTCTCCATCCATTCCAGGGCTTCGAACCAGCTGGAGAATCCTTGGCCGTTGCTGCCCCCGAGCGACTGCACGGCCTTCACCGTGCGCAGGCTGAATTCGGGCAGTATGTCGGGATTGGAGAACAGTTTTCCGCGCTTGGTGGCGTACTGGGAGGCTATCTGCTCCGCGAAGGGATGCACCACAAGCACGCGTTTGCCTTCCAGGGCCGAGGTCCAGGGGCGAACGGCGTACCAGGGCTCCATGTAGGGCAGGAATATCCTCGGCTTGCCGGCCAGGAGCCCTTCCAGGTTCTGTTCCTTTTCCAGCCAGGAGGCCAGCAGGTCGAGCTCGCGGCTATCCTCCAGCATCATCTCGCAGAAGCGCTCTATGGCCTTCTTGCTGATGGGGAAGAAGCCGGAATAATCCCTCATATTCTCCACCCTCTCCGGGGCCCACCACCAGGGTTCGGCCGTGCCGCGCACGAAGCCGGGGGCGTTCTTCCATCCCTGCCTGATGCCCAGGTAGTTCGAAAGGCAGTAAAGTTCGGTGGAGCCGTAGCGGGCTATCATACAGGGGGAGGGGGATTCGAGCAGGGCCCGGATCATATCCGAGGATTGCTGGGCGGGGATGTCGGGGCGCTGCCAGGTTTTGGGAGCCGGATGCTTGCGGGTAACGATGTCATTGAGCTTGTAGAGGCTCTTATGCAGAAGGCTCCGGACCGGGAAGCGTCTGGGCTCGCCGGCCAAAACGGGGAAATAGCAGCGCAGGAAATCGGCTATAAGAAGGGATAATGGGGTGGAAAGGGCGAAGAACACTACCCAGCTTGTGATCCCCAGGTGGTCCAGTCCGTACAGGACTATCAGATGAATGGGGAATATGGGTAGCGACAGCCGTCCGATTTCGCAGGTCATCCCGCGCCCGAATCCTGGTATTCTGTATAGATATTTGCAGGCGGTCACGGCGGCAAGTATTCCGCCGGCGCCGCCGACCATCATCCATCCGTAGTGCCCGTACTCTTTTATGAAGAAGCGCACCGGCTCGGGGTTGAGGGCGTTCCCCAGGGCCAGCAGGCCGGCTCCGGCGGCGAAGGGCAGCAGGTCGCGCAGGCTGGCCTTGCCCTCCAGGTAGGGGATTATCCGTCCGGCGAAGATATCTCCCGCCAGCACGAAGCCTGCGGCGGTGATGGAGATGTCGGCGAACTCCGGTTTAACTCCCGGCAGGAAGTGGTAGTCGGCATATCCCAGCAGGAAGAATCCCGCCATACAGAGGGCCTTGCCGGGGATGGTCCTTACATAGCGCACCACGGGGTAGAGCATCAGCAGGGCCCAGAATACCGCCGGAAGGAACCAGAAACGCACGGTGAATCCGGTGTGGGCGGCCTCTCCCCTGCTATGGCGGCCTATGAGCCTGTCGAGAATTGCCCGGGTGAGGTCGAGGTCCTCTCCCTTTATCCAGCATAGGGCCATCGTGAGCAGCAGGCAGATGATCTCGAAGAGGAAGTAGGGGACAATCAGACGCACGAACCTTGTGCGGAGATAGCTCCAGAAGGGCTTGGGGGCCTTCAGCGAAAGGGTGATGCCGGAGAGGAAGAAGAACAGCGGCATATGGAATGCCATCAGGCTCTTCTGCCAGGGCCAGAGGCTGTGCCCTCCTATCACCAGCAGCATCGCTATGCCCCGGAGGAAGTCTATTTCTTTTATGCGGCCGGAAGCCATCTTAGTCGGTCTGCTTTGGGAATTGTCTTGCGAACCTGGCGGCGGGAACTATGATGCCGAGCAGGCTCAGCGCACCGCGGACCATACGGTAGATGGGGCGGCGCCAGTTGCGGCGGCCGGTTTCGAGGAAGAATCTTTCGTAGGCGCCGTTGCCGTAGAGGGCGCCGGAGGTTCCGCGGCCGTAGTCGAGCAGTATGCGCTCGGGGAGCATCTCCGCGAGCACCTTCTGCCACTCCTGCTCGGAGGCCAGACGGTTGCGGGCGCTGTAGCCGGTGATGTCGTAGTCAACTATATCTACGTTTATGTTCTGGTAGCTGCAGCCCTTGAGCACCAGATTGTTCAGGAAGAACTTGCGGTCGGCCACTATCTTCAGACTGCTGTCGTAGTTTTCTTCTTTCAGCAGGCGGGTGGAAATCAGGGCTGCCTGGTGGCAGATAGAGCCGTTGAAAAGGGTGCGGAGGGTGATTTCCCCGGGGGCTGTCTTGCGGCGGGGTGGCTCTTCCAGTATTATGGCGTTGCCGCAGATTATGTCGGCCTCCGCGCCGCTATCCTGCAGGGCCTCCAGCACCGTGGGGCCGCAGAATACATCTCCCGAATTCAGGAAGATGCAGTAGTCGCCGTCCGCCTGGGCTATGCCTTTGTTCATTGCGTCGTATATGCCCTTGTCGGGCTCGCTGACGGAGTAGGAGATGCTCTCGGCGTACTCCTGCAGCAGCTCGGCGCTGCCGTCGTCGGAGGCGCCGTCTATCACTATGAACTGCCAGGGCTTGGCCGTCTGGGCCGCTACGCTCAGTATAGTCTTGCGCAGCCCGGCGGCATCGTTGCGGTTAACCGTTATTATGCTGATCTTCATCGAGTGCTTCCTTGAGTTTTTCTATGTCGCAGAGCAGCTCGGCGTGAGAGCGGAGCCATTCCGTGGGCTTGTCCCACCAACGGGTGCGGAGGAGCCAGGCTATGGTGTCGTCGTCGTAGCGGTACTTGACCAGCTTGGCAGGAACTCCGCCCACCACTGCGTAGGGCGGTACGTCCTTCGTGACCACCGCGCCGCTCAGCACCACGGCTCCGTCGCCTATGGTGATTCCGCCCACCAGGAACACCCTGGAGCCTATCCAGCAGTCGTTCCCTATCTTGGTGGGAGGTACTATTTCCTCGAAGCGCTGACGGCTTGCGAAGGTCTCCATCGCCTGCTTCCGCAGGGAGTAGAACATAGGGGAGGTGGTGGCGAAGGGGGCCTGGTAGGGATGGGTCCCGCGGGTGCTCATAACCTCGTGCCCGATGGAGCAGAAACGGCCTATGTCGGCCGTGAGGTCGCAGTGCGTCATCATATAGGAACCATAGCCCATATGGCCGGTGAAGCGGCTTCCGTCGCCTATGCTGTCGGCCCCTTCGAAACTGCTTCCGGGGCCTATCCTGACGCTCCTGTTAAAGCGCAGAATTCCGTGAAAGCGCAGTTTTAGGCTGACGTATTCACGGAGATTCCTGAAGGGGGCGGCTATGTCCCGTCCCAGTTTACAAAGCAGAGCCTTTACCATTCAGATAGTCTTGATATGCGAGGCGTATGCCGTCCTCGAGTTCGGTGTGGTAGGTCCAGCCCAGGGCTGCGGCCTTGCTGACGTCCAGCAGTTTGCGGGGAGTGCCGTTCGGGCGGGTGGTATCCCACTCTATGCGCCCCTCGTAGCCTACCACCTTCGCCACCAGGGCGGTCAGGTCCTTGATGCTGATTTCCTTGCCCGTGCCTGCGTTCACGGTTTCGTTGCCGCTGTAATTGTTCATAAGGAACACGCAGAGCTCGGCGAGGTCGTCCACATAGAGGAACTCGCGGAGCGGGGAGCCGTCGCCCCAGCAGGTCACGCTCGGCGCTCCGGATACTTTGGCTTCGTGGAAGCGGCGGATGAGGGCGGGCATCACGTGGCTGTGCTCGGGATGGTAGTTGTCGTTGGGACCGTAAAGGTTGGTGGGCATGACTGAGATAAAATCGGTGCCGTATTGCCGGTTGAGGAATTCGCAGTACTTCAGGCCGCTGATCTTAGCTAGGGCGTATGCTTCGTTCGTTTTTTCGAGAGCTCCGCTCAGCAGGCATCCTTCCGTCATGGGTTGGGGGGCCATACGGGGGTAGATGCAGCTGCTGCCGAGGAACTCGAGTTTCTTGCAGCCATTCTTCCACGCGGCGTTGATGACGTTCATCTCCAACATCATATTGTCGTAGATGAAGTCGGCCGGAGCGCTTTGGTTGGCGACTATGCCGCCAACCTTGGCCGCTGCGAGGAATACGTATTCGGGCTTTTCGGCCGCGAAGAAGCTTTCGACCGCCTCCTGCCGGGTAAGGTCGAGCTCCGCGTGGCTGCGGGTTATGATATTGGTGTAGCCTTGCTTGCGAAGTTCTCTCATAATCGCGCTGCCCACCATCCCGCGGTGCCCCGCTACGTAAATCTTGCTGTCTTTATTCATCTCGGTACAATTTGCGCACTTTTTTCAGGTCATGCGCCACCATTACCTTTACTAATTGTTCAAAAGAAGTCTTGTCCGGGTTCCAGCCCAGCTGGGTGCGCGCCTTGGAAGGGTCGCCCAGCAGGCGGTCCACTTCGGCGGGGCGGAAGTATCCCGGGTCCACCTCCACCAGCACCCGGCCGGTGGCGGCGTCGATGCCCTTCTCGTCCTCGCCCTCGCCTTCCCAGCGCAGCTCTATCCCCGCCTCCTTGAAGGCCAGGGTGCAGAACTCGCGCACGGTGTGGCTCTTGCCCGTGGCAATCACGAAATCATCCGGCTTCTCCTGCTGGAGGATCAGCCACATGCATTCCACGTAGTCCTTGGCATAACCCCAGTCGCGGCTGGCGTCGAGGTTGCCGAGGTAGAGTTTGTCCTGGTAGCCCTGGGCGATGCGTGCCGCCGCCAGAGTGATCTTGCGGGTCACGAAGTTCTCGCCCCGGCGCTCGCTTTCGTGGTTGAAGAGTATGCCGTTGCAGCAGTACATTCCGTAGCTTTCGCGGTAGTTCTTCATTATCCAGAAGCCGTAGAGCTTGGCCACGCCGTAGGGGCTGCGGGGGTAGAAGGGGGTGCTTTCCTTCTGGGGAACCTCCTGCACCTTGCCGTAGAGTTCGGATGTGGATGCCTGGTAGATGCGGCACTTGTGTTCGAGGCCTGCTATGCGCACGGCCTCCAGCAGGCGGAGCACTCCCATGGCATCGGCATCCGCCGTGAACTCGGGCACGTCGAAACTCACCTTCACGTGGCTCTGGGCCGCGAGGTTGTAGATTTCGTCGGGCTTTACCTTGCTGATGATGCGGATGAGCGAGCTGCTGTCGGTCATATCTCCCCAGTGGAGGTTGACCAGGCGCTTCTTCTTCATATCCCGCACCCATTCGTCGAGGTAGAGATGCTCTATGCGCCCCGTGTTGAACGAGGAGCTGCGGCGGAGGATACCGTGGACTTCGTATCCTTTTTCGATCAGGAACTCGGCCAGGAAGCTTCCGTCCTGGCCGGTGATTCCCGTTATCAGGGCTGTTTTCATTCAGCTATGCAGATTTCGACGCGGCGGTTCCTGGCGCGGCCTTCCTTGCTGCTGTTGCTGTGGGCGGGGCGGGTTTCGCCGAAGCCCTCGAACACGAAGGAAGAGGTGCTGATGCCCTTGCCTATGAGGTAGTCGAGCACGGCGACCGCACGGTGGCCGGACAGGGTGCTGTTCCAGCCCTCGGTGCCGGTGCTGTCGGTGTGGCCGTCGATGTAGGCCTTGGCTCCGGGGTGCTTCTTCATAAATGCCGCTACCTTGTCGAGGGTCTTGGCGGCCTTGGCGTCGATGGTGTAGATGTTGGTGTCAAAATAGACTACTTCGCGCATCAGCTCTACCGGCTTCGCGCTTACTGCAGCGGGCTCGGCGGCGGGCTGTACGGCGGGTTGTGCGGTGCTTTCCGCGGCTGTCTGTGCGGCCTTGGCGCTTGCCGCGGCCTTTTCCGCTGCCGCCTTCTCCGCTGCTTCTGCCGCGGCCTTGGCATCCGCAGCCGCCTTCGCATCGGCCTCGGCCTTTTCGGCGGCTGCCTTGGCTGCCGCAGCTTCGGCCTCCTGCCTTGCCATCGCAGCCCTTGCAGTAGCCAGGGCCGCCGCTGCCGCAGCAGCCTTCTCCGCGTGCCTTGCCTGGCGTGCCTCCTCGCGGGCCGCCTTATGGGCCGGATCTTCGCCTTCGAGGAAGACCCTGAGGCCCATCGTGGCGCTCAGATTCGCACCCAGACCGGCCCCTATGCCGCTGAAGGCGTTGGAGTTCAGGAAGGTGAGCTTGCCGTCGGGGATTATGTACAGCTGCTTGAAAAGGCGTATGGGCAGCATTACTCCCACGCCGGCAGCGGGTGATCCCTTATCTATGTGCGCGTATCCTGCGTGCAGGTAGGGCACGAAGGCATCCGCCAGACGGGCCATCAGGTCGGCGTGGAAATAAGAGAAGTTGGTCTTGTTGTAGTCGGTGTACTGGTTGGATATCTTGAGCCCCTGGTAGCCGGCGCGGAATCCTCCGACCTTGCCCCAGAAGCGGCCCAGGTACACGTCCACCGCATCCCCGCCGCCGATGTGGGACTGCACGCGGGACACGTATTTCTGGCCGTCTATGCCAACGTTGATGCCTATTCCGGCACCTATGTACCAGTGTTTGTCGATGTTCTGGGACTGTGCGGCGGCACTGGCCGAGGCGAGCGCGGCCGTCAGGATGATTAGGGCGAATTTTTTCATTTCCTGTATGGATTAAAAGTGGAAGATGAGTCCGAAGGATGCGAGGCCGCGGAGGTCGTAGGGGAAGCCGGCCGAGCCGTACACCTGGTCGTGGTCGCCCTTGTAGGGCTCCAGGCCGTTGTAGTTATCTTCGTAGGCCTCTCCGCAGAAGTCGAGGTATGCACCGAAGTGGCTGCTGAAGTCGTACTGGAAGAGCAGGCCTACGCGTGCGCCGTATGCGGTGTTCTTGTGGCTGACCCTCTGCCAGGGGTGTCCGGATTCGGTGAAATTGAAGGTGTGGCCTACGCCTATTCCTATGTAGAATACGGACGAGAACTCCTTCCATTCGTTGGAAAGGTTCACGAGCCCGTCCAGGAAGACGTTTACTCCGTCGAATTTGTAGGGATAGTAGTTTTCGGCATCCTTGGTCTGATCGACGTTGCAGCCGCCTGCGTTCCGGCCGTAGGAGCCGGAAAGGCGTGTCCCGAAGCGGCCGTTGAAGTAGTAGCTGAAGGCGAGGCCGGCCTGTTTGGTGATGAGGTCGGAGGCGTGGCCGTTGTCGACATAGGTGAAGGAGTTTTCATTTACCGAAAGCATCGGGCCTCCCTGGAGCGATATGCTGAAGGGGTGCTCGGGTTTGCTTTTCGATTGTGCCGCCACCGAAGCTATAGGCAACAGCAGAGCGGCCAGAAAAGAAACTAATCTGAGCATGTTTTGAAGTTATTTTGATAAGTCTTGGAGATACGCATACTGCGGCGCCTGCACAGTGGACCGGGGCGCGTAAAGCGTAATTATGAAGAAACGGAAAAACCCATTCCAAACGCAAATGTAAGCCGTTTTTTCGGCAAAAACAACAAAAAATGGGGTAAAAATGAACAAAAAACTTGTGAATTGCATATCTTTGCAGTCGGAAACGTTCTTTGAAATCAGCGTCGTCCTTTGAAAAGACTTGTCTGGTAGTAAAGAAGGCATTGTTGCCCAAATACCGGGTGAGCACGTTGATTTTATTGTACCCACCTAAGCCTACCACCCAATCTTCCGATCGGAAGACTCTTGTTTCAAATAAATTTCATCAATCCTGTCTTCGGCCGTTCCCTTTTTGCGGGCGTCCGTGGTCAGATGTAGTGTATTTAAAGGTTAAATTAGTTGGTTTTAGCGTGATTCGACACATTTCGAAGTCAGAAAAACTGTGTGAGAGAGCAGGTTTCCTGATGCTTCAAGACACATTGCTGTCGGGAGTTGCGTCGCTGCTTTCTGTCCTATTGGTCCGTTGGCTGTCCGATCCTATATCGGGCTTCACGTTCCTGGTTCTCACCTGGACTGCCATCGCCATTGCTGCCACCGTCGCGGGAGTGCTCGTGAGCGGTAGCCATAAGGTGATGCGCCGCTGGGCGACACTCTCCTCTTCCCGGAGAGTTCTCGGAGCTGTTTTCTTCAAAGAAATCGTCCTTATCCTGGTGCTTGCGGCCGGTCTGGTCCGCCTGCCATCCTCCGCCCTGGCCGTGCTGGCCATACTTTCAGATGCCTTCTTCTCCGGATTGCTGATTTTCTACATCCGCTTCGCCGTACGTATCTTCTCGGATAACGAGGCGGACAAGGTGAAGATGGCTTCCGCCCGCAAGAATGCCCTTGTCATAGGCACGGGCGATGCCTCCGTGGCGCTTGCCCGCGAGCTTACGGCGGAGTACAACGTGGTGGGCTTCCTCACCGACGACCAGCACCTTGCCGGCCGTGTGATCTCCGACATAGTGGTGTTCTACGCCGATTGCCAGGAGAAGCTCGACCGTCTGGAATGGAGGCTGGGCGGCATCGACTGCGTCTTCTTCCCCCGTACCCAGAAGGGGGATATGCATGCCTTCTTCGGCGAGGCCAAGGCCCGGGAGGATTCTTCCGCCATACCCGACGGGATGTCGAATGCCGGGCAGTATGTCAAGAGGGCCCTGGATGTGGTGGCGTCCTTCCTTCTTATGCTGGTGTTCTGGCCCCTGGCGGTGCTGAGCGCCATCGCGGTGAAGCTGGAGGACGGTGGCCCCGTGCTCTACAAGCAGGAGCGCATTGGCAGGAACGGCCGTCCTTTCTATATACTTAAGTTCCGTTCTATGCGCACCGATGCCGAAAAGGCGGGCGCGCAGCTCTACAGCGGCGAGAAGGATCCCCGCCTGACCCGCGTGGGCGCCTTCCTGCGCGCTCACCATCTGGACGAACTTCCCCAGCTTTGGAACGTGTTCCGCGGGGATATGTCCTTCATAGGATACCGTCCCGAGAGGCAGGTGTTCATCAACAAGATTATGAAGATGAACCCCCGCTACCGCTATCTGTACCAGATCCGTCCCGGTATCACCAGCTACGCGACCTTGTACAATGGATATACCGATACCCTCGAGAAGATGCTCACCAGGCTCGACCTCGACCTGTACTACCTGCGCAACCATTCGATGCTGTTCGACGCGCGGGTGCTGGGCCTGACCTTCCTCTCGATAATAATAGGAAAGAAGTTTTAAGTGGGTAGTATGTGTGCGGAAACACTATATTGGTTTGCTGCCAGGACCTCCTACGGACAGGAAGTAGGAGTGCGGGACAGGCTCGTTTCGAAAGGGGTGGAACATTTCATCCCCACGGAGCGTCGTCGTAACTACCGCGGACAGATGCGCGAGCACGCCGTCATCAACAACCTGGTGTTCATCCGCGCCACCAAGCAGGAGGCCTGCCAGTTGCGTACGGCCTATGGCCTGCCGGTAAACTATCTCTTCGATTACGCATCCCACGCAATGCTCACCGTGCCCGACAAGCAGATGGAGGATTTCCGCCGCGTGTTCGAGGCAAGCATCTCGGAGGGAGGGCTGGTGGACCAGCCCCTCGCCCTGGGCGAGCTGGTGAGGGTGACCCGCGGGGCGCTGAAGGGCGTGGAGGGTCACGTAATCGAGCTTCAAGGAAAATTATACGTCGTGGTAGCCCTCTGCGGTTGCGTGTTCGCGCGCGCGCGAGTCCCCAGGGCGTATCTAGAAAAAGTTAAAAAATGTTAAAGAACATAAAAACGATGAAAAACATTACATCTTACAAGACCCCCGCGGTCTTCAGGAAGATTCCCCTCGAACTGGAGGGGGAGATCCTGGCCGGGAGCGTGGTAGACGAGGTTTCCGGAGTCAAGACCACCGGTCAGGAAAAAGGCGAGCTTTTCGAGGATGCATCCTCGATTGGCGGCAGTACGTTCAATCATACCTGGGGGGACTAGAACTATGAGAAAGATTATCAAGGCAATCGTGGCAGGAGCCGCCCTCGTGGCACTTTCTTCCTGCGTCAACGAATTCACCGCCGAGGTCGGCGAAATCAAGTTCGGAGTCAATACCACCTATGGCAACGGCCCGGCCACCAAGACCGAATACAGCGGCAAGGATCAGAACAACAATTCCATCTGCTCCACTTCCACCAAGGAGCGCATCAACTGGCTCAGCACCGACAAGGTGCGCATACTCTGCCAGCAGGCGTCCAGGGTGAGCGGCAGCGAGAAGTACGACGACTATATGATAGTGCTCGGCGCCGAAGGTAGCGACGAGACCCATACCGCCAGCCTTGCTCCTCTGCCCAACGGCCTCCAGTGGGGCACCGGCGACCACGATTTCTATGCCGTGTATCCTTCCGCAATCCAGAGCAGCTACTCGTCCATAGTGCCGGAGGGCAGCGGCGCCAGGATCGGCGGATACATACCCAGTTCGCAGACTGCTACCCTGGACGGACATATCTTCAAGCCCGATATGGACTTCGCTTATATGTATGCCGTCAAGACCGGCGTTCCCGCCAAGGGTACCGTGGCCCTGGATTTCAAGCCTCTGGTCACCACCCTGGAGTTCACCCTCCTCACCCGCGACGGCAATGCCATCACTTCCAACCTCACCACCGTCAAGCTCAGCTCTTCCCAGAGCGGAAGCAAGCTTGCAGGTGAATTTGTCGCGCATCTGACTTCATCCGGGCTCACCCCCGTCAGCCCCCGCGACATCACCAACGGCAGCAACGAGATAGTGCTGACCCTCCCCGGCGGCGGTGTGCAGCTCAGCACCACCGACGCCTACACCGTCACCTTCCTCTGCCTCCCTCTGGCGCAGACCGAGCTGACACTCACCCTCGGATTCGCCGATGGCACCGTCCGCACCCTGGAACTCAAGGACAATGACAGCTGGGTTACGGTAGATGCCTGCAAGAAGACCTATATCTGGAAACTGGACGCCCCTCTGAGCGTGGGTACCTATGTGTTCTCGGTGCTCGAGCCGGATGACCTCCATTATCTCGCCGGCACCTCGCATTCCGCCGTGGTGTATAGCTACAGGTACGAGGGCGAGGATATCGCCGCCAACAGGACGGGTATTCCCTGGGAGGTGGACGGATTCTACGGCAGCCTCAGCGATGCCCAGAATGGCACCAATGCATATTCGGGCATTTCGGATACCTATCTTACCGACTTCGTGCCCGTTTCCACCACCGGTGCCGTGGACGGCGAGTCGGTGACCATCAGCTACGTGGGTGCGGATGGCACCGAGGGCATGGTGGATCCTTCCGTCGAAATCACCGACCGTATCCGCAGCAACTTCGGCGCCTATGCGCATCACGGATCCCCGGACAATTACTGGAACCTTGCCAACCCCGAGAACGGCAGCAGGACCTCCATCAAAGAGACTGGAAACACTTACATCGTGAACGCTCCCGGTTATTACTGCATACCTCTGGTGATGGGCAACGGCATCAAGAACAACGCCTACAACACCGCCGCCTACAAGCAGCAGAACTTCGTGAACTACAAGGGCAACAGCCTCCAGAACGCCAGTTCTCCCTTGCTTCAGGACCAGGGCGGTACTCCCAGGAAGGCTTTCATAGTGTGGTCGGACGGTAACCTGCTGGACGTGAAGAACACCACCGACTGGGAAATAGCCAATGCTACCGGGCAGAGCAGCTGCATCACTACTTCCACAGTCAGGATAGGCGGTTCCAGCAAGACCATATACTGGCTCAACTTCCATGTCAAGGAGGAAGAAGTGCGCCAGAGCGACATAGTGATAGCCATTTCCGACGGTTCGCAGGTAATGTGGAGCTATACCATATGGATTACCGACTATGTGCCCCAGGATGGCCGCCACGGATACGATCCCGACATCGACATCGCCGACGTGGAGGGTACCTTCAATCCCCAGGGCGGCCTGGTGACCTTTATGCCCCGTAACCTCGGCTGGGTGGAGTCCGGCCAGACAGTCGGCACCACCTATGCGGGCGAGTCGGTGTTCGTGCGCCTCAAGCAGCAGGCTTCCGACAACTTCGTGGTGATGCACGTGGCACGTCCCGAGAAGACGGTCGTCACCGGCGGCGACGCGGGCTACAGCCCTTATTACTGCTGGGGCAGGAAGGATCCTTTCATCCCTTCCGACGGTGTGAACAACGGCAGCAACCTTGCCGGCCTTTCGGGCAAGTATCCCACGTTCCAGACCGTGAACGATTCCGGCACCATAGCTAAGGAGTACAAACAGACCATACTCCGTCCCGAGGTGCATCTGGGATTCAACTCGAACTGGCTGCACGACCAGGCCGGCGGCAACGGTTTCTGGTGCGCCGGCAATACCCAGACCAGCGTGGACAAGGCTACCGTCAAGACCATCTACGATCCTTGTCCTCCGGGATACACCGTTCCCCGCTACAATGCCTTCCTCGGCCTGCGAATCGGCACCAGCGGCACCACGCCCAACTCATACGGCGGATTCACCAGGGGCTTCTATCTGTGGAGCCATTACCGCGGAAGCGCATCCGAATCCACCAACGGGATGAGGTACGTGTTCTTCTCGGCTGCAGGTTACCGCTCCAACCAGACCGGTCTCACCAGCAAGGTCAACGAGTATGGCGGCTTCTGGGCTTCCATACCTAACGACAACCAGTACAGCGAGTTCCTCACCATTTCGGTGGACGGCACGCTGAATCCTCAGGGACGCGACCTGCGTTCCCGTGGCTTGAGTATACGTCCTACGCTGGACGAGTACAAGAATTAGTTTTCCCCGAAATTGCGGGAGGCGAAGGGCAGCGACATCCTGAGAGCCAGGTGCCAGTATTCCCAATTGTGCACGCCGTTTCTTACGCGCAGCTCGTTGTGGACCTTCACTTCCCGCATTTTCATATGGAAATCCATACTCAGTTGCAGCAGGAAATCATCGTCGCCGCAATCTACGAACCAGGCTACCGTGCGGAGTGCCGCCAGGGTGGCCTGGTCGGCGTTTGAGAGGAAGTCGATGGCGGAGTGCCGTTTCACGGCCTCGCGCACCAGGAAGACCTTGTCCTGGCCGTCGGTCCTGGTATTGACTTCGTTCTCCTTATTGTCGAGCCAGGGGCTCATGGCGTAGCAGCTCGAGAAAAGCTCCGGATGCCTCTGGGCATACACCAGGCTGCCTCCGCCTCCCATCGAGAGGCCGGAAACGGCCCTGCGGCCTTTGGCTCCTCCGCAATTGTATTTCTTTTCGACCTCGGGCAGGAATTCCCCGAAGAAGAAGTCCTCGTAGTTCCATCCCGGCATGTTGAAGTATCCGTTCCAGGTCTCGTACACCTCGGGGCCGCCGGCGTTGGGCATCACCACCACCATAGGGACCATCTCCCCGCTGGCTATGAGCTCGTCTGCGACGGTCTGCAGGCCGCCTTTATCCTTCCAGGCGGTGTAGGTGTCGGTGAATCCGTGCAGGAGGTAGAGCACGGGGTACTGCGTGCCGGCCTTGTAGCCGTCCGGCAGATAGACATTGTACTTGACGGTGGCGCCCAGCGTCTTGCTATCGATGCTGTCGGTCACTATCTTCCCGGCATTCAGGGGCATTGCCGCCAGAGCCAGGACCAGGATGGAGAGGATTTTTTTCATATCGTTCCGAGTAGTTCGAGTTTTCCGTTCTGATAGAGGTCGAGTATGAGTTCGCCGAATAGGGTGTTGGCCCAGGCGAACCAGCTGCGGGTGAATTTCGCGGGGTCGTCCTTCCAGACTGCCTCGTGCATGAAGCCCGTGCCCGCGTCGGTGCTTATCAGGGTGCGGATGCAGTCCCGGATTTCGGCGTCGTCGGAGGAGGTGAAGGCCTGCATTATTATGCTCATGGGCCATACCCATCCGAGGCCGACGTGGGGGCCTCCCACGCCCTTCAGGGCAGTCCCTTCGAAGTAGCAGGGGTTGTCGGTGCTGAGCACGAAGCGGCGGGTGTTCTGCCAGACGGGGTCATTGGCGCTGACGCAGCCGAGGTAGGGCATCGCCAGCAGGCTGGGCACATTGGCATCGTCCATCAGAATGGCGCTGCCGAATCCATCTACCTCATATGCGTAGATCTTTCCGTATTTGGGGTGCTCCACCACCGCATATTCCTCGAGGGCGCCGGCTACCTCGTCGGCAAGGGTCCTGCATTCGCGGGCGAGCTTGCCTTGCTTGCAGGGGCCTTCCAGAATTTCGGCGGCCTTGCGCAAGGTGCTGACCGCGAAGAAGTTGGAGGGGATGAGGAATTCCAGCACGCTGGCATCGTCGGAGGGACGGAAGGATGAGCAGATGAGCCCGCAGGGCTTTACCGGGGCGCCGAATCCTCCCCAGCTCTTGGTGTCCTTGCCCCGGGGGGTGCGGCGCATGAAGCTGTAGGGGCCCTGGCCTTCGTAGCGCTGCTGCTCGCGGAAGGTCCTGAGTATGGCGCGCACGGCCTCCAGCCATTCATCTCCGAATACGGATGTATCTCCCGTAGCCTTCCAGTAGCCGTGGGCCAGGCGGAGTACGTAGCAGGGGGAATCTACCTCCCACTTGCGCTCGTGCAGCCAGGGATTCATCTGGGTGATGTCGGATTCCCATTTGCTGCCGCTGGGGCCTTTGTTGAAGGCGTTGGCGTAGGGGTCGATGGCGATGCAGCGGAACTGGCGCATCAGCACGCCCGCGAGCATCTTCCGCAGATGCTCATCTTCGCCCGCCAGCCGCAGATAGGGCCAGACCTGCGCGCCGGAATCCCTCAGCCACATCGCGTGGATGTCGCCGGTGATGACGAAGGTATCCCCCGCCTGCTCGTCGTATTCGACGGTGGTGTCGATGGTGTTGGGGAAGCAGTTGGAGAACATCCAGGCGAGCTTGGGGTTGGTCAGTTTGGAGCTGAGCTCGGCTATGGTGCGTTCGACGGCTTCGGAGCTGAAGCAGCGCTTTTCGGGGGCGGGGCGGTTGGACTTATATTCCTGGGCCTGGCTGCCTTGGCAGATCAGCAGGCAGGCGGCTATAGCTAGAATGGATTTCATTTTGGTGTTTTAATTGCTTTACAAAGTTAGAATAATTCTCGTATCTTTGTTTTATGACTGAGCGAGAGCGACAAATCATCGATATAATCCATCGCGAGGTGAAGCCTGCGCTGGGCTGCACCGAACCTATAGCCGTGGCCCTGGCCGTCGCCAAGGCCGTCGAAATCATCACCGAAAACTGCCCTTGTGCCTGTCCGGAAGGCTGGCGTATGGGTGCGGATTTCCGCCTGGATGTCGCCGTTAGCGCCAACATCCTCAAGAATGGGATGGGGGTGGGAATTCCGGGTACGGGTATGGTGGGTTTGGCGGTGGCCGCGGCCCTGGGAGCCGTCTGCGGCGATTCTTCGCGCGGGCTGGAGGTCCTGGCGGCCCTCGATGCTGCCGCCGTGGCCCGCGCCAAGGAGCTGGTGGACCGCGGCCGGGTGCACATCAGCGTCGCCCCTACCGAGCGACTGCTGTATGTCAAGGCCACGGTTTCGGTTTGTGGGGCCGATCATCTTTTCGCCAGTGCCGAAGTCGATCCCCATGCCTACGCGGTCATAGAAGATGACCACGACAGAATCGTGGAAACCAGCTTTGCCGACCGAATCCTGATGAGTTCGGAGGCTGCCGCCGCCATCGCCGACCACACCGCCGCCGACGACGCCCTCTCCGTCCGCGAAATCCTCTCCTTCGCCGAAACCGCGGCATTCGAAGACATCTCCTTCATACTCGACGACCGCCGCCTGAACCTGGCCCTCGCGCGCGAAGGCCTCCGCGGCGACTACGGCCTGCGGGTCGGAAAGGCCATACGCGAGAATCAGGCCGAGGTCTTCGGGGACGATTTCATGAGTTTCGCAATGGGCCTGACCGCGGCCGCATCCGACGCCCGTATGGCCGGCAGCACCCTTCCCGCGATGTCCAACAGCGGCAGCGGAAACCAGGGGATCACCGTCAGCATGCCGGTCATCGCCTACGCAATGAAGTACGGGGTGCCCGACGAACAGCTCGCCCGTGCGCTGATACTCAGCAACTTAGTCGCCATCCACATCAAATCCTTCCTCGGAAAACTCTCCGCCCTCTGCGGCTGCGTCGTGGCCTCCACCGGCTCCGCCTGCGGAATAGTCTGGCTGCAGGGCGGGGGATACGAGCAGATCTGCTCCGCCATCAAGAATATGACCGGGAACATCACCGGGATGGTGTGCGACGGAGCGAAGGTGGGCTGCGCGATGAAAGTGGCCTCGGGCGTGTCCTGCGCCGTCCAATCTGCCGTCCTCGCCATGCGCGGCACCTGCATCCCCTCCACCGACGGCATCATCGACGATGATGTCGAGAAGACTATCCGCAACCTCGGTGCCCTCGGCTCCGCCGGCATGAAAGCCGCCGACAAAATGATCCTCGACATAATGCTCTGCAAGTAGCCGGCGGGCCGGTTTTACCACCGTCATCCCCGACCTGCCTTGTCATCCCCGACCTACCTTGTCATGCCCGACCTACCTTGTCATGCCCGGCTTGACCGGGCATCTTTTGCCGGGCACCTAAGTCGTTGACTCACAGCATTATCCTGAAAACAAATCGGTCGATTTCGCCGATTTGTTTTCAGGATATCGTTGATACACAGCTACTTGACTGCCCGGCCCCAAATCCCTTATTGTCATTCCGAGCGAGCGCAGCGAGCCGAGGAATCTCGTCGCTGGGCTAAGGCCGCCGGCGAGGAGGCATCCTGGCGGATGCCAGTCGTCTTGTCAGGGGCTCTGCCCCTAACGTACCCCGCGGCTCCCGGCCTTCGTACTTCGTACCGGCCTCCTCCGTTCGCGCTGAGGCGCTCATTCCCTTTTTCGGCGGGCAGCGTTGCCCACCAGCCGCACCCCATTTCCTGCCACGACCTGCAGCATTTTTCGCCATTATTGCTCTAGGTCCCCTGCAAAACACTGTGACCTGCAGCGTTTTTGCCGTTTTTTGCTCTAGGTCCCCTGTAAAACACTGTGACCTGCAGCATTTTTCGCCATTTTTGCTCTAGGTCCCCGGCAAAATACCATGACCTGCAGCATTTTTGGCTGTTTTTGCTGCAGGTCTATCAATAATATGCGGTTTGATATGCTGAGGAAAAGGTATAGGGTGAACAGAACGCCTT
>JAEEXQ010000077.1 GCA_016287875.1 Bacteroidales bacterium | reverse complement strand
GGAAGTAGGTAATCCCGGTCTGCCAGAGAGAAGGGATGTGTGATTCCGTTCTGCCACGGAGAAGGGGTGGGTGTTCCTGGTCTGCAAGTTTTTGGCAGACCGGGAACAATTTCGGGCGTTTTTGTTCCTGGTCTGCATTTTTTTTGCAGACCAGGAACACTTTCGATAGGCACCCCCAAAAACGAAAAAAAACCACCTCGAAGGGCGGTCTTTGATATATGGTAGTATTGTTAAGGTTTTGTAGCGGGAGTGGGTCACGATCCCACGACCTCCGGATTATGAATCCGACGCTCTAACCAGCTGAGCTACCCCGCCATCAGGCGTTTTTTCAAAAAAAATCAGCACGAAGCTGATTTTGTTGAGATGGAAGGATTCGAACCCTCACTGACAGAGCCAGAATCTGTAGTGCTACCATTACACCACATCTCAATAGGTGTCCGTCGGGAAAACGGACTGCAAAGGTACAATACTTTTGCTAAATTGCAAAAAAATCGGGCGGAAAATTAAAAATTGAACGAAATTCCCACTCCGGAATTCGTGGTTCCGAGAATGATCGTCTTATCTATCCTCCTATCCGTGTTATTGTACTGATCGCAAATGGACTTCATCCCCTTGTCGGCCTTGACCCTTATGGGGATGCCGGCGCCCAAGGCTCCGCCGCCGACGGCAATCGCCGCCAGGCCTCCCGCAGCAAAGTAGCCCGCAGGCTTCATCACCTCGTCCATATCCGCCTGGCCGAACGAGAATGCCGCCACCAGCGCACCGACAACCACGTATCCCAGCGCGACCACTTCCGCAGCCGCTCCTACGCCCACGAGCCCGGAACCGGCTATCACCAGCCCGTTCCCGGCGCGGCGGCGTTTTACATACTTCGACCACTGCTCGTTGAAATCAGTGGAGTCTATATCGGAAAGAAGCAGGAACTGCTGGTCGGCATTCAGCACGGTGCCGTCCAATTTGATCTTGGTCCTGTGCCTGTGCGCACCGACCAATTCTGCAGCGCGGATGGAATCCCTCCTGGCCCTGCGCTCTTCTTTCCTGGAACCCGGCTCCGCGAACGCGGAAACTGCCGCGAGAATCATCAGACTTACGAACAATAACTTTCTCATAGCATTGTAAATTTAAAGGTTTTCATATAGAACGCACACATAGCAGATGGGCCCCTGATGCTTCAAGCTCAGGGTAACCTTTCCGCCTTCGCCCTCGAACACCGAGCGATAGGTGCATTTGTTCTTGATAAGGCTTACCAGTTTCTCGGAACTCTCTTCGAAAGGCCCGTCCTGGAACTCCTGCACATCCTCCACACATTTCCCGAACTGCTTGGTAAGCATGGATTTCACCGCCGAATAGTCGTTCTCGAGTTTCACCCACGAAAGGCGCGGGGGGATCTCGGCGCGAACCGCGCGCACCTGCCCGTCTTCGCCGGGGATGATGTTCACTTCCACGTCGGAATAACCCGCGAACTTGCCTATCACCAGCGGCACGCCGTCGTTCGTCTCCTCATACACGAAGCCCCTCTTGGCAAGGGCCGCAGTCATTTCCTCGACCGTGCCCCGGATCTCTACCTTATTGAAACTCAGATGTTTCTGGGCGTTTGCGGCGGGGATCAGGCTCAGCGCGAGCAGCATCCCCAGAACTAATCTTTTCATATCAGTTTTCATTGGCTAGTTTCAGGATAAGGTCGTCCAGCACGGGGGCGAGCTCCGACTGGCGGCCTACATAATTGTTCACCATCACGCTGAAGGCGATGGTCTTCCGGGAATTCCCTCCGGAGGGGAGGATGTATCCGGAGAAGCAGCGGACGCCGTTCATGCTTCCGCTTTTCATATATATGCGGTTTTTCACTGCGGCCGGCGCTTTCGGGAGCCGGGTCTGCAGGGTCCCGTCCTTCCGCCCGGGGCGGGGGAGGGAGTTCAGATAGTCGGTGTAGAAGGATGTGCGGGCCATCGCGCGCAGCACTCCTACCAGGAATTCGGGAGATAGGTAATTCTTGCGGGAGAGGCCGCTGCCGTCGGCGAAGCGCATTTTGCGGCTGGGCCCGGCCATCCCAAGGGGGGATAGGACCCGGTGGAGGGCCTCGAGGGCCGTATCATAATCGTCGCTGCCGTCGGCGGCCTTGCCTATGGCCTTCAGCAGGGTCTCGGCGCAGAAGTTGTCGGATTGATGGTTGGCGATGAGCGCGATATGGTTCAGCGTCGCGGATTGCGCCGTGCCCAGGATTACGAGAGAGTCTGGTAGGCCGCTGGTAGTGTCTTCCGGCGGGGCAGGGCTACCGTTTACGGAAGTTTTTTGAGTGAGCCCGCGCGTGGCGGTAGCGGAGTAAACGGTTGACCCTGCCCCACCGGTTACTATGATGCCATTGGCAATCAGCCACCGGCGGAAATGCGTCGCGGCGGCCAGCGGCCCATCCGGGATGCTGTCCCCCATCTTCCCGCGCCAGGTCAGCCCCGACGGCACCACCCCATCCTTGCTCCTCTCATCCTCCGAACTCCAGTCCGTATGCCTCAGCTCGCCGCTGAAATAGCTGCCATCCCCCACGATATCCCCCTCTATCCGCCGTATGCCATTGGCCTCCAGCACCTTGCGCCATTTGCCGAAGGGGATGTCTTCTTCCGGGAGATAATCGAAGAGATTGCCTATGAGTGGATCCCCGCCGCCTCTGATGTAGAGATTTCCGCAGAGGATGCTGTCCTGCACGGTGCCGTCGGTGGCGAGGGTGGTGGTGAATCTATAATTGCGCCCGAGCTTGAGATATGCCCCGGCGGTGGTGACGAGTTTCATATTGCTGGCCGGGACCATGCATTTGCCGGGATTGAGGCAGGCGAGGGTGTCGCCGTCGAAGGTCACCGCCAGTATCCCCCACACGCTATGCTCCAAGGCCCCGCCCTTCGCATCCAACGCCTCCACCGCCCGCTGGATGGGCCCGCCGGTGAGGCTAAGCAAAGAAAGTATGACGGCTAATAGTTTCACAAATACAAAGATAGTAAAATGCTGATTTTTACCTACATTTGTGTCACCGGAAACCCGGCACCGCCGCCGCGACAGCCCCCTGCAGGGCCGGCGCCGTGCAGCAGCTAACCTGCTGTGTCTTAATTAGTTACCGCAAAGAGAATCGTCGGATTTTGCCGATTTTGTTATGAAGAAAGTATTGATAATCAGCGCTTTAAGTGCTGCAGCGATTCTGCTGATATCCTGCAAGATGCAGGCGCAGAACGATAACAGCCAATGGGCAATAGTAAATGTCAGCGATGCATTCTTGCGCGCAGAGCCGCGCTACACCAGCGAATGCGTTAGCCAGACCCGGATGGGGACCCTGGTGCAGGTGCTGGAGCGCAAGGGCTACTGGGTCCGCATCCAGACCCCCGAACCTTACGAGGGATGGGTGAACGAACTCGCACTGGCCCCCACCCGCGAACTCAGCCCCGAGGAGCAGAAGGCATCCAAACTCTACGGCGCTACGCTTAAACCCATGACCCGCAAGGAGGCGGGAAAATACCTGAAAGCGCCCAAATACATCTGCATTCAGAATATCCCAGAGCAGAATCTGCTGATGGGCAATATGGTGAAGACGGACACGCCGGCGCAGGGGATGGTGGACTTCCGCGAATGGGCGGAGGCTGAGGCTGCGGAAACGGACGAGGCCAAGGTCCGGGACATAACGGAACTCGCCAGAAGCTTCCTGGGCTGCCCCTATCTCTGGGGAGGGATGTCCCCGGGGCACTTCGACTGCAGCGGCCTCACCGGATTCTGCTATTTCTTAAACGGCATACTTCTCCCCCGCGACGCCTCCCAGCAGGTCAAATGCGGGGTAGAAATTCCCTTCGAACAGATGCAGGCCGGCGACCTGGTCTTCTTCGGCGACAGCTCCGTCGGCCACGTGGCCCTCTGCATAGGCGGCCATAAGATAATCCACGCCTCGCAGCTTGTCCGCATCAACTCCCTCATCCCCGGCGAACCCGACTACTATGGTCGCAACATACTGCACATCCGCCGCATCATAGGCCACCTTGCCGACGGAGAGCTCAAGGCCATCCCCATCAAGGACAGCCCCATGTATTTTTGCGTGGCGCGTAACTAACTGATAATCAGTAAAATGATGGGTATCCTCCCCTGGTTTTGGCGGGGGGAAGGATGTGCCCATCTTGCTAGAAATGCATAATTCAAATTAATTCACTATCTTTGCACCGAATTAATTCAGAAAGACATGAATCTCAGAGACATCAAGAAAGACATCGACTACGTTCTCAGCGCTTTCATTGAGGATTGCACCGTTTGCGTAGCAGCAAACCCCAAGTCCAACGACAAGGCTATCGCAGGCCTTATGGAGGATGCCGTGGACCTCTACAACGAGCTCCGCGACAAAGTCACCGTGAAGATCGAAGGATCCAAGAAGGTATACTACAACAACCTTCGCAAGGAGATCCTCGAGCGTACCGATGCTCTCTACACCAAGTTGAGCGAGGCTGTCGCCAAGGGTGGCAAGGTTGAGGCTGAAGAGGCTCCCAAGGCCGAGAAGAAGGCTCCTGCCAAGAAGCCCGCTGCCAAGAAGGCCGCTCCCAAGGCCGAGGCTGAAGAGGCTCCCAAGGCCGAGAAGAAGGCCCCTGCCAAGAAGGCAGCCGCCGAAAAGAAGCCTGCTGCCAAGAAGGCCGCTCCCAAGAAAGAAGCTAAGGCCGAGTAATCGGTATTGAGCGTAAATGATTAAGCGCCGGTTTCGTCCGGCGCTTTTTTTGACGTAGCAGAAGAATAATTCTTATCTTTGTAAGATATGAAAGCAAGACACATCGTATGCGCTGCCATCTGCACGCTGCTCTGCAGCTGCAACTTGATCAGCTCCATCGTGCACGACGACCAGGTGGTGGCCAAGGTCGGCGGCGAGCGCCTGTACCGCTCGGAACTTGCCAGCTATATCCCGGAGGGCGCATCTCCCGAAGACTCTGCCTCCTTCGCCCAGCAGTTCATCAAATCCTGGGTAATGGAGCAGCTCTACGTCAAGACAGCCGAGTCCCGCCTCAGCAAAGAGCAGAAAAACGTCGACAAGGAACTCGAAGCCTACCGCCGCTCGCTGCTGCGCTACCGCTATGAGCAGCACTACATCAACGACAGGCTCGACACCCTCATCACCCCCGCACAGCTCGAGAAGTACTACAAGGACCACGCAGCCTCGCTGGAGCTTCAGCGCCCCATACTCAAGGTGCGTTTCGTGGATATAATGTCCGACTCTCCCAACTATGGCGAAATAATGGAGAAACTCCCCTCCGAAGGCGGTCAGGCCCTGAAAGACCTGGACAGCCTCGCCTACGTATCGGCCCCCCGCTTCTTCGACAGTTCCAACAAATGGATGGACGCTGCGGTGCTGGCCCGCGAGTTCGGCACCGATTATGCCACGATGCTCTCCAAGCTTAAGAACCGTTACATAATCTTCGACTACGAAGAGCGCGGCGAGACCCGTGCCGCCTATGTATTCGCCATCCAGTACAAGGGGCAGGCCCCTATCGAATACTGCGAGGCCACCATACGCGACAATATCCTGAGCGAAAGAAAACGCGAACTTCTGAACAATTTGGAACAAGACTTGCTAAAGAACGCGCAGAATGAAAATTAAATACATCATAGCAGCTATTGCGGCTCTCGGCAGCATTTGCGCCGGAGCCCAGAAATACAAAACCATCGACAAGAGCATCGCGGTAGTGGGCAACGAACTCATAACCGTATCCGATCTCGAAAACGAAATCCAGATGATGCGCGCCCAGGGACAGGCCTCCGACAGGTCCACCCGCTGCAATCTTCTCGAAACGATGATGCAGAGCAAGCTCTTCCTTATGCAGGCCCGCCTGGACTCCCTCACGGTGAACGCCGATATGGTCGAGGCAAACCTCAATGAGCGTATGGCTCAGGTGCGCACCGCCCTTGGCGGCGACGAGCAGGCAGAGGCCTACTTCGGCAAGAGTCTCTACGACCTCCGCAAGGACTGGAAGGAGCAGCTGCAGGATAATTCCCTCATACAGCAGGAGCAGATGACCATCGCCGATGCTATCCCCGAGATAACTCCCTTCGATGTAAAACAGTACCTGGACACCGCCGACGTGGAGAAGCTCCCCATCGTCCCCATCAAGTACAAGATGAGCCAGATATGCATCTATCCCGACCGCCAGAAGGCCAAGATGGAATGCAAGGAGAGGCTGCTGGCCCTGCGCGAGCGCATAATGGCCGGTGAGAAATTCACCACCCTGGCCCGCCTCTATTCCGAGGATCCCGGCAGTTCCCGCAAGGGCGGCGAACTCGGGATGGCCTCCCGCGACATCTTCTGGCCCGCCTTCTCCGACGCTGCGATGGCCCTCAAGCCCGGCGCCATCTCCCAGATAGTGGAGACCCCCGACGGATTCCACATCATCCAGGTCATAGAGAAGAAGGGGGATATGTTCAACGCCCGCCACATCCTCCTCAAACCCAAATACACCGCCGACGACCAGGAGAAAGCCTTCAAGGTCCTGGATTCCCTCAAGACAGTCATAGAGAAGGGGGATGCGACCTTCGAGATGCTGGCGTTCTACCGTTCCGAGGACCCTGCCACCCGCACCAACGGCGGGCAGATGGCCGACCCCGGCTCCGGCAGCGCCTATTTCGAGATCGACCAGCTCAAGCCCGAGGACTACGCCGCGGTGAAGGACCTCGAGGTCGGGAAGATATCTTCCCCCATCGCCTCCCGCGACAACGAGGGGCGCGACGGCAACCTGGTGTACAAGATAATCCGCCTCGACAAGATAGTGCCGGCCCACACCGCCACCTTCGAGAACGACTACACCGAACTGCTGGGAATGGTGAAACAACAGAAACAGATGGAGGCGATAGATGCCTTCCTCGACAAGAAGATATCCGAGACCTACATCATCATCGACCCCATGTTCGGGGATTGTGACTTCTCCCGCGAAGGATGGAAGGAAAAGGTCAGAAAATAATTCTGGCGGCCCTTGCGCTGCTGCTCTGCGCCGGCCTGTCTGCCCAGAACAAATCTGAGCAGAGGGACAGCCTGGTGCGCCTCATCAAGGCCAAGTCGCTCGAACTCATCGAGAAGGGCGGGGCCAACTACCGCAAGACCATCGACGCCACCTTCTTCCACAACAACACCTACTTCATCTGCGACACCGCCCTCTGGAACGTGGATTCCCGCGTCATCAACGCCTGGGGCAACGTGCGCGTCGTGCAGGAGGGGACCATCCTCACCTCCGACAAGATGGACTACATCATCGACGACGACCTCATCCAGGCCCGCGGAACGCTGGTGCAGCTCGAGGACAAGGACCACAACACCCTCCGCACCCACAATCTTGACTACAATACCAGGGATTCCCTGGCCTTTTTCACCCGCGGTGGTGCGATGAAAGACAAGGACGGGCAGATCATCGAGAGCACCGACGGCTCCTATGATGCCAAGCGTAGCCTGTTCGAATTCCGCAACAACGTGAATATGTTCACGGATTCCATCTTCATCCGCAGCAGCCGCATCGACTACGAATCGGGCCCCAGCAGGGCCAGTTTCCCGGAGAGGATAGATTTCTGGAAGGACGACAATATGCTCACCGCCGACAGCGGCTGGTACGAGCGTCTGCAGGAGACCTTCTTCTTCAACGGGCGGGTCCATGCGATGTCCAAGGCGCAGGAGGCCTGGTGCGATTCGCTGTTCTACTACCGCACCCCCAACAACATACTGATGCGGAACCGCGTGCAGGTGCAGGATACCACCCGCAATGCCTTCGCTCTTTCGAACGAGCTGTTCTACGAGGATTCCGTGCACCGCGTGACCCTGCGCAAGGAGG
>JAEEXQ010000017.1 GCA_016287875.1 Bacteroidales bacterium | reverse complement strand
GGGCGGGGAGCGAGAGGCGAAGCGAGAGCGAGGGGGAGAGGCGAGAGGAGGTGGGCTGGGACAGAGGCGGAGGAGCGGGAGGACCGGGAAGCGGAGGACCGGGAAGCGGAGGAGCGGGAGGCGGGAGTTTAGGATTTACTACAGGGATGTGCCACAGAGGGCGCTCTGTGGGGGTGTGCTGTAAATTGACGGGGGCTGGAGGGGGTGGTTTTTACAGCAAACGGCCACCCAGGGGCTTCCAAGGGTGGTCGTTGTAAATTTAAACGTTTAAAACGTTTAGCTGTAGGGGGCTGCGAGCCGAGGGCCGAGAGCCGCGAGGGCCGCGCGCCGTGCACCGGCCGCGACTAGTCGCGTACCGCTGCAATACCCGGGAGGTCCTTGCCTTCGATGGCTTCGAGCATGGCGCCGCCGCCGGTGGAGACGTAGCTTACCTTGTCGGCATAGCCCATCTTGGTGACGGCTGCTACGGAGTCGCCGCCACCGACGAGGGTGTAGGCGCCGTTGGCAGTGGCTTCGGCCAGATACTCAGCGATCTGGAGGGTACCCTTGGCGAAGGTGTCCATTTCGAACACACCGACGGGGCCGTTCCAGAGGACGGTCTTGGAAGAGAGGATGATATCCTTCCAGATCTTGAGCGATTTCTCGCCTGCGTCCATTCCTTCCCATCCTTCGGGGATGTTCCTGGAATCGACTACCTGCACATTGGCATCGTTGCTGAAGTCGTCGGCGACCACGGTCTCGACTGAAATGGAGAGATTGACTCCGAGTTCCTTGGCGCGCTTCATAATGTCAAGAGCCTGAGGGATGAGATCGTCCTCGTGGAGGGAGTTGCCGATCTTGCCGCCCTGGGCCTTGATGAAGGTGTAACCCATACCGCCGCCGATGATGAGGTTGTCCACCTTGGGAAGGAGGTTCTCGAGGACGGCGAGCTTGGAGCTGACCTTGCTACCGCCGATGATAGCGGTGAAGGGGCGCTTGGCGTTTTTCAGAACATTATCGATAGCCTTGATCTCACCTTCCATCAGGTAACCGAACATCTTGTCGTTGGGGAAGTATGCGGCGATCAGGGCAGTGGAGGCGTGTGCGCGGTGGGCGGTGCCGAATGCATCGTTGATGTAGCAGTCGGCGTAGGAGGCCAGCTTCTTGGTGAAAGCTTTCTGGCTTTCCTTGACGGCCTTCTTGGCAGCTGCCTTCTCCTCGTCGGAAGCATCCTCTGCGAGTCCGCGGGGTTTGCCTTCCTCTTCTGCGTAGAAACGGAGGTTCTCGAGAAGCAGGGCCTCGCCGGGTTTGAGGGCGGCAGCCTGCTCATCGGCAGCCTGGCAATCGGGGGCGAACTGTACGGGAACACCGAGGCATTCGCCGACGTGGGCTACGATATGCTTGAGGGAGAATTTGGGATCGACTTTCTTGGGACGGCCGAGGTGGCTCATAATGATGAGGGAACCGCCTCCGGCGAGTACCTTCTTGAGAGTAGGGATGGCCCTGCGGATGCGGGTATCATCGGTTATCTCGAAGTTTTCATTGAGAGGAACATTGAAATCGACGCGGACGATGGCTTTCTTGCCGGCGAAATCATAAGAATCAATGTGCTGTTGCATAAAATATGATTATTTTGTAATTTTCCACGTGCAAATTTAGCAAAAATCTAAGAATGAAGAAATTAATTATTGCTCTATTCCCCCTTCTGCTGCTTATCTCCTGCGGGGAGCCCGAATTGACTCCGGTTCAGGAAGCCATCAAGCAAAAAATCGAAGGCCAGCTCGGTGAGTTGGACTACATAAGCTTCTCTAATTTCGAGCTTATAGACTCCTCCAGATTCAGTGACGAGATAGCCCGCCGGCGCAAGACCATCGAGACCCGGCGCATCCTCAACCTCAAAAAGGGCGAGGAGTTCCGCAACAGCGGGAAGCCCGTCAATGCAGGCAAAAAGTTCGAAGCGGCCGAGAAGGACGGGAAGGTGCTGGAGGGCATCAATGCCATAGAGCAGCGCCTAGCTGAGCACGATTCGCTGGATGTAGTGGAGCTCTACAGATACAAATTCTCCGCTGTCGCAAGGGCCAGCGGAGTTAATACCGAAATCAAGGAAATGTATGTCGCAATCACGCCCGACAACAGGATAATCGGGATGGATTACAAGAAGGATGCTACGCTGAAAGGCGGTGGCAGCCTGCTTCCAGGCTACCACGAACTCTTCCAGTAGCCCTATTTGCTCTTCAGATACGCGTCGATGGCGGCGGCGGCTTTACGGCCGGCGCCCATCGCGAGTATTACCGTAGCGGCACCGGTGACCGCATCTCCGCCGGCGAACACGCCCGGGCGGGTGGTCGCGCCGCATTCATCCGCCACAAGGCCTCCGCGGCGGGTGACTTCCAGGCCGGGAGTGGTGCGGGAGATGAGGGGGTTGGGAGATGTTCCCAGGGCCATTATGACGGTTTCGGTGGGGATTTCGAATTCGGATCCGGGGATGACCACAGGGCTGCGGCGGCCGCTCTCGTCAGGCTCGCCAAGTTCCATACGCACGCATTTCAGGGCACGGACCCATCCGCGCTCATCCCCCATAATCTCCACGGGATTGGTGAGCATCTGGAAATCTATCCCCTCCTCCTTCGCGTGGTGGACCTCCTCCTTGCGGGCGGGGAGTTCGACCTCGGTACGACGGTAGACTATGGTAGTGTCCGCCCCGAGGCGCAGGGCCGTGCGGGCGGCATCCATCGCGACATTGCCGCCGCCGACGACGCAGACCTTCTTGCCGGCGTGGATGGGGGTGCGGTAGTCGTCGCGGAAGGCTTTCATAAGGTTGTTGCGGGTGAGGAATTCGTTGGCGGAGAAGACTCCGTTCAGGTTTTCGCCGGGGATGCCCATAAATTTGGGGAGGCCGGCGCCGGTGCCGACGAATACTGCTTCGAAGCCTTCCTGGTCCATCAGGCTGTCGATGGTGACGGTGCGGCCGATGATGACGTCGGTTTCGATCTTGACGCCTGCGGCGATCACGTCCTGTATTTCCCGTTTAAGGATTTTGTCTTTGGGGAGGCGGAATTCGGGGATGCCGTATTCGAGTACGCCGCCGGCTTTGTGGAGGGCTTCGAAGATGGTTACGTCGTAGCCCATCTTCGCCAGGTCGTAGGCGCAGGCCAGACCGGCAGGGCCGGATCCGATAATGGCGACTTTACGTTTAGGGGAGCTGCCGCCGACTGGTTGTCCCTCTGAAACCGCTGCCACCCTCGGCATGCTGAGAGGGAGGGGCCCAGCCACCTGGCTGGGAGGGGTCTCGCGGAGCGAGACGGTTGAAGAGGGACAACCAGTCGCGGAAGTCTGTGCGAACGTCCAGTCGGCGACAAAGCGCTCGAGTTTGCCGATGGCAACCGGCTCGAACTTCACGCCAAGCACGCACGAACCCTCGCACTGAGTCTCCTGAGGGCAGACGCGGCCGCAGACGGCAGGCAGCGACGAATCCTCCGCGATCTTGGCGGCGGCACCGGCGAAATCCCCGGCGACTATACGCTCGATGAAATCCGGAATCTTGATCGCCACGGGGCAGGCCGACACGCAACGGGGATTCTTGCAGTGCAGGCAACGGGAAGCCTCCAGACGGGCCTCCTCTTCATTGTAGCCAAAGCACACCTCTTCGAAATTATGGGCACGGACCTTGGGATCCTGCTCGCGTACGGGAACGCGCGGAATTCTATTTGCCATTTGCCAGGCCCTCCTCGGCCTTATATTGAGCGGAGCGACGCATCGCCTCGTCGAAATCTACCAGATAACCATCGAATTCGGGACCGTCGACGCAGGCGAACTTGGTGACTCCCCCGACACTCAGGCGGCAGGCGCCGCACATACCGGTGCCATCCACCATCAGGGTGTTCATGCTGACCCAGATGGGAATACCCAGCTTCTTGCAGGTCAGCACCGAGAACTTCATCATTATCATAGGGCCGATGGCGACCGCCTGCGTATAGGTCTTACCCTCGGCCACGAGGGCCTCCAGGCGGGCGGTTCCAACGCCCTTGAAGCCGTAGGAGCCATCGTCGGTGCACATATACAGATTGTCGCAGACGCTCTTGAACTCATCCTCATAGATGAGCAGATCCTTGGTGCGGGCTCCGATGATGACATCCACGCTCACTCCGTGTTCGTGGAGCCATTTTGCCTGGGGATAGACGGGCGCTGTGCCGAGGCCTCCGGCGATGAATACCACTCTCTGGGCCTTGAGCTCTTCGGGGCTCATCCGCACGAATTCCGAGGGGTTGCCGAGGGGACCGGCCACATCCGCGAAGGAATCGCCTGCCTGGAAAGCGTCCACCATACTGCGGGTAGAGGCCCCGATAGGCTGGATGACTATGGTAACCGTGCCGGCAGCCCGGTCGTAATCACTGATTGTAAGAGGGATGCGCTCCCCCGGCTCGTCGGCGCGCACTATCAGGAACTGCCCGGGCAGGGCGGACTTGGCAATGCGCGGTGCCTCCACGACCATCTTGCAAATAGTCGGATTCAGCATCTTTTTCTCAAGGATCTTGAACATAGCGTTGTCGTTTACTGCCATAAAGTTACTGATTTTTTCATTTGCATATTAAATATTATTTTCTAATATTTGCGTAGAGATTATTAACACTAACAGTTATGAAAAAGGTTTTAGCTACTCTTGTTGCCTTGTTTGCATTCGTTGCAATGGCAAATGCTACCAACTATTCAATTGAGGAAGCTTCCATCGACGCCCTCTTCACCGAAGCCACAATGGAGGCATCTTCCGCCGCGATGTCCACTGCAATCGGAGGCGATCCTACCGTAACCAATGTCGTCGCCCTCGTAGTAGACTGGATAGGTCTTGGCGCCATCGGTATCCACAGGCTCATCCTCGGAACCAAGCCCATCAACTGCCTCTGGTATTTCCTGACCTTCGGAGGAATCTTCGGCATCATTCCTTTAGTTGACGGAGTTTTGCTGATCATCGACCTGATCCAGGGAAGTGCAAGCTATCTGGACAATCCCGCATTCATAATGTGGATCTAGCGAATGCTGAATATAAGCAATAGGGCGGTCGGTACCGGCCGCCTCTTTTTTATCTTTGCCGGGCTGCTGATCCTAGGATCCCTGGATTTGCAGGCCCAGCGCTTCTTCCACGTCGATGTCGAGACCAAGACGGTCGCCAAAGGCAAGATGAGGAAGACGGATAAAAAAATCTATTACACCAAGGGCGGGGACCTCAACATACTGTGGGAGACCAATGGGACATCCTATTACTCCACCACATCCGCCTTCGGTTTTTCGCAGTTCTACTACCCTGCCACCAACGAAGTGGTGTCGCTGGCCCCCGATATGATGAAGGCCTCCGACGAGCTTCTGTTCCAGTTCGCCGAATTCGGGCCCGATGACTTGGGGCTCAGCCGCGAAGGGTTCTTCCCCAAATCTACCAAGAAGGACGGGGACTACATAGTGCGGACCTTCGAGCCACGCAGCAGCGAGGCCGTCTGCGCACGGGTAGAGATTGCATATAACAGCGACTATCTCCCCATCTACTGCGCGTACTTCGACAAGAAGGGGAAGATAATAACCAAGACCTACCTCTCGAACTACAAGGTCGAGAAGGGATTTGCGTTCCCTATGAGGGTGACGGAAATCTCTTATCTGAAAGAAAAGAACGATTCCACCGTCCGCCTGGACCTTTACAGGAACCTGGAAATCGACCACAGGACAGACGGGCACATCTTCCGCGTACCCTCCGACGCCAAGCCGGTGGACCTTAAGAGCGGACTGAAATCTATGGTCAAAGGAAAGAAATGAGAATCCTGTTCCTCCTGCTGGCGGCCGTGTTTGCCCAGTCAGCGGCCGCCCAGACCGCTGCCGACCCACGCTGGCCGGAGGCGCACGGGCCCCTCTCCCTGGTGGACAGGATGATGAATTCCACCACCATCTCCCGCTCCGGAGGCCTTTTCGAACTCAGGCGGAAGACGGCGGAACTCTACACCCCCGCCTTCTCCCTCGGCTCTTATCCGGAATACTCCGGGAAGCGCCTGGCGCTGGACGGGGACAGGCTCGAATTCTTCTCCTATGCCCTAAACTCTCGCCTCTACAAGGATGCCGCCGTCCTGCTGTTTACGGACGGTCTCTTCAATGATTCCGACACCCTGCGCTATCTGAAGGGCGTGCTGGCCTACGACATCCACGACTTCGCCCTCGCCGCGAAGTGTTTTTCCGAGCTTCCGTCCTCGAGCCCGTACCACACGAAGGCCCAGTCTTTCACCGAGCTCTGGAACGCCCGGCCCGAGCTTCCGGGATACAAAGACAAAAGCCCCTGGATTGCCGGGGCGATGTCGGCCATCATTCCCGGCTCCGGAAAGATATATGCGGGGGATCTCCGCAGCGGAGTGTCCACCCTGCTGATTGTCGGGGCCCTGGGCGCCATAGCTGCTGAATCCTGGTCGAAACTGGGCCCTGGCGACTGGCGCACCATAAGCCTCAGCTCGCTTTTCGCACTCTTCCATATAGCCAACATCTACGGCAGCGCCGTATCGGTTTCCGTCATCAAAGAAAGTTATGAATCTGCTCAGAAAGCTACTCTGCTGTTCAATCTGCACCTTCCTCTGCATCAGTTCTAGCCTGAATGCCCAGGAAAGCCAGTCCCCGGAGCTGTCGGCCGCGCTTTGCGAACTGGCTTGCTGGTCGGGCAGCGGCAGGGCGGCTCAGAACGCACTGCTGATGGAAAAGGCCGCATACCTGGAGGCCGCGGGAGAGTATGCACGCGCCTACGAAACCCTCTGCCGTATTTCCTCCTTCAGCCTTGACGCAGCCGGGCGCACCGAGCTCCTAAGGCGCAAACTCCTGCTGGCCTACGAAGCCGAGGATATGGATTCCTTCCTGTCCCTTCTGGACGAAGCTGCCGAAACCAGCTTTCCGGGCCTACGCGGCCTGATTCCCGAAGGGCAGCCCCGGAAGAAAAGCGGAGATGCCGCGATGCTGCTTAGCATACTGCCAGGAGCCGGCTTCGCATATTCAGGGCAATGGCCGGCGGCCGGCAAGGACTTACTGGTGGAAGGCTCTATCCTGGCGCTGGGAGCCGGCTGCATAGCTTCCGGGCTCTATCTGGCCGCATTCCTGGGCGGAGGGATGCTGCTTTACGAGACCCTCCCCCGTAGCACGGAGAAAGCAATACGGGCGGCATCTTCTTACAACGCCGCCCGCATAAAAGAATTCTATTTACCTGTTTTCGAGTCTCTTAAACAATCCCCGAAAATCCAAGAAAAGCCAATGCCATGATACCCACGGAGATAAGGGCGATGGGCAGTCCCTTGAAGGCCTTGGGCACTTCGTTGAGGGAGAGATGCTCGCGGATTCCGGCGAAGAGTATCATTGCGAGGCCGTAGCCGAGCGAGGTCGCGAAGGCGTACACGGTGGCTTCGCCGAGGCCGAGCATATGAGCCTCGCCGCCGAAGGTGAATTCCTTGGACACGACGTTGATGGCCACGCCGAGCACTGCGCAGTTGGTGGTGATGAGGGGCAGGAAGATACCCAGGGCCTGATAGAGGGCGGGAGATACCTTCTTGAGCACGATCTCTACCATCTGCACCAGGGCCGCGATTACCAGGATGAAGGCTATGGTCTGCAGGAAGGTGAGGCCGAAGGGCACCAGCAGGAACTTGTTGATAAGATAGGTGACCACTGTCGCCAGGGTGATGACGAAGCACACGGCCAGGCTCATTCCGGATGCGGTGGAGAGCTTGTTGGACACGCCCAGGAAGGGGCAGATACCGAGGAACTGCGCCAGTACTATGTTATTGACGAAGATGGCCGAAACGATGATTAGCAAATATTCCATGGCGACCTACTTTTTAGCGATTTTATTGAAGAGAACCATCAGATAGCCCAGTACCAGGAAGGCGCCGGGGGCCATTACGAAGGCCAGGATGCCGTCGCCGCTGATGAACTTGAAACCGAAGGCGGCACCGCTGCCGAGTATCTCGCGCACTATGCCGATGACGGTCAGCGAGACGGTGAAGCCGAGGCCGATTCCTATGCCGTCCAGGGCGGAATCCCATACGCCGTTCTTATTGGCGAAGGCCTCTGCGCGGCCGAGGATTATACAGTTCACCACGATGAGCGGGATGAAGAGGCCCAGGGTCTTGTAGACATCCGGGGTGAATGCCTGCATAAGCAGCTGGAGCACAGTCACGAAGGTGGCGATGACCACGATATAGACGGGGATGTGCACCTTGTCCGGCACCACGGGGGCGATAAGGGATATCACTATGTTGGAGAGGATGAGCACGAACATAGTCGCAAGGCCCATCTCAAGGCCGTTCATTGCCGATGTGGTGGTGGCCAGCGTAGGGCACATACCCAGCACCAGCACGAAGGTAGGGTTCTCCTTCAGGAGGCCTTTGGTGATCAATGAAAACTTACTCATAGCTTAGTCCTCCAATGATTTTACCAGCGCGACAGCCTGGGCTACGGCCTTGGTGTAAGCGCGGGAAGTGATGGTGGAAGCGGTGATGGCATCCACGTCGCCACCGTCCTTGGTGACGGCGAGGCGGCCCGAGAAGCCCTTCCACTGAGTACGGAAATGAGAATCCTCCTCGGTGCACTTGGCTCCCAGGCCGGGAGTCTCGGAATGCGAAAGCACCGAAGTATTATAGATGCTGCCATCGGGGAGCACGCCCACCATAAGGGTGAGAGGGCCTCCGAAACCACCTGCGACCGACTTTACGGCGTAGGCGGACACAGAACCGTCGGCAGCGGTCTGTACGTAGTAACCGAGGACTCCTTCGGCCTCGGAAGTCATCTCCTCCGAGATGGTTCCGCCCTCGGGAAGTACCTTGGCGATGGATGCCTGGGCCTCGGCCACCGCAGCGGCCTCGATGGGCTCCTTGGTAACGGAGTAGGTTATCCCCAGCACGGCGGCGCAAACAAGGCAGACCGCGGTCAGGCACAGGGCCATGTTGAGAAGTGAAGATTTAGCTGCCATATCTACTTCCTCCCGAATTTACGCTGGTGGAACTTCATGTTGATGAGCGGCACGGCCATGTTCATGAGAAGGATGGCAAAGGACATACCCTCGGGATAGGAGCCGAAGTAGCGGATCATCATCACGATGAAACCGATTCCGACGCCGAACACGACTCCGCCCCAGGCGCTCATAGGCGAGGTGACATAGTCGGTGGCCATAAAGCAGGCACCGAGGATGACACCGCCGGTGAGGAGGTTGAAGAGTATGCCGGTGTACTGGGCGGGATCCACCATATGGAAGATGCCCGCGATGACGGCCACTGTCGCGAAGATGCTGAGGGTGATCCAGGGCTTGATGACCTTGCGGACGAGCAGATACACCCAGCCTGCGAGAAGGGCAAGGGCCGAAATCTCACCTGCGGAACCTCCTATGTTGCGGAAGAGTGTCTGCAGATTCACGAGCTTGTCGGCCTCCAGGGCGCCCAGGATGGGAACCTGGCCCAGCAGGGTGGCTCCGGAGAAGGCATCCACATTGGAGATGAAGCCTGCGGGGACGGTCCAGTCGGTCATAAAGGTCGGGAAGGACACGAGCAGGAACACACGGCCGGTGATGGCGGGGTTGAAGATGTTCTGCCCTATGCCGCCGAAGGTCATCTTGGCCACGGCGATGGAAACCACCGCACCGATGAACACCACCCACAGGGGGCAGGTCGGAGGGAGGTTCATAGCCAGCAGCATACCGGTGACTATCGCCGAGAGGTCTCCCGTGGTGGAAGGCTTCTTGAGCATATATTTGGTGATGGCCCACTCCAGCACTACGCAGGAGGCCACGCTGACTGCCATGATGGCCATTTCGCTCAATCCATAGAAGAGGAAGGAGACGATTACGGCCGGGCAGAGGGCTATAATCACATCCAGCATCAGCCTCTTGGTGCTGACGGCTGCATGTATATGGGGGTTGGGGGATACTATGTATGCCATATTCTTTACTTTTTAGCAGCACGGGCACGGATGGCTCCGAGGGCCATACCCTTGGCCTGACGAACATTATCCAGAAGAGGAATATAGGCAGGGCAGCTGTAGAGGCAGCACCCGCACTCGATGCAATCCTGGGCGGCATTCTCTTCGAGGGCGGCCACGTCGCCGGCCTTGTAGAGACGGTTGAGCAGGAAGGGCTCGAGGCCCATAGGGCAGGCATCTGCGCAGCGCCCGCAACGGATGCACATAGACTCCTCTCCGCGCTTTGTGGACTCTGCGCTAAGATAGAGCAAGGAAGAAGAACCCTTGACGGTGGCGGCATCGAGATTGGCGATGGCGCGGCCCATCATAGGGCCACCGCTGATTATCTTGCCGGCACCCTCGGGCACTCCGCCGGCATATTCGGCGATGTAGCTCAGGGGCATACCAATGCGGAAGAGGTAGTTGTGCTGCTTCTCCACGGGCAGGCAGTTGCCGGTGATGGTCAGGGTATTGGTGATGAGAGGCTTGTTCTTCTGTACGGCCTCATAGACTGCAAGGGAGGTGGCCACGTTCTGCACCACTGCGCCCACGCTGATGGGCAGGCCGCCGGAAGCGACCTCGCGACGCATCACGGCCTGGATGAGCTGCTTCTCGCCTCCCTGCGGATACTTCTTCTTGAGAGGAAGCACCTCGATGCTGTAGGGGAGTTCGGAAACGGCCTTGCGCATAGCCTCGATGGCCTCGGGCTTGTTCTCCTCGATACCTATGACGGTGCGGCATCCGCCGAGCACCTTCTGCATGATGGCAGCACCCACCACTATCTCCTTGGTACGCTCCAGCATGATGCGGAAGTCGCTGGTGAGATAGGGCTCGCACTCCGCGCCGTTCAGTATGAGGCACTCGGCCTTGCTGCCGGGGGCGGGATTGAGTTTGACGTGGGTGGGGAAGGTGGCACCGCCCAGACCCACTATGCCGCAGGCCTTGATGCGGTCGAGAATGAACTGACGGTCCTCGGGGATTTCGGTCACGAGGGTATCGGAAAGATCCACGCCCTCGACCCACTCGTCACCTTCGACGGCTATCTCGATATGGGTCATATAGTTACCGGCCAGGTCCTTGCGGGGGCCGATGGACTTCACGGTACCGGATGCGGGAGAATGCACGAAGGCGGAAATGAATCCCGCAGGTTCGGCAATCACCTGCCCGGTGAGCACCTTGTCGCCGACTGCGACTATAGGTTTGGCGGGGGCTCCGAGATGCTGGGCCATCGACACATAGAGTGTCTGGGGCAGGGGCAGCACCTCGATGGCGCAGCCGCGGGCGATCTTGGCATCGTCGGGATGGACGCCGCCTATGCTGAATGTAATCTTACTCATTGCTTACCTCCTTTTTCGCAGCTTCGGCCTTTGCGGCGGCATTGCGGGCGGCGACACGGGCCTTGATGCCCTCGCGGTCAAGCTCCTTGGGGAAGTTGACTCCGTGGATGGCACCTGTAGGGCACATAGCCTCGCACTCGCGGCAAAGCTTACACTTGGAATAATCGATATAGGCGATGTTGTTCTCGAGCACAATGGCGTCGTGGGTACAAGTCTTGACGCATATGCCGCAGCCTATGCAGGCGTTGGCGCAGGCCTTCTTGGCAGCAGGGCCCTTGTCCTGATTGCGGCAATCCACATAGACGCGCATACCGCGGGGGCCCTTGGCACGAAGCTCGATGAGGCCCTTGGGGCAGGCCTTGACGCATTTGCCGCAGGCAACGCACTTGCTCTCATCCACCACCGGAAGACCGGTTTCAGAATCCATGCTCAAGGCGCCGAATTCGCAGGCAGACACGCAGTCGCCGCAACCCAGGCACCCGAAGGAGCAAAGAGTGTCCCCGCTGTAGAGAGCAGCCTTCACGCGGCAACTCTGCACACCGTCATAAACATTAACCTTGGGGCGCGCGGCACACGTGCCGTTGCAACGCACTACGGCAACCTGAGGCGCTTTCTCCACCACGGCATAACCGAGGATGGCGGAGACCTTCTTCATAACCTCGTTCCCGCCTACGGGGCAGAAATGGGCGCTGAGGTCAGCCGCCTTCACGGCCGTGTCGGCAAAAGCGTGGCATCCGGCATAGCCGCAACCGCCGCAATTCGCCCCCGGAAGGGCCTTCTCGATCTGCTCGATGCGGGGATCCTCTTCCACCTTGAAACTCTCGGCGATAAGAAAGAGGACCACTGCGAGCACGAGACCGAGCCCCGCCAGAATCACGATAGTCCAAATAACAATTGAATTCATTTTTCCTTTATGTAAAAAGAATACTCATTTCTAAGTTTGTCCCTGAAAAGCATCAGGCCCAGATAGTAGAGGCACACTGCCCCAATGGCCATAAGCGCTGCGGGGAGTTCGCCGAATCCGAAGGAAAGCAGGCCCAGAAGCACCGCGAGCAGCACCACGAGAGGGATGGCATATGAGAGCCATACCGCCTTGAAACCCATGGAGCGCCTGAGGAAGACATCGACCTCCTGGCCGGGCTTCCAGTCGCCCAGGGTGGCGGGCACGGTGATCAGCTTGTGCGCTGCGTCGGCCGTATGGCAGAGGCCGGCGGCGTGGCAAGATGCACAAGCGGACTCCGCCACGATTTCGACCGTGATAGAGTCCGGGGTAATTTCCACGATTTTCCCAGTGTGGGAAATTTCAGGAGATGCCATAGTTTATTCGAATTCGTTGTTCATTGCAGAGCCCACCGTACGTCCGGACATCATCTGTGCCTGGATATCGAGGGCTTCGTCCATCTCTATGAACTTTACTCGCTCGCTCTTGAAGACCATATCGATATCGCGGGTCTCACCGTTACGATGCTTGGCGATGATGATCTGGGTCTTCTCCTTGTCCTCGGGATTGTCGCTTAGTCCGACGAAATCCGGGCGGTGGATGAAGAGGACCATATCGGCATCCTGTTCGATGGAACCGGATTCGCGGAGGTCGCTGAGCTGAGGCTTGCCGGCGCCGCCCGTACGCTGCACGGACTGGCGGGAAAGCTGGGAAAGTGCGATGATGGGAATGTCCAACTCCTTGGCCGTAGCTTTCAGTGTTCTTGATATAGCTGCCACCTCCTGCTCGCGAAGGCCGCGGAGTTCCGCAGGGCCTTGCATCAGCTGGAGATAGTCGACCACTATCAGCCTCACTCCCTTGTTCTTCACCAGGTTCTTGGCCTTGGTGCGGAACTCCATCAAAGGAAGACTGGGAGTGTCGTCGATGTAAAGCGGAGCTTTAGCCAGATCCTTGATCTTGTATTCCAGCTGCTCCCATTCATAGTTTTCAAGTTTGATTGCGCCTTTTATCTTGTCGGCGCTGAGGCCGGTCTCGCTTACGGCGAGACGCTTGGCCAGCTGGGTCGCCGACATTTCAAGCGAGAAGAATGCCACCGGCATATGGTGGTCCACCGCCGCATTGCGGGCGATGTTGAGCGAGAAGGCCGTCTTACCCACGGAAGGACGGGCGGCGAGGATGATAAGGTCGCTGCGCTGCCAGCCCTGGGTGATATGGTCCAGCGTGGGGAAGCCCGAGGGCACTCCGCTGAGGCCCGTGGACTCCTGGCGCTCCTGGATGTCGGTGATGACTTCGTTGAGCACGGAGCCAATCTCCTGCACATCCTTGCGGACGCTGTTCTGCACGGCATCGTACACCTTCGACTGGGCCATGTCGATGAGGTCGTCCACGTCGGTGGAGTCGTCGAACGCGGTCCGGAGGATGGAGTAGGATGCGGTGATAAGGTCCCTCTGGATGGTCTTCTGCTTGAGGATCTTGATGTAGTACTCTATGTGCGCGGCGGCGCCCACCCTTTCGGAGTAGTTTGCCAGCACCACGGCGCCTCCCACCGCTTCCAGATTGCCCTGGGCCTTGAGCCTGTCGCTCACGGTGATGATATCGATGGGCGTATGCTCGTTGACGAGGCTGCTCATTGCCTCGAATATCATCTGGTTTTTCTGGTCGTAGAAGCAGGATTTGGAGAGTTCCGCCATCGAAGAATCCACGATGGAGGGTTCGAGCAGCATCGCACCCAGCACCGCCTCTTCCGCCTCGATGGCCTGAGGAGGACGGTTGCCTATCTCAAGTCCGAGTGTCTCGATGCCGGGCTGGGTCTTTTTGCGATTTTTCTGCTCCGCCATTGCTCAGGCTAGATTTCGGGGTTTACGATGATGCGTCCGCAGTGTTCGCAGATCACCAGCTTGCTGCCGGAGGCGATATCGACAAGCCTCTGGGGAGTGATGGTGTTGAAGCAACCGCCGCAGGCCTCTCCGTTGTACACGGGGACAACTGCGAGGTGGTTGTGGACACTGCTCTTGATGCGCTCGTAAGCACTCATGGTGCGGGAATCAAGCTTGGCTGCAAGGGCGTTACGTTTTTCGGTGTAGGTTTTTTCTTCGTCTGCGGTCGAGCTGACGATAGCTGCGAGCTCCTCGTTCTTGGCGGCGAGGTCCTCGCTGCGGACAGAGATCCTCTCCTCGAGTTCCTCTATCTGGCGCTTGTCGTCTTCGATGCGTTCCTTTGCTTCGCTGATGAACTTATCGGCGATGCGGAGCAGGAGGTTCTCGTTCTCGAGCTCCTTGCTGATCGAGTCGTACTCGCGGCTGTTGGCGATGTTCTCGATCTGGGCCTTGTACTTGGCGATGTCAGCCTCGTGCTCGGCAATCTTGGCCTTGTTGGCCTCGATGGAAGCCTCTTCGCTCTTGATAGACTCTCCGAGCTTGCCGATCTTGGCCTTGTAGCCCTCGATTTCCGCCTCGAGAGCGGAAACCTCTGCGGGGAGCTCGCCGCGCAGCTGCATAAGCTTGCCGATTTCATTGTCGGCGGCCTGGAGCTGGTAGAGCACCTTGAGCTTCTCTGCTACGCTGAGGTCGGAATCTGCGAAAGTCTTCGACAGACTGACAAAGGTCTCCCTCGAATCGTTCGGGGTTTCGACTTTCTTTACTGTTTTCTTGGTTGCCATATTTGTTACAAATAATTTACCGGGTTTGCCGTTCCGATGCAATCGGACATAAGGGATACAAAGTTAGGAAATTTTTTCCGTATAACGGAAAGAAGGACCCTCACTATTTCCACTTCGCTCTCAAAATGGCCGGTATCCACCACCATAAAGCCTTCGGGAACGAAGAACCAGTGGTAGGAGATGTCGCCGCAGATATACATCTGGGCACCGGCTTCGATAGCCTTGGAAATCAGGGACGAGCCCGAACCTCCGCACATCGCGAGGGTGCGTACGGGCTCTTTTACGAGGGCGGAAGTGCGCACCACGGGGGCTCCGAAGGCCTTTTTGACCAGGGCCACCGCCTCGGCGGCAGGCAGCGCCTCGGGCAGATCCCCCACCACGCCGAAACCAATCTGACCGTCATGCCCGGCCTGACCGTCATGCCCGGCCTGACCGTCATGCCCGGCCTGACCGGGCATCTGGGGCGCCAGCACCCTCACATTCTCCAGCCCCAGCTTGCGGGCCATGGCCCAGCTGACTCCGTCGGGAGTCTTGTCCGCCGCGGTATGCGACGCATAAACCGCAACCCCGCCCTTGACGGCGGCAATCACGGCCGCGCCAACGGGATCCGAAGGGCAGATGCTGCGCAAAGGATGATAAATCAGGGGATGATGGGTGATTATCATATCGCATCCCCTTCCGAGAGCCTCTTCGACCAGGGCCTCGGTGCAGTCGAATCCTACCAGCACCCCGTGCACTTCCTGGTCCGGGGAGCCGATCTGCAGGCCGGTGTTGTCGTATTCTTCCTGCAAGGCCGCGGGAGCGAACTCCTCGACCGCGGCTATGATGTCTCTTACTTTCATAGCGTCTTACGGATTTCAGCAAGCTGGGCACGGATGTCCTTGAGGGACTCCAGGGCCTTCACCCGCCCTTCTACTTTATGCCTCTCGGCGCTCAGCTGCTTGGCGGCGCCCTCCAGCGTCATCCCCTTCTCCTTTACCAGGAAATGGATCTGCTTGAAGGTCTCGACATCCTCCGGCATATAGCGGCGGTCCCCCCTGGAGGTGCGAGAGTTCTTGAGATACTTTCCGAAATATCCGGACCAGTAGCGGACCAGGGAGACATTCTCTCCCAGGATCTCAGCGGTCTCTCCGATGGTGTAGAAAAGCTTGCTCATATGTTAATCCATTGATTGACGGGTATTTATCGACATATACAGATAGTTGGCGTACTCCGAGGGACTGACCGATCCGAAGAGGTAGTTAACCGGATCGCAGAGGCGGGAATCGCGCAGCACCTCATAATGCAGATGCGGGGCGTACGCATTGCCCGACATACCCACGGTAGCTATCCTCCCTCCCCTGCGGACCTTCTGCCCGGCGGAGACGAAAATCTCGGCCAGATGCAGGTAGCGGGTGACATATCCGCCGGTGTGGCGTATCTCCAGGGTATTGCCGTCCCCCTTCGAGGAGCGCACCACCCTCTCCACCGTTCCCTCGGCCGGGGCATAGACCGACGAGCCCTGGGGGACGATGACATCCAGCCCATGGTGGCTCACCTCCGTCTTGTAGTAGGGATTCAGCCTCGAGCCTATGGACGCGCCTATCTGCGGGGAAGAAACATCCTTCACCGGGAGGCTCATAGGCGGCATGGCGAAACCTTCCGAGGCCAGGGTGCGGTAGATTTTCTCGAAGGCCTCATCCACCTTGAGGGCCGTCTGCAGCAGGGCATCGGCCTTGCGGGTGGTGTAGGTGACTATCTTCCCGTCGGGGATGGTATCCGCTCCGAAAAGGAAGTCCAGCGAGCCCACGGGATCGGGGTCGGGGGCATTGGTATGGAAGACCTCCTCGTAGATGCGCCCGTCCTTCCACTTGAGTATGTCGATGGACTCGGAGAGGAGTTTCTGGCGGGCGGGGATGTCGGCGAAGGCCTTCTCGTAGAGCTTGTTCTCGCGGCGGAGATTCTTCTCGGTGTCGGTGCTGATGAAAAGGGAGAAGACAAGATACAGCGCTATGAACAGGGCCAGCGACACCAGCACCAGGCGCAGCACGGTGGAAAGCACCGTCCACGCCGACCTGGTGAACTTGCGCACGCTCACGGCGGCCGAATCGAATATGTAGGTCTTCATCTTCATCGTCCGTGTCCTTTAAGCAGTTCGAGGGTGGATTTGGTCTTGGGCCCGGATTCCTCGCGGCGGCGGGTAATCATCGCGATGTACTCCTCGACCGACATATCCAGGTTCATATAGCTGTAGGGATTGATAGCATTTCCCTTGTAGAGCACCTCGTAGTGCAGATGCGGGCCGGTGGCCTTGCCGGTGCGGCCCACGGAGCCGATGCGGTCCCCGCGCAGCAGCTTCATGCCCTTGGCCACGTCGATGCGGCTGAGGTGGGCGTAGCGCGTCTTGTAGCCGAATCCGTGATCGACTATCACCTCGTAGCCATAGCCCGTGAATCCGAAATTCACCTTCTCCACCACACCGTCGCCGGTCACATACACGGGGAATCCCACCGCCGCCGCGAAGTCCTGGCCTGCGTGGAAGCGGGTTCCGCCGTACACGGGGTCGGTGCGGTAGCCGAAGGGGCTCGCCATATGGAAGGCTCCCTTCTTGGGGAGTATGGGGGGCACGGCGGGGATGTGGGAGACCATATCTCCCGCATTCACCGCGATTCCGTACACCTCGTCCAGGGCCATAGTGCGTACGTAGGCACGCTTGGTGAGGGCGTTCAGCCTTGCGGTCAGGGGGTCGGCCCCGGGATCCTGCTTGGCCTCCTTGACCTGCTCGGGGATCACGTTCAGGCCGAAGATGGAACGGTACACGTTGTCGTCGCGTTCCTCGATGCCTTCGAGCTTCTCTTCGAATATGTCCATCTGCCTTTCGGCGAGAGCTATCTTGGATTGCCAGCGGGCGTTTTCGCGCTTGAGGCGGGCGGTCTTGGGGAGGTCGAAGCCGAATACGGACGTGTAGAGCCAGAAGTAGAGTATGCAGAGTCCGACGGATATCAGCACGAAGGCTGCAGTGCGCAAATGCCGGGCATAGCGGGGTTCTTCGCGGACCTCGTAAACCAGTGTGATGGGGTTGAATACATACTTCGGCATTATACGAACTTATATGTCTCTATTTCACGGAATCCGCGCAGGAAGGCATCGGCGGCCATACGCTTCTTGCCCGCAAGCTGCAGTTCCTTCACTTCCGCCCAGCCGTCTCCGGTCTTCACCAGCAGACGCCCGCCGTCGGCCCTTACACTGCCGCACGGGGCAGGGGTACCCCCTTCAACCGTCTCGCTTGCGCTCGACCCCACCGCTGACGCGGTCCCCCCTCTTACATTGCCGAGGGTGGCATGGGTTTCAGGGGGTACGCCCTGCCCCGTCGCAACACCAATCGCAGCAGGGCCGACGGCGAAGATTTTGACGTCGGTGGATTTGCCGTCGCGGACTAGGGTGGTCCAGGCGGAGGGGTAAGGATTGAGGCCGCGGACGAGATTGCGTATGGACTCGCAGCTGCGGCTCCAGTCGATTCGCGTATTCTCCTTGGTAAGCTTCGGCGCAGGCTTCAGAACCTCCGAACCCTGCACGAACGACCTCTGCACGCGGGTTTCGACATTATGCTGGAAGATACCCTCGGTAGTCTCCACGACCAGTCCCGCACCCACCTCCATCAGGCGGTCGTGCAGGTCACCCGCAGTATCGTCGCGGCCAATGCGCACCTCGTGACGGAGGATGATGCCGCCGGTGTCGATATCCTTGTCGATCATAAAGGTCGTGACGCCGGTAATCCTCTCACCGTTGATGACGGCCCAGTTGATAGGAGCCGCACCACGGTACTGGGGAAGAAGGGCTGCGTGCAGGTTGAAGGTGCCGAAGCGGGGCATAGACCACACGACTTCGGGCAGCATCCTGAAGGCCACCACCACGAAAAGGTCCGCCTTCCAGGCAGCGAGCTGCTCCAGGAACTCGGGATCCTTCATCTTGATGGGCTGCAGCACGGGGATACCGTGCTCGACCGCATATTTCTTGACCGCGCTCTGATGCACTTCCAGGCCGCGTCCGCTGGGTTTGTCGGCCACGGTAACCACGCCGACCACCTTGAAGCGGGCCTTGAGCAGGGCGTCCAGCGACGCCACGGCAAATTCGGGCGTGCCCATGAACACGATTCTCTTGGGACGGAAGAAACGGCCCACCTTGCTCTTGAGCTTGCGCCAGTAGTTGAGCAGGGAATCATTGCTGAAGAGGGTAGCGTCCTTGATGGCCCGCGATGTCAGATAGGCCCCGATAGGGCCGAGGACCACGGCGGATATGAAGGCCCCGAGGGGCGCTCCCATAGCGCCGTCGCGCGCCAGTTTGGTGCCGGTGATGTCCACCACCCAGTAGAGCACGAAGAAGAGCACCGAGATGATGGCGCTGACTCCGAGGGAACCCTTGCGCACGAAGGCGCCCAGAGGGGCTCCGATGAAGAAGAGCAGCAGGCAGGCGAGGGCCTGGGCGAACTTCTTCAGCAACTCGATATTGGTGCGGCGGAGATAAAAGTAATAGCTTTCCACCTCGCTCTGGTACGACAGAAGATTGCTCTGGAGACGTTCGGCGTTCTCGGCCGCACGCTCATAGGCACGCTTCTTCTTGGCGACATTCTTCCACTTGAGATAGTTCTCGTCGGCGAAATAATTGCGGTATTGCGCGCGGGAAGCGAGTTCCGCGGTATCCAGCTGCGAACGCAGGGTGAAGGAGCCATACCTGCGCATCTGGTGGTAGCGGTTGTCGAGCGACACCCCGGCCTCCTTCTCGAGAGAATCCTTCTGCACCTTGAGCTGGCGCAGACGCATAGTCTTCACCTGGTCCCCGTAGCGGCTGCTGTCGGACTTGTGGAAACTGTAGTTCTTGAGGGGGATGATAAGCTCCTGACGGTCGAAATCGATGTGCTGGAGCTCGCGGAGGGTGTCCCTGTACTTACGGGTGTTGTTCTCCTGATAATTGGTGCCGTTGAAGAGGGTGAAGGTGAGATAGTCCTTGTTGGCACTCATCTTCATCATAGCGGAATCGGCGATGGAAAGAGATGTATTACCCTTGCCGGCGGTGTGGTCGTAGACCATCACCCCGTGCATCATTCCATTGGCATCCTGGGTCTCGGTGCGGAGCACGTAGCCCTCGATGCCGTCGTAGAAGGTGCCGGCGGGGATCTTTATCTCGTTCTTGGTCTTGCCTATGTCATCCCGCAGGGTATAGATCTCGTTCCAGGCTATGGGCACCAGGTTGTTACCGATGTAGAACGCGCCTATGCTGATCGCCACCGAAGCGACTATCAGCGGAGCCATCACGCGGGCAAGCGATATGCCCGAGCTCTTGATGGCCATAAGCTCGTTGTTGTCGCCCATCATACCCATCACCATCATAGCGGACAGAAGCGTGGCGAGCGGGAGGGCCAGGGGAAGGATGGTACATCCTCCCAGCAGCATGAACTCCAGCACCACGCCCAGGCCCAGGCCCTTGCCTACCAGCTCGTCGATATACACCCAGAGGAACTGCATCATCAGGATGAATATGACTATGAGCAGGATCGCGAAGAACGGTCCTATGAACGATGTGAGTATGAATCTGTCGAGCCTTTTCAAATCTTGTCAATCATTGTGCGGAGGGCAGCAGCCAATCCTGCAATATCCTTGCCGCCAGCGGTAGCAAGGCCGGGCTGGCCGCCACCGCCGCCCTGTATGCACTTGGCAGCTTCGCGTATGTCGGCACCGGCATTCTTGCCTGCCTTCACCAGATCCTGGGAGTACATCAGCAGCAGCTGGGGCTTGCCGGCGGATTCGAAGGCGGCCGCAATCACGAAGTTTTCGGCCTCTTTCTGCAGCATAGTGGCAGCGTCGCGCAGCATCACCAGGTCGCAGGGAGAGTCGATGCTCACCACATTGTGGCCATTTCCCGTAACGGCCTTGGCGAGCAGTTCCTTCTTGAGCTGAGCCGTCTTTTCCTTGGCTATCTCTGCTATCTGCTTCTTATAGTTGTCGTTTTCGTCGATGAGGCGCTGGATGGCATCGGTGAGGCCGGGCACGCCGCCGAACATCGCGCGGGCGGTGCGGATGGTGTCCTGCATGCCATACACGAGGCCCTCGGCCTCTTCGCCGGTGACCGCCTCGATACGGCGTATGCCGGCCGCGATGGCGGATTCGGAGGTAATCTTGAAGAAGCCTATGTTACCTGTGCGGGAGGTGTGGCAACCGCCGCAGAGCTCCACGCTGGGGCCGAACTTGACCACGCGCACCAGGTCGCCGTACTTCTCGCCGAAGAGGGCGATGGCGCCCATTTCCTGGGCCTCGGCCATGGTGGCGGCACGGTTCTCGACCAGAGGGAAGTTGCTGCGGATGAGCTCGTTCACACGGGCCTCTACGGCGCGCATCTGCTCGTCGGAAAGCTTCTCGAAGTGGGAGAAGTCGAAGCGGAAGTACTTGTCGCAGACGAAGGATCCCTTCTGCTCGACGTGAGTGCCAACTATCTCGCGCAGGGCCTGGTCCAGCAGGTGCGTACAGCTGTGGTTGTTGGCGATGCGCTGCCTGCGGGCGGCATCCACCTTGAGCACGAAGCTGCCGGCCGGGTCGGAGGGCAGACGGTCTGCGATATGTATGGTAAGGTTATTCTCCTTGACGGTGTTGAGTATCTTGATTTCCTCTCCGTCGGCAGCGATGGCGATGCCGGTATCCCCTACTTCGCCGCCCATCTCCCCGTAGAAAGGAGTGCGGTCGAAGACGAGCTGGAGCATCTCCTTGTTCTTCTGGACCACCTTGCGGCTCTTGAGCAGCTTGGCGCCGGCCTGCTCGACGGTGTCGTAGCCGGTGAATTCGACATCCTCGCCCTCGTTATAGACGGACCAGTCGCCGAACTCGTTGGCGGTGGCATTGCGGGCGCGCTCCTTCTGCTTGCCAAGCTCGACCTGGAATCCTTCCAGATCCACCTTGTAACCCTTCTCGCCGGCGATGAGCTCGGTAAGGTCGATGGGGAAACCGAAGGTGTCGTAGAGCACGAAGGCGTCGGTGCCGGGCAGCAGCTTGGTGGCGGCGTTCTTGGCCATATAGTCGTCCAGGAGCTTGATTCCGCGGTCGAGGGTGCGCAGGAAGGCAAGCTCCTCTTCGCGGATGACGCTCTCGACGAGCTTCTGCTGGGCCTTGATCTCGGGATAGGCATCTCCCATATCTTCGACGAGCTGAGGGATGAGCTTGCAGAGGAAGGGCTCGCTGAAGCCGAGGAAGGTGTAGCCGTAGCGGACTGCACGGCGAAGGATGCGGCGGATTACGTAGCCGGCCTTCACGTTCGAAGGGAGCTGGCCGTCGGCGATGCTGAAGGCGATGGCACGGATGTGGTCGGCGCAGACGCGCATTGCCACGTCGGTATCGGCGCTCTCGCCGTATTTATGGCCGGAGAGTTCTCCGAGCTTGCCGAGCAGGCCGGAGAAGACGTCGGTGTCGTAGTTGCTGTTCTTGCCCTGAAGCACGGCGCAGAGGCGCTCGAATCCCATACCGGTATCGATGTTCTTGGCCGGGAGGGGCTCCAGATGGCCGTCCGCCTTGCGTTCGAACTGCATGAACACCAGGTTCCAGATTTCGATCACGTGAGGGTCGCTCTGGTTCACCAGATCGCGGCCGGGGATGCCGCTGGCAGCCTTTTCCTCGGCGGTGCGGATATCGATGTGGATTTCGGAGCAAGGGCCGCAGGGGCCGGTCTCTCCCATCTCCCAAAAGTTGTCGTGCTTGTTGCCGAGGAGGATGCGGTCGGCAGGGAGATACTTCATCCAAGCCTGGCGGGCCTCCTCGTCGAGGGCGGTGCCATCCTCGGCGCTACCCTCGAAAACGGTGGCGTAGAGGAGTTCGGGATTGATCCCGTAAACCTTGGTAAGCAGTTCCCAGGCCCAGTCAATGGCTTCGGACTTGAAGTAATCGCCGAAGCTCCAGTTGCCGAGCATCTCGAACATCGTATGGTGATAGGTATCGTGTCCGACTTCCTCGAGGTCATTGTGTTTGCCGCTCACGCGGAGGCACTTCTGGCTGTCGGCGGCACGGCGCATCTTAGGCACCGAATTCCCCAGGAAGATGTCCTTGAACTGGTTCATACCAGCGTTGGTGAACATCAGGGTAGGGTCATTTTTTACCACCATCGGAGCGGAAGGGACGACGGTATGCCCTTTGGATTCGAAGTAGTCAAGAAATTTCTGACGTATTTCCTTGGATGTCATCATTATAAAAAGCAGTATCTAAAGTATAATCCTGCAAAGATACTGCTTTTTTTCTGATTACTGAACGAGTATCGTCTGTTCTATTTCCTCCGTACTGCCATCCTGATAGCTCAGCAGTGCTTTTATGACGTGCTTTCCGGCCTGACGCAGATACTGGGTTCCGCCAGAAACGGCGTGGCCGTCGTAGAACCATTCCACCTTGGAGGGAAGCTCGCTGCCTATGCCGGAGAGCTTAAGTTCTATGGAAGAATTCAGGGAATAGGTCCCCTTGCCGGGATTAGGTATCCAGTACACGCCCAGGGCGTCCAGGGCCGTGACCGGTTCCACTATATCGCAGTCTATCAGGAAGTTGAAGCCGGAGTCGAACCAGTCGCGCGAGCCGCCGGAAGTGTAATCTCCGAGCATCACTCCCCCGCCATCGACCGCAGGGTCGGAATCCACTCCCATCCACCACTGCTCGGTGATTCCCTTGACCGACATGCCTACGAATATGGTCTTGTCGGCAGGAATGCGGAGCTCGGCATCGGAGATATCCACGCTGATACGGTTTCCGCTCCTGATGGCATCCACCCGGGTGGTAAGCACCCTTTCGGTATCGAAATCCACGAAAACATCCACCCGCTCGGCCGTATCGCCATAGAGGATGAAATTGATGTTCTGCAGGGTATAGCCCCTGTAATCCACCAGTTCCATGGGTTTGAAGCGGACCGCAAGGGTGGCGGAGTAGCTCTCAGCCACTTCCGAGAAGCCCACGGCTCCCGCGGGTCTGCCGTGCTTGCTAAGGTTCACAGGCACACCTTCCGCCACGCTGTAGAGGGTGGCGTCCAGACGGAAAGAGGCCGCGGTAAACTTGGCCGCAAGCTGCAGGGGGCGGTACATCTCCTTGGTAAACTCCACGCTCACGGTTTCGGGAGATGACGCCGGCAGCACCAGTTCATAGCGCCCCGAGGCATCCGTCCTGGCACTGCAGCCCTGGCTGGAAACCAGCACGTCGGGCAGAGGATTGCCCGAACTGCCCGTCACCCTTCCCACCAGGGATTTCTGCGTGGGGGCGGAGAGGGTGAAGGAGACCTTGCCGGAGGCGTAGCTGATGCCGGAGAGGGAATAACCGGTACTGAGACCGTCCCAGCCCGTGCCCTCGAAACTCGTCACGTGATAATTGCCGGGATAGACCATATCTCCGATGCTGCCGAAGGAGCGGTAAGGCAATTCCAGCTTATAGCAGGGATGGTCCTCATAGTTATTTATGGAGTTCAACTCCCAGAGATCGGCGGCCGTGTAGGTGCCGACGGGGTTCTGCGACTGATCGACGTGATAGATTACCAGACCCCTCGCCGGAGTCTCGCCGTAGCTCAGTATGAGGGACTTGTCCCATCCCTCCCCGTTGCGCACTTCATAGAGGAAGTACTCCCCTTCCACCGAAGATGGTGTGGCCAGATAGGCGTCCTCCTGCACCGGGGAGAGGGTCACAGGGCCTGCGGAAGTGCTCAGGGAGAAGGGAATCCACCCCAGCTGCAATCTCTCCATCGCCCCCAGATAGGGAGGGGTATGGCCGTTATTGTTGTAGCAGCCCGTACTCATCAGGGAGAAGTTGTACAGGCCGGGGGTGCTGCCGTTCTTCTCGTTGTCGGTGTCGTAGTAGTCCGGAAGGCCCAGAACGTGCCCGAATTCGTGGCAGAAGGTGCCAATTCCGGTGAGATGCCGGCCGCTGGTGCCGCGGTATTCCTCGCCGCAGGCATAGGAAGACAGGTACTTCCCGTCGAGCACCAGGTCGGGATCGTACGCCCCGCTGGCGTGGGGCCAGATGAAATCATCCCCCGCGCCCTCAGCCTGGCTGTAGCCGGCGTAGAAGACGAAGATGTTGTCGATGAAGCCATCGCCGTCATAATCATATTTCGAGAAATCCACCGTAGCGTCCAGCATCCTGCAGGCCTCGCGGACCATTCCGGGGACGTCCTTGTCTTCGATATCCTCGTTCACCTTTCCTCCATACTCGGCATAGCCCTTGGAGACGGTGACCGGAGCCACGACGTCGAAGACCGGATTGAAACGGCCGTTGGAATTGTCGCGGTAGTATTCGCCCGCGGAACCGGTGGCCCCGTCGTACGAGAAGCCCTGCTGGTTGAGCATATTGCTGAAGGTGGAGCGAGGGTCGGAGAGGGTGAAGCGCAGGTCGGGGAAATCCACCAGTATCACCAGGAAATGCCTGGTTTCCCCGTTGAGCGAGGGGCGCAGGCCACGCCTGGAACCGCGCACGGCAGCCCTGCTTTCCGCCCTGCGGGCCTTTATCCTGGCCATATCGGGGACGGGCTTGAGGGCGGGGACATAGAATCCCCTGGCATCCTTCGCCACCACCTGACCTTTGCAGGTAGTGTAGCTGAAGAATTCGTCGCCGTGGATTCGGAGCTCTATGATGGTGCCGTCGGGCTGACGGTATTTCACGGGATAGGGCGTCGCGGGGACGGCCATCGCGGAGACGGCCGAGAGCAGCAGGGTCAGTATGGAAAGCGCTATCTTCTTCATCGCGGTCATATCCTAACTATGAATACTGCGTCCTCCCGGGCAAGCCAGAGCTTGCCATCCCCGGCCTTCACCAGCGTGGCGGAGACGGGAATGCGGAGGGGCTGGGAACTCATCCAGTTCTGCTCGATGTCGAATTCCACCGTAGAGCCCGGGACGGGATCGCGGGGAAGCCGGCGGAAGACCACGGTCTTGCCCTCGGAGGGATCCAGTATGCGGAAGCTCGCAGTGCCGTCGGGATAACGGCGGACCGAGCACTGGTGCCGGAGTTCGTCGAAGGAGACTTCCTCCGTGCCGAAATTGTATATGCCGGGATTGGAGCCTATGGGCTGCTGGGTGAACTTGCACCGCACCGACGACTTGCCGCAGCTGGCTACCAGGGTGCCGGTGCGGGGCTCGTCGCCCTCGTTGGCTTCGAGCTGAAGGCAGACGCTGGTCTGGCCGTTGCCGGTGATTACCCGGGAGGCTATGCTGGCCCAGGGCGTCTGCTCCAAGGAGGCCTCTGCCTCGAGGTCACAGACCATAAGTATGGTTATGGTATGCTCGCGCCAGGATTCGGACTCGATGACGGAGGGTACCAGGTTGAGCACCTGGGGCTCCTTCACGGGCTCCTCTTTCTTGCGCCCGCAGGCCGTCAGGACCAGCAGGCACAGAAGAACTCTGGCTAGAATCTTACACATACGCCGCCAAGCAGGGAGGAACCAAGGTTCCCGGACTCCGGGATGAAGGCAAGATCCAGCGAAGCGGGCCCGAGGGTGAGTCCGATGCCAAGGGAGAGATGCGACGGGATGACCGCGTGCTCCGAAGAGAAGCGGTAGCCTGCGCGCACTTGGATCAGACTCATGACGGATGCCTCGACTCCGGCGGCTGCCGACCAGTTGCCGGAAAGATAATAGTCTGCATCTGCGACGACATTCAGGGCCACGGGGCCTGCGGGAAGCGAATACCCGCCGGAAACGATGGCCGATGCCGGGAGGGATGCTCCCCCCACCTTGCCGCCCAGGCTGCGCACTCCGGCTGCTAAGCCGAGGGCCTCCTTGCGGTAATTAAGCATCAGGTCGAACGCCGTTCCGCTGATGGAATAGTCGTCGAGCAGCTGCGATTTTACATAGTTGACGGATGCGCCAAGCGACATATTACTGCCCAATGCCAGGGAAAGACCGCCGGCAAGTATCATATCGGAAGGAGAATGGGTCTTGCCGTTGACCTGGATGGGGTCAAGTTTCTGATTGGCGAAGCCTGCGCTCAGGCTGAGCTTGCTGCCGAGCCTGATTGCGGCGCCTGCCACCATATTGCCGCTGTTGCCGGTGGCGGAGGCCATTTTGGCATAGGATGCCGCAGCCTCTACCTTGTGGGTGCTGTCGGCGGCCACCAGGCCGGTTTCGAACGCCGCATACGCCGAGCCCCCCAGCTGCAGTGCGCTGCCCGCTCCCGCGACTGCTGCGCGGGCCGGATTGCGCTCATAACGGATGAAGGGGAAAGCTTCGCTGCTGGCGGACTCCTGCGCGATGGCAGGAGCCGCGAAGGCAGCAGAGATTGTCAGTGACAAGAATAGGACTATTCTTTTCATCGCTTAACAATGGTGTATTTCGTTTCCTTGCCGGAAGCATCGGTGACTATCACCGTGTAGATGCCGGGGGCAAGGGATCTGATGTCGATGGATAAAGGTTCGAAAGCGCTGTAAGTACCCTCCGCGCGGAATACCACCGCACCGGTGACGGAAACTATGCTCACCGTAGCCTTGCCGGGCTCGATGCCGGTAAGTATGGTAAGCTTGTCGCTCACCACCTGGCCTTCCAGAAGGGAGACGGACTCGCCTGCGGGGCGGATCAGCACGGGTATGTCCATACGGGCGCTGGCGCCCATATTGTCGAAGGCTGATATGCGGATCTCGCAGATGGAAAGTTCCGCGCCCTTGGATACTATAGACAGAGTATTCCCGGACACAGAAGCGTCCAGCACCTTCTTGTCGAAAGTAGCCACGCGGTACGAAAGCTTCTCGCCGTCTTCGTCGGAGAAGTAACGGTCAAGGTCGATTTCGGCTTTGGCGCCCGCCTTTTCGAGCAACACCTTGGGAGCATCGCTGCCGAGCACCGGCGCGACATTCTCGAGCACGTTGTAGGGCAGCTTGAGGCTCACCCTGCCGCCGAAACCGTCGGTAACCACAAGGGAGGCCGAGAAGCTTGCCGGAGCCTTGACGCTCTGGCAGAGCAGCTTGAAGTGCCAGTTGCCATCCTCGCCCAACGAGAAATTAGCGCGGCCGTCGGTCTGGAAATCCACGTTAAGTTCATCTCCGTCGGGGTCGCCGATGGCGAAGGGTATGTCGATGCTCTCGAAATTGCGGAACTGGAACGCTCCCTCGCGCCCTATCTGCACGACGGGCGGCTCGTTCACGTTGGTGTGGACCAGCTTTATCTCGGAGAGCTGAGAGTACTTGCGGTTGTAGCTGAAAGACGACACGGCCACATAGTAGTCGCTGTCGGGAGTGAGGCCGGAGAGCACGTACTCCTGGGGAGCATTGCGCTCGGATTCCTCGGATATGATGATTCTTCCGACAATCAAGCCATTGCCCTGAGGGTCCTTGAGATTGGCGTTCTGCACCTGCTTGCGATCGGTGGAGGCAAGCACAAGATAGCCATAGGCATTGTTGCCGTCGAAATTAAGCTTCACATTATGCCCCTGCGGAGTAAGCGTGAAAGCATCCAGGACAGGAGGGGCGACGTTTTCGCCCACCATAAAGGAGTTGTAAGCATCTACCAGAGGGCCTATAGGCTTGCTGCCGGTAGAGACGGATATCTGCCGGGCACCCTCCAGAAGACGCTTCTTGAGCTCTTCGGGAGTGAAACCCTGACCGCCGAAATACGACAGCAGCAGAGCGGCCACGCCGCTCACGTGAGGGCAGGCCATCGAGGTGCCGGAAAGGGTCTGGTAGCCACCGTCGGTGTTGGTGCTTATGATGGAACTGCCCGGGGCGCAGAGGTCAACCCAGTCGCCATAGTTCGAGAAACTCGACTTGTTGCCGCTCTTGGTGATGGCACCCACGGCAAGCACCTTGGAATAGCATCCGGGCACACCGTACTGTATATCATCGTTGCCAGCGGAAAACACCACCAGGCCGCCCTTCATAAGGCTGCCCGGAAGCTGGTTGCCGTCGTTGTCGCAACCCGCATACTTTATAAAATAGTCGATGGCACGGGCGATGGAGGTGTATGACACGCTTTCGAAGAGCGACTTGGCACGGCTGAGTTCCTGAGAACTGATGGTGCCATTTTCGTCGAGATCCATTATATAACCCCAGCTGTTCTGGCAGATGAGGGCGCCCTTGTCGGCCGCCTCCTTGATGGCGGTATCGAAGTCGCCGGAGAAGGAACGGCCGTCGGGATAATCCTCGAAGACCTGCTGCGAAAGCAGCTTCACTCCGTGCTTGCCCCTGGCATAATTGCCACCGGCGATGCCGGCCACGCCCAGACCGTTATTGGAAACGGCGGCGATGGTGCCGGCCACATGGGTGCCGTGGTAGTGAGGGAGTATGCTACCGTTGTTCTGCACATAATTGTAGTGCCCGCTTTCCACGCAGTTCCACGCCAGGTCGGGATGGTCGATGGCGATACCGCCGTCGATTACGGCCACTACCACGCGGGGATCTCCCGTAGTGAATTCATTCCAGACGGGCTGGCAGTTGACATCGTATCCGGGATTGGAAGTATTGTTGATGCCCCACATCCCGGAGGCGGACCAGTAGGGGTCGTTGGTGTCGAGCTTGGCGGGGATAGGTTCCTCGACGGAAACCACACCCGGAATGCCCTGGAACGACTTGACTGCCTTGGTTACGGAGGCGCTCGCGGGGAGCGTCACTTTATACCAGCGGTGCAGGCCCTCCCGGCGGGTGCGGGGTTCGAACTCTCCCGCGAAGGGGAAAAGACGCACCATGCTTTCCACGCCGAGTTCCTCGGTAATGCTGTTGAGCGCATCCGACTTGGTGCGCAAAATACCCGATGCGAGCTGATCCTCCACAAGGGAGGTCAACTCGTCATCAAGTAGTACATTTATATAGGTCGGCGTTTCTTCGGCAATGACCTGAGTTTCAGATTGTTCCGAAGCGGGTACGAACCTTCCGGGGTTCTCCCTGGCGCAACTCGCTGCAAGCAGGAGAAACGCCGACGTAAGAAGAGTAGTCTTGTTCACGCCTTATCTGATTCTTGCGGTCTTAACCCACTTATGGCTTTTGGCCGCGGAATAAGATTCGATAACGCCAGTCGAAATAGATATGGAATTCGCACGACGTACAGACGTTGAACTGCCGGAGGCCTTACTCAAGCTGGCAGGAATAGCAAAATCTTCGATGACGGAGAGTCCATACCATCCCTTGTCATAATCAGCACTATCTTCCGTCTGATAGTCAAGGATGGTAAGGGCGGTAGCCTGGACCGTTCCTCCATCGTTGCCCTCGAAAGGAACAGCTGATATTGTTGCAGAACTGCCACCGTTACCAATTACACCTTTGGCAATGAGATAGCCACTATCCTCTGAGCCAAACCTTAGACTATCACCATCGATACCACCGAAGTAATACTCATCGATACCATCGATGCCCACAAGATGGGTGTGGAGGAGAATACCGCCCGTCTTAGAATCATATTCCGCCACGTATTCGAATCCATAGAAACCGGAATCGGTAACAGTATAATCCGTACCGGCTGTCTTCTGGGCAAATACGAGGGTCCTGCCGCCGCCTGCATTCCAGGTGCCGAGCCAGGCGTTGTAGCCGGTGGTGTCGCCACCGCCGCCGCCACCGCCGGAGCCTTCGCCCTGACTAAGCTGAGTAGCCACGAACGGGAATCTAGAGGGCGTACTATGATTAAACGTCCAGCCCGAACTAGAATTCGGATCTTCTTTACCGAAGAATTCAACCCCAACGATATCATAGGTATTACCATCGGACAACTTAATCGGATCTGCGGCAGAAAGGGTCATTTCACCATCTCCGGTAATCGCTGCAGAGCAAATAGTATAAGAACCGCCTACAGGAACTAAACGTCCACTCATCTCCACAACGCCCATAAGACTAAGAGTCACGGTTGTTTGTTCGCCGGAATTCGTGAATGTATAAGTACCGACATTCGATTGAGCTGCGATTACCATAGTGTTATCTGCAGCATTGAATGTTGCAGTAATGACGGCATCTGCATCCAACGATTCAAAACCGGTTATGGAGTAACTTTGGTCGAGAACCTTCTCGGTTATCGTCCAAGTATCTTCATATGAGCCACGGGTAATCCGCCAGGTGCCCAGGAACTTCTCGTAAGGAGAAAGGACCTTGGTGACCGCAACGGGAGCAACAGCATATTTGTAGTTGATTGCACCCTGGTTGTTGACACCTATGGCATAGATGAAATAGTTACCTACGGTGAGCGCATCTATTTCGATCTTTTCGCTATCCTTGCAAATTGTAGGATTCTCGGCAAGCCAGCCGTGAACCTTGGCATTGAGGAAGAGGTACTGGTCGCCTACGGCATTGTACTCTGCAGCGGGAACCACCTTGATGAAGTAGCGGCCGGCAGAAGATCCTTCGGCTGCCTCCACTCCTACTATTGCCTTGGTATCGTCGGTATCGGACAGTCCATAATACTTAGGAGTCCAGGCATCGACCACGGTGAAATCCTTAGGCTCGGGATCGCCGGGGTTGAGTCCGGCAGGATTGCCAGCTTGCTTCACTCCGACTTCGACAGCGTCCTTCTTGCCCACTGCAAAACTGACCTTGCCCTCGCGGGGGGCCTTATATGCATTGGGCTTGGCGCTTATGATGAACTTGCCATCTGCGACATCGGTGTCGATCCACTCCTTGCCTTCGATTATCGAAATGTGCACGACTCCGCTTCCACTGTAGTTCAGCGAAACCGAACCACCGCTATAGGCGAAGTCATAGGACTCTTCCCATATCTTGTCGGAGGTAAGGCCGAACTGAGTGATGGTGAGCGAAGAAGCGGCATTGCCGGAAGTAATGTCGAGAATGGCATAGCGGGACTCGATCGATCCGTTGGCCTCGGCGCTGAGGTTGATTACGTCGCCGGACACGGAAGCGGCCAACCAGGAGCCTGTAACCTTAGCGGATACAGGCCCGTCGGCTTTGACCTCGATCTTTCCATTGCCACCCTCGGCGGCGAAGACATCATCTTTGCTGATGATCTCCACCTCGGGTGCGGCGGCGTACTTCTCGCCTGTAGGCTGCTCCGTCTCGCAGGAGAAGAACAGCAGGGAGGCGGCAACCGCCAAAATCATATTAAGATATTTCTTCATATCATTCAATCTTTACCGTTATTCGACAATCTTGGTCATAGTGATGTCGCCGGGGAGCTGGTAACTGCCGGAAGCCATGGTCCAGTTGCTAACGGCACCAGCGCTGCTGCTGCCATTCATAGACCAGACAAGCCATCCGTGGACTTTGTAGTCGCTTGCCCAGACTCCATTGTCGAAGAACTCTATCACAAAATTATCCACCGAGCTGTCTACCGCAGCACCAACCATTCCGACTCCATCCAGCCAAGTCAGATAACCGGCATTGCTGTCCCAAGGAGCAAGGATGTATTCGAGTGAGCCACTGCCACCGATAGTCTGCTTCTCCCAGGTAAGGCGTCCGCGCCCTCCGTCATAGCCGATTACCGGCTGGAAGAAATTGGACAAACCTTCCATCTTGAAAGAGCTATCCTTCTCGTTCTCGACAAGGGTGACGGTGAACTTGCCACTGCCGCTTCCGTAGCTCAGGGTAAACTTGCCAAGGAAACGCTCATAAGTTATATATCCGGAAGGCAAGAACTTTTGGAATGTCACTCCGCCCTCGGAGAAAGCCTCGTTGGCAGCATCGTATGTCCACTCGCTGAATTCCTTGTCGCCAAGCGAGAAGGGCTTCATAAAACGGATGGTATTCTCCGTCAGGACATAACGGACGGTCTGAGTAGAATCGCTGGAAGCGCCCTTAGGGCCGATCGACATCGAACGGTTGCCGGAATTGAGGTAAGCTTCATACTCGACCCCGTCGATCGTTGCTTTTCCTGCAGGGTAAGCCATTTTTTTCTTAAGAGCAAGTACTGCATCAAAGTATTCCTTTGCATTTTTCTTAAGAGGCCTGAGGGTGCAAACGTTCCGGGAACGCTTACCTACAAGCTTGATTTCCTTGGTTTCCTTGTTGAAGCCGCGGATTTCGAACTCGAAGTCTCCTCCCTTAGCCTGGTACTCTCTATCGCTGGGTGTTGCATACTTGTGAAGTATGGAATTATAAGTATCGAACGAAAGCACGGAAGCGTTGTCATACTTAAGTGCATAAGCCGAGGTTTCGCTTACAGAAGGGTTGCTTTCGTGAATGGCGGTAACCTGCTGCGAAGTAAATTTAAGCGCATAGGTCGTACCTGCAAAATCCTTCTTGGGATAATAATCCAGGGTCCATCCGTACTGCTCTGCTACCAAAGTCTCACGTATATCCGCGAGGAAAGAATTGGCACGCTCTGCAGCCGATTCGTCGAAAAATTCGGGCTCGAACTGCTGGCAGGAAGGCATTAGCAGAAGTGCAGCCGCTGCAAAAATATATACTATCTTTTTCATATCTTTCTCCTCCTATATTGCTACGGTATTCAGATCAACCTTGCCGGCCTCCACGTCGCCGAGGCGGCGGCCGATAACGTCGCGGAGCACATCGATGTCGATGCCCCAGCTCTCGGACATATAAGTACGCACCATCTCGATCTTGGTCTCGATGGATTTCCTTCCGTTAGGAGCATCCGGGTTCTCTTTACGGACCTGGGCCGTTTCAGCATCGGCCTGGGCAAGCTGGGCCTCCCACCACTCGGGAGAGTGGACTATGTACTCCGACAGCAATTCGGCGAAATCCTCGCGGTGCTCGCTCTGGGCATAGTCCGTGATGTATCCGCGTCCGAGATGGTAATCATCGGTGTTGGACCAGGCATCGGAAACATAGGTAGAGGGCGTTACGTTCATAAAGTCGTCGGTGTAAGCCTTAACCTGGTTCAGGATATGGGTGAACTCGTGATGTATGGTCTTGATGTAGTAATGGTTGAGATGCTCACCAAGTTCATCACCGGAAAGCACCTCGAAAACCCTGGGAAGATAGTTCACGCCGGCAAGCATGATCTTTTTGCCGCCTTCGGCGGTACCGAGGACAATTTGACCATTGTTCTTGTACTCCCATTCACCTATCAGGAAGAACATCTTGGGGAAGTATCCGCGGGTGAAATGCACTCCGGCAACCTCGTCGTAAGAGTCAATGCAAAGGTATTTCACAAGATGCGCATAGATAACAGCCCCTTCGACCAAGGCAGGAACGGTATAGAAACCCCTGTCGGTTTCGTTCAAAGCGAAGCGGTACTTGAATTCGATATTGTAGGGCCTAAGCAGATTGAGCTCCAGCCACTTGTCGAAATCGTTCTGCTCGATCGCAGAATCTTTTATTATGGACTCGGATTCCATCGCATCTTTCTGGGTGCAGGAAGCACTCAGAAGGGCAAAGGAAACAGCCGTCAGTATATAAAGTATCTTTTTCATATAGCTTCCTCCTTGTTTTAGTTACGAGGGTTAGGCTCCAAGCCGGCAGAAACAACGTCCTGAGGAATCTGCAGGGCACGACGAGGATCATCCTTGGTAAGGATATCCACCTGGCCGTCCAAAATCTTGAAAGCGGCATCGTACTGCCCTGCGGCAGGGTCGGGCTGAAGCGTACGGCGGGTGATTTCGATGCCATAACGCTTGATATCCAGCCAACGGAGGCCCTGGGCCACATGGTCGATACGCTTGA
>JAEEXQ010000076.1 GCA_016287875.1 Bacteroidales bacterium | reverse complement strand
GGCGAACTCCACCAGCGCCTGCCTTTCCTCCAGGGTCATCGTCACTCCCGACGGATTGCAGAAGTCCGGGACTATGTAGATGAACTTCGCCTTGCCGGCGCAGGCAGACTGCCCCTGACGGGCGTGTCCACCCCCGGACACGGGCAGGGGGATGGGGCCCGACGGAGACAAGTGGTCGGAGACCACGCAGGAAACGTTGGGAGGGGCCGGAGCGACCGAAGGGAGCGGAGTCCCGTCAGGGGCAGTCTGCCAGACGCCGGCCATAGCGCTGGTCAGGTCCCGGACTTCCGCCCTATATGCCCGGAAGGACTGCAGGGCGCCGAGGTAGGCCGGGTTGGTGGTGAGCACCACGTCGCCGGGGTTCAGGAAGACGCGAGCGCAAACATCGATACCCTGCTGGCTCGAAGTCGTAATCTGTATATGGTCCACCGGGACACCATAGCGCGCGGAGATAGCCTCCCGCAACTCCGGCACACCCTGGGTCCCGCCATACTGCAGGGCCCGGGCCCCATACTTCTCCACGACGGTCTTCGTCAGCGCCTCCATCTCCCCCAGAGGGAACGTCGAAGCATCGGGATATCCCCCCGCAAACGAATATATCGACGCCAGGTCCACCTTGCGGAAAATCTCCCGCACGGGCGAACGCATGAACGACGGTACATCGTCGGAGAAGAAGTGTGAGTAGTCCATATTATTTTCGGGTAATCTTAGCTCCCAGGGCATTCAGACGGCCATCGATATCCTCATAACCACGGTCGATCTGCTCGATGTTGTCGATTTCGGAAGTGCCCTTCGCACTCATCGCCGCCAGCAGCATTGCGATACCTGCACGGATATCCGGCGAGGTCATGCGGTTGGCGCGGAGCTGGAACTTATGGTCGTGGCCTATCACCACGGCACGGTGAGGGTCGCAGAGGATTATCTGCGCACCCATATCTATCAGTTTATCGGTGAAGAACAGGCGGCTCTCGAACATCTTCTGGTGGATGAGCACGCTGCCCTTGCACTGTGTGGCCACCACCAGCAGCACGCTGAGGAGGTCCGGGGTCAGGCCCGGCCAGGGGGCGTCCGCGATGGTCATTATGGAACCGTCGATGAAAGACTCGATCTCGTAACTCTCCTGGGCGGGGACGTAGATATCGTCTCCCCTCTGCTCCAACTTCACGCCTATGCGGCGGAAGGCCTCGGGGATGATACCCAGGTCGGGGTAGGAGACATTCTTGATGGTAAGCTCGCTCTGGGTGATGGCGGCGAGGCCGATGAAGGATCCGACCTCGATCATATCGGGGAGTATGCGGTGGCTGGCCCCGTGCAGTTTCTTGACTCCGTGGATGGTGAGGAGGTTGCTGCCTATGCCCTCGATGTTGGCGCCCATCGCGTTCAGCATCTTGCAGAGCTGCTGCAGATAGGGCTCGCAGGCCGCGTTGTAGATGGTGGTGTCGCCGGTGGCGAGGGACGCGGCCATCACTATGTTGGCGGTGCCGGTGACGGAGGCCTCGTCCAGCAGCATATATGAGCCCTTCAGGCCATTGGGTGCCTGGAGATGATAGGCGCGGCGGTCCTTGTCGTATTCGTAGGTGGCGCCCAGCTTCACGAAGCCCTCGATATGGGTATCCACGCGGCGGCGGCCGATCTTATCCCCGCCCGGCTTGGGGAAATAGGTCTCCCCGAAACGGCTGAGCATAGGGCCGGATATCATCACCGAACCGCGGAGCGAAGCGCACTTCTTGACGAACTCCGCGCTCTCGACATAGCTGCGGTCGATATTGTCCGCCTGGAAGGTGTATTCCCCCTTCTCGTGGCGGGTAACCTTCACGCCCATGTCCTGCAGGAGGCCGATGAGGTTCTTTATGTCGAGGATTTCAGGTACGTTGCTGACGCGCATTGGCTTGTCGGTAAGAAGCACGGCGCTGAGTATCTGCAAAGCTTCGTTCTTGGCACCTTGGGGAGTGATGGCTCCGCTGAGGCGATGCCCGCCTTCGATTATGAATGTTCCCATATTATATGTGGTCTACTTCCGGATGGAGTACAATATCGTATTTTTCCTTGACTTTTGCAATGATTTCGTTCTCAAGGGCCAGTACGTCCTCCGGCGAAGCGCTTCCGCTGGCGTTCACTATCACCAGGGGCTGCTTCTCGTAAACCTGCGCTCCGCCCAGCTTCTTCCCCCGGAATCCGCACTGGTCGATTAGCCACGCCGCCGGTACCTTGACGGTCCCGTCCGGCAGGTCGTAATGCGGAATGTCTGCGTGGGAGCCCTGCGGGCGGGCAATGCCGGTATCCGGGCCCCCTTTTTCGGGGCACGGAACCGGCCCTTTGCCCGCCGCGGATGGAGGACATTCCGCATTGAGAATGCGTTCGAAATGTTCGCGGGAGATGACAGGATTCTTGAAGAAAGAACCCGCACTGCCGATTTCGGCAGGATCGGGGAGCTTGGCATTGCGTATGCGTATGATAGCATCGCGGATGTCGGTCGGCTTGAGGGCGTTCAGGTCATAGCCTTCCAAGGCATTCCGCACCCCACCATAATCCAACTTCGGAGAATACTTCCGCGTAACACGGAATAGCACGCTGGTGATGATGTAGCGCCCGCGCTCGTGCTTGAATCGCGAATCGCGATAGCCATATCCACATTCGCCCACCTTGAACACGGTCTTGGTCCAGTCTTTGGTGTCGAGGCAGACCACTCCGGAAATGATGTCCTTGGCTTCCACCCCGTAGGCCCCGATGTTCTGTACCGCAGCGGCACCCACCTCGCCGGGAATCAGCGAAAGGTTCTCCGGGCCCCAAAGCCCGTTTCCCGCCACGTTGGCGATGAAATCATCGAAAACCACGCCCGAACCGACGGTCAGCAGCACCTCGTCCAGGCCCATATCCACATACTTGATGTACTTTATGTTCGAGTGCAGTACGGTGCCGGGAAAGTCCTTGGTAAACAATAGGTTGCTCCCTGCGCCGATGTGGAATATCGGCTGGGGGAGGGACTTGTAGTCCAGCGACATCAGTTCGTCCACACTGTCGTACTCAATATACAGCGCCGCCTTAACCTTCATCCCGAAGGTGTTATGTGCGCCAAGGTCGTAGTTTTCTATCCTTTTCATTGTTGTCTTTCATTTCCGGCTTGACCGGGAATCTTCACTCAAAAACTATCCAGTCAAAGAATTCCGGCCGGTGGTAGTCCGGTTTTTCGGTCGCTATGGGAGCCCAGGTTACGAAGTGTGGCACCGAAAGCCCATCGCCGCATTTATAGAAATTCCCCCTTGCCTTGAGACCGGAAAGCGACTTGAAGCCGCTCTTCCAAAGGGCTGCCAGAGGAATATATAGACTCAGTTTCCAAGGCCCATCCGCGGGCCTTTCATCAAAGGGAACCGAACCGCAGGACGCCTCGGCCCGCACCAGCCCGTACACTTCGGCAGGTGCCGGCTCGGCATCGTGCCGGCCGGTCCTCCAACTTACGCAGAGATTCCCAATGGCATTCCACTCGAAGTTGTAATAATGCGGGTCGTCGGGATCCGGCTGGAAGAAGAACTCCACGCAGGAATCCTCATAGACCTCTCCGCCGGGAGTCCCCTGCAAGGCGCGTATCGATTGCTCATCCACCGTCCATTCGAGACGTATCCCGTCCTCGTCATAACCGATGCGGAACTCCGCCGAAGGCTTGTAAGGCCACTCCGGCCAATTGAGGCAGCCCAGCCGCTGCGGCTCGCAGACCCCTCCGAAAGGGACATTTAACACTCGTTCAGTTATTTCCATAACGTTCAATTATTTCTTGGTAAGGGGGATACATATGAATGTCTTTCATTCTTTCGTCGGGTGGAAACGACAATCCTTTTTCCCTATGATTATATATATCGCCAATGCTCAAATCCATACGCAAAAGAAATAATCTATTGTCCCTTATAGTATCCCATGATAGGGTGTCTACAACTCTTGAATCAAATATAAACACCGATAAGGTGTCACTACTTGTCCACGTTTCGAAAACTGTTTTCCAATCCCCTTTATATCCACACACCTCAATCCAATTATTCTTTTTAGCAATCATACTCAGAAATCTAGGAGTATGGGGAACTAATGTATCTGGATAGCTACTCCCAACATCCGGATGATCAATTTTAAGATAGCTTTGTATACCACGTTCACTATAATTATAGAGATAAATGCTACTATACACGGCCATATTTGGTCGAATACACCCCGCAATTACGGGTAGAACAAACAAAAGATAACGATAGCTTTTCATGACGTGGCACTGTGGGTTAGTTGCAAATAACCGGTAAAGCCTTCTTGGGTGAAGGCTATGTTCTCCGTAATAGCACTGCCGCTTGTATTGACACTCAGAGGATTGATCAATATCTCAACCCCGTCCCAGCCGTTGCAGCGAGAAAGAGCGAAATGACTAGACAGTGTTGTAGAATCTGTTTCCCGGCATCCCGTTTTCATGGGTCAATGGTCTTCACGGTAGAAGCCAGGCACAGCTCGTCCATCTGCACTGCATCTATCTTTGAAGGTGCGTCTATCATCACGTCGCGGCCCTGGTTGTTTTTGGGGAATGCGATGTAGTCGCGGATGGTCTCCTGCCCGCCGAAGAGGGCGCAGGTGCGGTCGAAACCGAAGGCGAGACCTCCGTGAGGGGGAGCGCCGAACTTGAAAGCGTTGATGATGAATCCGAACTTGTATTCGGCCTCTTCCTTGCCTATGCCCAGTACCTGGAACATCCTCTCCTGCACGTCGGCCTGATGGATACGGATGCTGCCGCCGCCGAGCTCGGTGCCATTAAGCACGAAGTCGTAGGCATTTGCGCATACGCGCTCGAGGTCTTCTTTCTTGTCGGAGTAGAACCAGTCGAGGTGTTCGGGTTTGGGAGCGGTGAAGGGATGGTGCATCGCGTAGAAGCGGCCATCCTCCTCGCTCCATTCGAGCAGAGGGAAGTCCACGATCCAGAGGGGTGCGAACACGTGAGGGTCGCGGAGGCCAAGACGCCCACCCATCTCCACGCGCAGTACGCCGAGCTGGGTCTGGGTCTTGCGCTTCTGACCGCAGAGCACCAGTATCATGTCGCCGGTCTTTGCCTCGACGGCGGCAGCGACCTTGCGCAGGTCGTCCTCGGAATAGAACTTATCTACCGAAGATTTGATGGTTCCGTCCTCGTTGAGTTTGATATATACCAGGCCCTTGGCGCCTACCTGAGGGCGCTTCACCCATTCGGTAAGCTCGTCGGTCTGCTTGCGGGTGTAGCCGGCCGCACCGGGAACCGCGATGGCGCCCACGTAGGGAACGCTGTCGAATACGCCGAATCCGTGGCCCTGGACCTCGGAAGTGATTTCGTGGATGGTCATCCCGAAACGCACGTCCGGTTTATCGGAACCGTATTTGTCCATCGCGTCGTACCAGCACATGCGAGGCATGGGGTTGGGGATGTCCACGTCCAGCACGTTCTTGAAGAGGCTGCGCATCATTCCTTCGAACATTCCCAGCACATCCTCCTGCTCCACGAAGCTCATCTCGCAGTCGATCTGCGTGAACTCGGGCTGACGGTCGGCGCGGAGGTCCTCATCGCGGAAGCAGCGCACGATCTGGAAGTAGCGGTCGTAACCTGCCACCATCAGCAGCTGCTTGAAGGTCTGGGGGCTCTGCGGGAGTGCGTAGAACTGGCCGGGATTCATGCGGGAAGGAACCACGAAGTCGCGGGCCCCTTCGGGGGTGGATTTGATGAGATAAGGGGTCTCGATCTCCAGGAATCCCTGGGCATCCAGATAGTTGCGCACCTCGTGAGCGATGCGGTGCCTAAGCTCCAGGGCCTTCTTCAGGGGGTTCCTGCGAAGGTCGAGGTAGCGGTATTTGGCACGCAGGTCCTCGCCGCCGTCGCTCTGGTCTTCGATGGTGAAGGGAGGGGTGAGGCTCTTGTTGAGGATATTGATACTCTCGACTTTGATTTCGATGTCGCCGGTGGGGATTTTCGGGTTCTTGGACTCACGCTCCACGACCTTCCCGGTTGCCTGGATCACGAATTCGCGCCCAAGGGAAAGATCGTTCTCGACCACCAGCTGCGTGATGCCATAGCGGTCGCGCAGGTCGATAAATGTCATACCGCCGAGTTTACGGGAGCGCTGGACCCACCCGGCGAGGGTCACAGTCTTTCCTACGTCACTGATGCGGAGTTCTCCGCAGGTAGAAGTTCTGTACATTGCTATATCTGTTCGATTATTTCCTTTTTAACCTACAAATATAGCAATTTCATTCAAGATTACCGAAGGTAATCCCGGAAGACGTCAATAATCCTAGAATCCTACGTTAATGCCGAAAATAAGTCGTTTGGTCGTAGGGAATCTCGCAGTCTCGACTCCGATGCTGTCCCATGCAAGGGACATTTCAGGGTCAGAGCCCGGATAATTGGTAAAGAGGAACCAGTTCTCCATCGAGGCAAAGAGGACGGCGGAGAACTTCCTCTTGAGCGGCAGGGAATAGTCCAGGCGGATTTGGTCGATTCGGAAGAAAGATCCATCCCAAAGGCTACGGTCGGAGTACAGGAATCCTCTAGAATTGATATATGATGCAGGCAAATGCTTGAGGCTGCTGTTCTGCTCAGTCCCGGCATTTTCCATATAAACGCGATACAAGACATCTTCTCTAGTGCTATGGCGTATGGTATTACCATAAAAACCATGGCCTGAAACGGTGGCTTTCAGGCGTTTCCACGCAAGTGAAGCGCCGATACCCCCGGTTAGGGCAGGGAATAAGGATCCGGCAAACTTGTTGGTTTCATAATCCAGAAGGATATCTTCTCCATCACAGTAATAGTGATAAGCTGGGCCGCATCCGAAAGGCATTCCGTCCACTATGTATAGATTAGATCCGTCCATCCACTCAATGGGGCCAACAATTTTTTCTGAACAGGTCATTTTGTTGTTATAGAAGGTTAAATGCCCATCAAGCGAATAGCTGAAGTCTCCTGAAGATCCTTTGATCCCCGCAGTCAGTTCCAGGCCTTTGTTTTGCATGGAATACCAAGGTTCCTCGCCTTTTTTATACCCGGAATAGGGGCTATAGTTCGTATACGATAACATCAACACATCCTTATGTGAAAAACAAGACACAGACAAGTTTGCAACGACACCTCCTGCATTAAAAGATGCCGATGCGGTAATATCGAAGTGATTCGTTTTCGGGGGATGTGTCCTATACGCCGCCGTGGCTAACAAATCATCAAAACGTCCGCTCCAATCATGAAAGTCGGAGAAAAGGGAGTAATACTTTTTTGTCTCGGACCAAGATGCTTCAACCTCCAGTTTCTTCCAACTCGAAGACAGGTCAAGATATGGTTCATTCAGAAGATTCCAGCCAAGACTGACTGAAGGGCTTCTGATACCCCCTTTCTTGAAGTCGTCTTTATTCTCCCAGGCCTGATAGCAGCTAACGTCTACTTTATAGCGCTCTTTGAAGTTATACCCGAACGCTATTGAAACCTCTTTCCACTTGGGAACGCTCATCTCGGTTAGTTGGAAGGATAAACCGTCGTTGAAACTAAATCGCCCGGCATTCGAGTCGTCGATGATTTTTCGGAAAACCAGATCCGTGCGAACTGAATGGCCATAAATATTTACTTTATACCCGGCTTCTGCTCCGTATTGCCACCATTCGCGTTTCTCTTTTTCTGTTGAGCCACGTTTGTATTCATGGGTATTAGAGCCATCCTGAAAATAACGCTCTGTTATGAAAGATAGCCCGCTGGCGTCAAGCTTTGAGTGTCCGACAACGCCCCGGACATATAAGCCGGATAAAGGACGGACTTCGGCTATGCTCTGGATCGCCCCTTCTTCCTTGTCATAATCGGACACATCGCTTATCTCATATGTGGTGCCATCACTGTATGTATAAGCGGGTTTATTCACTAAATAGGTTTGAAGCCACCTGTCCGGGGCCCTATTGATGTGTGATTCTTTCCAGTGCCCATCAATCTTAATGAAAAACCAACTTACAGGTTTATAAGTGCTGGAAAAAACCCCTGAATAACTGCGATGGGAGTCTTCGCGCCCTTTATATGGGCCGTCGTTATCCAGGAATGCACCACCGACATATGCGGAGAATTTTTTACTTCCATACTGCAGATTAAGGTTGTGTATGTGGAATAGAGATGCTTCCGGGCTTTCATAGCCCGGGTCTTCCCAA
>JAEEXQ010000075.1 GCA_016287875.1 Bacteroidales bacterium | reverse complement strand
AAGAGGGATATAGTCCTCAGCAACGATTTCGTCCTCGCCCCCGGCCAGGTCAGCGTAATCAAGCTCAACAAGAACGGATGGGCCTCCCCCAACCGTTATGCCGGTGGTTCGGGCATAGAAGGAGATCCTTATCTGATAGCTACTCCCGAACAGATGGTGTATATGAATCAGGATCTCGAGAACGGCAAGACCAGGTACTTCAAGCTGATCGACGATATCGATATGACATCCGTAAGCGGTTGGGTTCCTGCCAACAATGTTAAGGAGGATGGTAAGTTCGACAAAGGAATCAACTTCGACGGCGACGGACATACCATTTCCTACTTCAGTTGCAGTGGCACGGCTTATCCCAGCCTCTTCGGCGTGATCCATGGAAGCGTCAAGAACCTGACAGTCGACCATGCAACTATTACCGCCGGCAACAATACTGCCGGTGTCATTGCTGGTTACATAGGATCCTCCGACGGCGCTGCTACCGGAAGCCTCAGCGGAGTAACCGTAAGTAATTCTACAGTTACCGGTAGCAAGAGACATTTGGGAGGATTTGCTGGCTATGCGAACAAGGTGTCAGGTGTTATCTCTGATTGCCATGTTATCAATACAAGCGTAAGCTCCTCCGCCGATCGCGTCGGTGGTCTCTTCGGACAAGTTGATGAATCTATTGATATAGCTGGCTGTTCTGCCGAGGCTGTCACTGTTCGGGGAACCATCAATATCGGTGGCCTTATCGGTGTTAGCTATGGTCGTGTGGTGAATTGCACATCCTCAGGCACAATCACTTCTTCGAATACGACAAAAGATACAGATATTGCCTTGGGTGGACTTGTGGGTTATGTCGATATGGCATCGTCAATCATTTCCAAATGCTCGTCTTCCGTAGTGGCCAATCAGACAACCAATGGACGCGACATTGGCGGCCTGGTAGGTAAGATTCTTTCCGGGACCATTGAAAAGAGCTTCGCTACCGGAAATGTAGCAGGTAGACAGCGTAATGTAGGCGGCCTTGTCGGTCTTATTACCAGCGGAAGCGCTACGATAAGAGATTGCTATGCGACCGGAAATGTCACGGCCAATGCTTATGCCGGCGGTTTTATCGGTCTGTACGAACAAGGAACCGCGGAAATCAGCAACTGCTATGCGACTGGTGATGTTTCCGGAGCCGGTTTTGCCCTTGGCGGTTTGATAGGTATAGCCGGTACAGGCCTTGACATCAGTAAATCCGTTGCTTGGAATGGTTCCATTACACCTGGTACCCACGGCTCCGGCAACTGGAGTTCGGGAGCTGTCATAGGTGTTACTTTCCCGACAGCTACAATTACCGACTGCTACCGCAATCCTTCGATGGCACTTACCGCCTACTGGGTTCCTGCTGCCGATTACAGTCATCCGGATGTGAGCCCCGCTCACCCTTTGGTAAAGCAGAATGGCACTGAGACCTCGGCGACCTCTACTTCAAAAGGCCAGGACGGCTATCCCCAGTTCCCTTACCACGGCAAGGTCGAGGCCGGAAAGACCCTTTCCGAGCTCGCTTCCACCACCCTCGGCTGGGATGCTACCATTTGGGACTTCAGCGGCGCAATGCCCACACTGAAATAATTATTTAAACACAAATATTATCTTTGTACAATGCACAAACTGACACTGACACTGCTTATATTCCTGTACGGAACGCTGAACCTGTTCTCCCAAGCCCCCGCGGGCGAAGGATGGACTTCGAAGAAGGTTGCCGAAGGAATCAATTATCTTACTTATTCAGGCGTAGAGAGCATCTCCGGATCACCTCAGCAGGTATTCGTAATCGATTGGGACACCAACGATCCCACCCACGCCCTGCGTTTTACCTGGAACAAGAAAGGGCACGTCAGTTCAGATCTTTTCCGTCAGAACGATGCGGTCGCTACCCTCAATGCGGCCTATGAACCCGAATCCGTAGTCATACGCGTCGGAGGGCAGTTCTATTCGCAGATGCCCAACGACAAGGTGATGAAGGAGCCCGTTCCCAACTGGAAGAGCGAAGGGGCCGTGTACGTCGATAACGACGGCCACGACATCAGCATCGCCTTCGACGGCAAGGGCAAAAGCATCGAAGAGCAGAGGGAGTTCTACTCGAACTCGAGCTGGGACAACATATTCACCAGCGCTCCTATGCTCATCGACGACTTCGAACCGGTGGGTGCTTTCTTCGTGGACAGCACCCTCACGGCCGCCCAGCTTGCAGAGTACAACTACGAAGCTTCTACCCGTCACCAGGGAGTGCGCCATCCCCGTACGGCCGTCGCGCTTACGGCGGACGGGCACTTCCTGATGATAGCGGTGGATGGCCGCAAGCCCGGCATCAGCGAGGGTATGTCCGCCCGTGAGCTCACCCGCTTCATCGAGCGCAACTTCCATCCCCGCTATGCCCTGAATATGGACGGCGGCGGCTCCACCACCCTCTGCGTACGCGGAGAGGGGGATCCCACCACCCACGTGGTGAACTATCCCACCGGCAACAAGAAGTACGACCACGCCGGCGAGCGCAGGCTCTACACGCATTTCTGCATAGTAGATGTCAAGAAGCCCGATACCGGCGTACGCGAGAAGGTCCGCAAGGATATCAGCCTTGCCGCCGGCCTGGAGACCCCCTACGACTGCAGCGCCAAGAAGCTCAGCCCCGCTCCCAAGGGCTACGAGCCCATCTTCATAGAGCACTACGGCAGGCACGGCTCCCGCTATGCGTATTCCCGCAAGATCTATACTTATCCCCTGGAATGCCTCCGCGCCGGGGCTGCCTCCGGCAATCTTACCAAGCGCGGATTCAAGCTCCTGGAGGATATGGAAGCTTTCTGGGAGAAGAACCAGTACAAGGTGGGGGACCTGTCTCCCCTGGGATGGAAGCAGCACAGCTGGATAGCCGGGAACATGGTGGAAACCTATCCCTCCGCCTTCAAGAAGGGGAGCGTGGTGGATGCCTGCTCTTCCGCCTCGGTCCGCTCCATAATGAGCATGACCGCCGCCGTCAGCAGCATCTCCCGCGAGGCCCCCAAGGCGGAAGTCTATGCCCACGAAGGCATGCTGGACATCCAGGCCACCCGCCCGAACACCAACGACAATCCCTTCGCCTACAAGGGCCCCAAGACCATCTTCCCTTATCCTGAGAGCTCCGCGGAATACTTCTACCGCAGATTCCCTCAGTACAACACCGCGCTCGGCCGCATCTTCAAGGATCCGGCTGCGGCGATGGAGGGGAAGAGCGTATATAGTTTCTTCTTCTACTACGATATGCTGGTGGTCAGCCAGCCCAACCTTCCCAAGGAAGACAGGCTCGACTGCAGCGGACTGCTGACCGACGAGGAGCTCGCGATACTCTGGGAGACGGATGCTTACGAGCGCCTCAGGGAGTATCTCCCTTACCGCATTCCTTGCTGCTCCGTCATCGACGACGTGATTGCCAAGGCAGATGCCCGCCTCAAGGCCGGCAGCCGCGGTGCCGACCTGCGTTTCGGCCACGACCACGTGATGATGGCCCTGCTTATGGCGATGGATATCGACGGCTTCGGCTACCTTCCCGTCGCGGCGGATGATTTCGTGTACTACTTCCAGACCTTCCGTTCTCCCAAGGCTACGAACCTGCAGTTCGTGTTCTATACACCCAAGAGGGGCAAGTCGAAGGATGTGCTGGTGAAAGTAGTATTCAACGGCGAAGAAGCCACCATCGGAAATCTCCAGCCCGTGGAAGGCCCTTACTACCGGTGGGATTCCGTCAAAGAGTATCTCCAGCGGAGAGTATCCCTCTTCGTTAATAGATAACTGGCGAAGAATTTATTAAATTTGTAGGATTTGTTGATTGATTATAAGAGATGAGTGTACTAGATTTCTTCAAAGCCAGTGCCCCCGCTGCAGTGAAAGTGCCTGCGGAAAAGGTGGACAGGACCTATAAGCGGCTGCGTATCCAGGCCTTCCTGGCCGGTACCTTCGGCTATGCGCTCTACTATGTCTGCCGCCTTTCCATGGGCGTGATGAAGCAGCCGCTTATCGACGCGGGCCTGCTGAACGCCACCCAGCTGGGTATCATCGGCGCCTGCCTCTATTGGGCATACGCCCTGGGCAAACTGGTGAACGGATTCCTTGCCGACAGTTCGAACATCAAGCGCTTCATGGCCACCGGCCTGGTGATCTCGGTGCTGATGAACTTCACTATGGGGATACTTGGCGTCGCCGCCCTCAAGGGCACCCTCGCCACATCCGCCCTCTTCGTCATCTTCGCCGTCTGCTGGGCGGTGAACGGATGGTCGCAGTCTATGGGCGCCCCGCCGGCAATCATCGCCCTTTCCCGCTGGTTCCCCCTGCGCATCAGGGGTACGTTCTACGGCTTCTTCAGCTCCTCCCACAACATAGGCGAAGGCCTGTCCTTCATCTTCGTGGGAATGCTGGTTGCTACCTTCGGATGGAGGTGGGGCTTCTTCGGAGCCGCCCTGGCGGGAGTGCTGGGCATCCTTATAATCATCTTCTTCCTCCACGATTCTACCGAAGCCAAGGGCCTGCCTCCGGTCGAGGTGCTTGCCGGCGAGGTGGAGCAGAAGGATGAACTCAGCCCCGAACAGAAGCGCGCCCAGACCAAGAAGATGCAGGCCGCGGTCATCAAGAACCCCGGAGTGTGGATCCTTGCCCTCGCCAGCGCCTTTATGTATATGAGCCGCTACGCCATCAACGAGTGGGGTACCATCTTCCTGCAGGAAGCCAAGGGCTACGACCTTGCCGGAGCGGCCGCAATCATCGGCGTCAATCCCATCTTCGGCATCATCGGTACGGTGGTGTCCGGATGGCTCTCCGACGTGCTGTTCAAGGGCGACAGGAAGTATCCTGCCTTCGTGGCCGGTATCCTGGAATCCATAGCCCTGGCCCTCTTCCTCTTCGGCGGCCCCGCCAAGTGGGTGAACATACTTGCGATGGTCATCTTCGGTATCGCCATCGGCGTGCTGATCAGCTTCATCGGAGGCCTTATGGCCGTGGACCTCGTCCCCCGTCAGGCAACTGGTGCCGCACTGGGAATCGTCGGTATGGCATCCTATGCCGCAGCCGGTCTGCAGAACGTGGTGACGGGCCTTCTGCTCGACAACCATATAGTAGAGGGCGTGAACGGAGCTATGGTGCACGACTACACCTATGTCAGCTGGTTCTGGCTGGGTTCCGCCGTCATCTCCTTCCTGCTTCCCGTACTGAACTGGAAACGTAAACAACAAGTAATAGCATGAAAAAGTTTATTTTCCTGGCCCTGAGCCTGGCGCTTGCCGCCCTGCTCGCTGCCTCCTGCGGAAACAAGAAGAAAGCTGCTGCCGAGGCCGAAGCCGCCCAGGCTGCAGCCGAAGTCGAACAAGCTAAACAAGATTCTATCAAAGTGGAAAAGAAATTCTCGGATCTGGCCGAAGAACCCATCTTCGACATCGTGACCAACTATGGCACCATCAAGATCAAGCTCTACAAGAATACCCCTAAGCATAGGGAGAACTTCGCCAAACTCGCCCTTTCCGGTTTCTACGACGGAATCCTCTTCCATCGCGTAATCAACGGGTTCATGATCCAGGGCGGCGACCCTCTTACCAAGGATCCCGCCAATGCCGACCGTTTCGGAACCGGCGGCCCCGGCTACACCGTGCCTGCCGAGTTCGTGCCCGAATATGTACATAAGAAAGGCGCTCTTGCCGCTGCGCGCCGCGGCGATGCTGCCAACCCTATGAAGGAGTCTTCCGGCTCCCAGTTCTATATTGTTCAGAACGCCCAGACCTGCGCCCAGCTCGACGGAGACTATACGGTTTTCGGCGAAACTGTCGAAGGATTTGACGTTATTGACAAGATTGCAGCGGTCGAAACCGACCGCCGGGACCGCCCTGTGGCACAAGTGAAAATAATTAGTGTAAAGCCCGAATAATCGTCGTTTTTGGCACGATTTTCGCAATATTTTTCATCGAATAGTTTTTTCATAGGTTAAATTTTAGGTTAGAATTGCGAACGGCCCCCGATGTGAATCGGGAGCCGTTCATCATTTATTGTTTTTATAAATTATTTTGAATTCTTGCGATCCGGTTCCACCAGGGGATGGTAGTTGTATCCAAGTATGTCGAAGACAGGAAGATGACCCTTTGCCTTGGCGAGGAAACGGCCGTAATCGCGGGCCTCGGCGGCGCTCCACTGGACCTCGCTGAGGGCAAGGAGCCTGGGAAGCGTAAGATAGAACAGTTCGTTCTCGTTGTGGATGTATTCCGTCCAGACGTTCGCCTGCACGCCAAGGATATGAGTCTTGGCAGTGTCGTCCAGGTCTTCGTAAGGGTCGTAGCTATATACCTTTTCGAGCGGGAGCTGATGCCTGGAGAACTTGACACCTACGCAGTCGTCCGAAGGGTCTTCCCTATAGTCGAAGTAGCAATGGCTGTTGGGGCTCATAATGACGTCGAAGCCCCTGCCGGCGGCAATCTTTCCGCCCTTGGCGCCACGCCATGACATCACGGTCGCGCCCTCGGCAAGATCTCCCTCCAGCACTTCGTCCCATCCGATAATCTTCCTGCCCTTGCCGGCGAGGTAATCCTGAACGCGCTTGGTAACGTAGTTCTGCAGCTTCTGGCCGCGGGTTCCGCGCTCATCTTCCTTGATGCCGAGCTCGTCCATCTTGGCCTGGCAGGCCGGGCACTTCTCCCAGGAAGTCTTAGGGCACTCATCCCCTCCGATATGGATATACTCGCTGGGGAAGAGCTCGCAGATTTCGTCGAGCACGTCGAATAGGAACTCGAAGGTCTTCTCCTTCCCCACGCAAAGCACCTGGTCGGAAACGCCCCAGCGCGTCCAGACCTGATAAGGGCCACCGGTGCAGCCGAGCCAAGGGTAGGAGGCCATTGCGCCCAGCATGTGGCCGGGAAGGTCGATTTCGGGGATGACGGTGATGCCGAGTCCGTTTGCATATTCCACGACCTCGCGTATCTGGTCCTGGGTGTAGTATCCGCCGTAGCGCTTGCCGTCGTTGACGTTCCTGTCGTAGGTGGTCTGGGTGCCGGAACGGAAGGCGCCTATCTCCGTAAGATAGGGGTACTTCTTTATCTCAATACGCCAGCCCTGATCCTCGGTGAGGTGCCAGTGGAACCTGTTGACCTTGTAGTATGCTGCGAGGTCGAGGAACTTCTTCACCTGTTCGACGGTATAGAAATGGCGGGCGACGTCGAGTAGCAGGCCGCGGTAAGCGAAGCGGGGGCTGTCCTTTATGGTGCAGCAGGGAATGGCCCAGTCGACGCCCTTGACGGCCTCTTTCTTGAAGAGTTCGGCGGGCAGCATCTGCCTGAGGGTCATCAATGCATACAGGAAGCCGTTGTGGCCGGAGGCGGTGACCTTGGCTGCCTTGCCGTTGATTTCGATGCTATATTCTTCGGGGCCCATGGAACCATCCTTCAGGAAGTAGAATCCCTTCAAGGAGCCCAGGGGGGTGCTGGCGCTTACTCCGGTGGCACCTGCTATGCTGCTGGCCTTCTCCGTTGCAACATAAAGATCGTCTGCAAGGGCTGCGATGGCCTTGATGGTCCTTCCCTCCAGAGAGGAGTCGTAGTTGAAATTGGCTCCCTTTACTTTGAAGGATCCCTTTCCCATGGTGATGCTCTGGGGTTGGGGAATGATGTTGAGGTCGGTCTCGTTCGTTTTCGCCTGGAGGCAGGATGAGCCTAGGGCGAGGGTCAGTGCAAATAGTAGTAATCTTTTCATATATCTAAAATAGTATTAATCCTAGAATGCCGCCTGCGATTATAAGGAGGATGGGGTTCGCCTTGAAGAAGAAGGCGGCCGCGAAGCTCGCTCCCATGATTATCCACGAGGCAGGCCCGCCGAAGTTGTCTTCGATGACTTCCATGCGGGGACCCCGGCCATCTACCGAGAACCGGAACATGAGTATCAGGGCGGCGGCTCCGATGAGTCCGGCCACTGCCGGGCGCAGGCCGCCCATCACATCCCCGAAGAGGCGGGTCTTATGATATTTATTATATATGGTGATGATTCCGTAGAAGATGATAAAGGATGGCAGCACCAGCGCGAAGGTAGCGACGGCGGAACCTGCCACTCCGGCCACTTCGTATCCGGTATAGGTCGCGCAGTTTACCCCGATGGGCCCGGGCGTGCACTGGGAGATGGCGATGATGTCGGTGAACTGGGCTTCGGTGAGCCATCCGAACTTGGTGACCACCTGGTCCTGAATCAGCGACAGCATGGCCGCACCTCCGCCGAAGGTGAAGAGCCCGATAAGGAAGAAGGTAGCGAAGAGCTGGAAGAAAATCATCTACCCGTGCGCGCCTCCTTCGCCATGCTTATGGCCACCGCGATGATGATGGTGACGAGGATTACATAGATGGGGGATACCTTCA
>JAEEXQ010000016.1 GCA_016287875.1 Bacteroidales bacterium | reverse complement strand
AATCTGGAACCTTCCATACCCAATCTGGAGTCTTTGAAGGCCCTTGTGGCCGTTCTGGAGGCCCGTGGAGTGAAGGACTTCCCCATCCATATCAAACTGGATACCGGAATGCACAGGCTGGGATTCATGACGGGCGAACTTCCCGCCCTCTTCGATTATCTCAAGAGTTGCTCTGCCGTCCGCGTGAAGTCCACCTTCTCCCACCTTGCAGTTGCCGAGGATCCGGAGCAGGACGAGTTCACCTTGGGACAGATAGAGATGTTCCGCCGCAATGCCACCGCCCTGGGAGAAGCCCTCGGCTACAAGCCTATGTGGCATATACTCAACTCTGCGGGTATCGAGCGCTTCCCCCAGTACCAGTTCGACATGGTACGCCTAGGCATTGGCATCTACGGCATCAGCGCCCTGCCTTCGGTGCATCTGGCGCCGGTCGCATCGCTGAAAGTCAAGATTCTCCAGATAAAGGAACTCGGCCCCGAAGACGGAACCATCGGCTATGGCCGCTGGGGCCACATCGCCCCGACCGGTACCAAGATTGCGACCATCCCCTGCGGATATGCCGACGGCCTCGACAGGCACCTCGGCCGCGGCAACGCTTCGTTCAGCGTGAACGGCCACCGCGCCCCCACCATTGGGAACATCTGTATGGATATGTGTATGCTGGATGTGACCGGCATCCCCTGCGAAGTCGGCGACACGGTCACCATCTTCGGAGAAGACCCTACGGTTTCAGAACTGGCCGGCATCCTCGGCACCATCCCCTACGAGATCCTCACCTCCGTCCCGAGGAGAATCGAACGTTTCATCGTCCGAAGGTAGTTTTTCCACCATCACCTCCAGAAGGGTCGCGTCCGCAGAGCGGGGCGCGAGTATGAATGATGTGGTTTCGGCGGGGATGAGCACGGTCTCACCTTCGGAAACGGTAAGCAGCCTTTCGCTGTCGGGGCAGACGTCGGGCGTGGTCTGGATTTCGAAGGAGCCTTTGACGGATGTGTAGGCGAGGCAGGTCTCGGAGGCGGTATTGTCTATGCTCAGGGCCTGCTTCAGTGCCACCCTGTTCACGCTGAACTGATTCAGTTTCAGGAGGTTCTGCACTCCGGGGATGTCGGTATCGGTGCCGCCAAAGCCGGCGAGCAGGGCGGAAGGATACTGGCTGTATTTGATGAAGTCCAGGGCATCGATGAAATTCAGGGTCTCGTCGAATTCATCCTCCAGATCATTACCCCAACTGCACAGGCAGAAGTCCAGGGCGGAAGATTCGCTCACTTCGACTATGGTCATAGGGCCGAATGCGCAATGGGGAGTGCCGGAGGGAATGTAGAAACACTGGCCTGCGCGAGGTTCCAGAGTATTCAGGAGCTTCACCGGATTGCCCTCCAGGCATTCCTGGTAGAGCTCGGAAGCATCGGTTTCGTCCCGGAAGCCTATCAGCAGGCGCGAGCCCTTGTCCGCCGAGACCACATACCAGAGCTTCTCCTTGCCGAGATGGTCGTAACGGTCGCGGGCAGTTTCGTCGTCGGGGCTGACGCGCAGGGGCATCCTCCCATCTACCTGTATCCTCTTTATCTGGAAGGGAAACTGCACCCCGAAGGCGTCGAAGACGTGGTCGCCGGTCACACGGTCGAGGTATGTCTCCATCAGATCTCCCATGGTATTGCCGGAAAGCCAGCCGTCAAGTACGAAGGTGTCGCGGTAGCCCAGGTCCGCCAGGCGGAACTGCTCGCTGCCCCAGGGATACTTGTCTTCGATGCGTGTGAGTCTGAAGGGATATAGTTTCTTTTCTTCCATAAAATGTCTATCTTTACCGATGCGAAGTTAGTAAAAAAACAGATATGAAAGGTATTTACATATTCCTCGCCGACGGTTTCGAAGAAGTCGAGGCCCTTGGCACAAACGACGTCCTCCGCAGGGCCGGACTCCGCAGCGAGCTGGTATGCATAAAGGAGGAGCCTTTCGTGCAGTCCTCCCACGGAATAACCGTGAGCGTGGATGATTGCCTTCCCTTCCTGCAGTCCGACCACGAAGGTACCACGGAGAGAGACGTACTTATCTTCCCCGGCGGAATGCCCGGCAGCAAGAGCCTCTCGGAGTGCAAGCCTCTAATCAAGCTGATGCAGGAGCACTATGATGCCGGCGGCACCGTGGCAGCCATCTGCGCAGCCCCCGGACTGGTGCTCAGCCAGCTCAAGGGCATAGCCGGAGCGGAAGTCACTTGCTTCGATGGTTTCGAAGGCTATCTGGAGAAGGCCGGAGCGCATTTCAGCCCTAAGCCGGCTATCTGCTCCGGGCGCATAATAACAGGCCGCAGCGCCGGCCACGCACTTAGTTTCGGCCTGGAAATTGTTAAGAAAGTATGTCCGGAGAAGGTGGACCAGGTACGTCACGCCCTCTTCCTGGAAACCATCTAGCTTATGGAGCTCAGACTCGACAAATATCTTTGGTGCATACGGGTTTTCAAGACCCGTTCCGACGCCACCGATGCCTGCAAGGGCAACAAGGTGCAAGTGAACGGCGTAGTGAGCAAGCCCTCGAAAGAGGTCAAACCCGGGGACCTGCTGGTGATACGCAAGGGGCCCGTCGAACTGACTTACAGGGTTAAGGCCGCCTTGCACAGCCGCGTAGGTGCCGCCCTGGTGGGAGAGTACGCCGAGAACCTCACTCCGGAAGCGGAACTGGACAAGCTCCACGCTCCGACCGAGACCTTCTTCGTGAAGCGCGACAAGGGCAGCGGCCGCCCTACCAAAAAAGACCGCCGCACCCTGGATGCACTCTGGGATGCTATGGATGAAAACTGATTAAACCGGATATTATGTATTCTTTCGCATGGATTATGATAATTGTTGTGATGGTGCTGAGCCTTCTGGTGCAGACCACGCTCAACAGCCGTTTCAAGAAGTATTCTAGGATTCCCATCAGCGCCAGCGGAGCCGAGGTTTCGGCCAAGATGATGGAGGACAACGGGATCAGCGATGTCAGGATAGGCTCGGTGAACGGCCAGCTGACCGACCACTACAATCCTGCCGACAAGACCATCAACCTTTCGGATTCGGTGTTCGCCCAGCGCAATATAGCGGCGGCAGCAGTGGCAGCCCACGAAACCGGACACTGCCTCCAGCACGCCCAGGGCTATGGGCCCCTGAAGCTGCGCAGCGCAATGGTGCCGGTAGTAAGTTTCGCCAACAATACCGTGCAGTGGGTGCTGCTGGCCGGGGTCCTCTTCATAAATATTTTCCCGAACCTGATATGGATAGGCATTGGGCTCTTCGCCCTGACGACCATCTTCAGTTTCGTCACCCTCCCCGTCGAGATAGACGCCAGCCGCAGGGCCATAGCCTGGCTTGAGAATTCGGGCCTTACTACCTATGAGACCCTTCCCCTGGCCAAGGACGCACTCAAATGGGCCGCCTACACTTATGTCATCGCTGCCCTGGGGTCGCTTGCCACCTTGTTTTACTACATTGGAGTTGCCTCCAACCGGCGATGAAAAATATTTTGCTATATTTGCATCCTGAATAGACAATTACTAAAACCTATTTAAATTATGAAGTACAAAATCATCGTGCTGGCCAAGCAGGTCCCGGACACACGCAACGTGGGGAAGGATGCCATGACCGAAGCCGGCACCGTCAACCGGGCTGCACTTCCGGCCATCTTCAATCCCGATGACCTTCTTGCGCTCGAGCAAGCACTCCAGATCAAAGAACAGAATCCCGGCACATCCGTAGGTGTGCTCACGATGGGTCCTCCCCGCGCCGGTGAAATCATCCGCCAGGGTCTATACAGAGGGGCAGATACAGGCTGGCTCCTCACCGACCGCCTCTTCGCAGGCGCCGACACTCTCGCAACTTCTTACGCACTTGCCACCGCCATCAAGAAGATAGGCGGGGCCGACATCATCATCGGCGGCCGTCAGGCCATCGACGGAGATACCGCACAGGTAGGTCCCCAGGTTGCCCAGAAGCTCGGACTCACCCAAGTCACCTATGCCGAAGAGATTCTTGGTATCGAAGACGGGAAGGCGACCATACGCCGCCATATCGACGGAGGCGTCGAAACCGTAGTCGCACCCCTTCCTCTGCTCATCACGGTGAATGGCAGCGCAACTCCCTGCAGGCCTTGCAATGCCAAGCTGGTGATGAAGTACAAGCGCGCCACCTGCCCGGCAGAATGCCCCGCAGAAGGCACTGCCTACGATTATCTATACGAGCAGAAGCCCTACCTCAACCTCACCCAGTGGAGTGTCGCCGATGTCGATGGCGACCCTGCACAGTGCGGTGGAGCCGGCTCCCCTACCAGGGTGAAAGCCGTGCAGAACATAGTCTTCCAGGCCAAGGAGAGCAAGACTCTTTCCAGCAGCGACTCCGACGTGGAAGGCCTCATCAAGGAATTGTTGAACGAAAAGATCATCGGGTAGAGCTATGAAAAACAACGTATTCGTATATTGCGAGATAGAGGGCACGACAGTTGCCGAAGTCTCCCAGGAACTCCTCACCAAGGGCCGCAAGCTGGCCAACCAGCTTGGTGTGCAGTTGCACGCAGTTGCTGCCGGCAGCGGCATCACCGGAAAAGTCGAGAGCCAGATACTCCCCTACGGAGTTGACAAGCTCTTCATCTTCGATGCCCCCGGGCTCTTCCCCTATACTTCCGCTCCCCACACCGACATACTGGTGAACCTCTTCAAGGAAGAAGATCCCCAGATCTGCCTGATGGGCGCGACCGTCATCGGACGCGACCTCGGCCCCAGGGTCTCCAGCTCGCTGGTAAGCGGACTTACCGCTGACTGCACCCAGCTCGAAATCGGTGATTACGAGGACATCAAGACCCACGAAAAATACACCGACCTGCTCTACCAGATCCGTCCGGCGTTCGGCGGCAACATAGTTGCCACCATCGTGAACCCCGAGCACAGGCCCCAGATGGCCACGGTGCGCAGCGGCGTGATGCAGAAGCAGATACTCGACGAGAACTACAAGGGCGAAGTCGTAATCGCCGACGTCGATAAATACGTGCCCGATTCCGACTACCTCGTGAAGGTCATCGACCGTCATATCGAGGCGGCCAAGCATAACCTCAAGGGCGCTCCCATCGTGGTTGCCGGAGGTTACGGAATGGGCAGCAAGGAGGGCTTCGACATGCTCTTCACTCTTGCCAAGGAACTCCACGGAGAGGTTGGCGCCAGCCGCGCAGCGGTAGATGCCGGCTTCGTGGATCACGACCGTCAGATCGGCCAGACCGGCGTCACCGTACATCCCAAGGTGTACATCGCCTGCGGCATCTCCGGGCAGATACAGCACATCGCCGGTATGCGCGACAGCGGCATAATCATCTCCATCAACACCGACCCCGACGCCCCCATCAACAAGATTGCGGACTATGTGGTAATAGGCAAGGTGGAAGAGGTCGTACCCAAACTCATTAAGTATTACAAGGCGAACAGCAAATAAACCTGACGAACTATGGCAAACTACTATACCGACCATCCCGAACTGGAATTCTACCTGGATCACCCTCTGATGAAGCGCGTGGTGGAACTGCGCGAGCACTTCTACGAGGACAAGGATAAATTCGACGATGCCCCCGTGGACTACGAGGACTGCATCGAAAACTACAAGCGCGTGCTTGAGATAATGGGCGACCTGGCCGCCAACGTTTTCGCTCCCAACTCCGAAGATGTCGACCTGGAAGGTCCGCACCTCGAGAACGGACGTATGATATATGCTGCCAAGACCTTCGAGAACCTCGAAGCCATCCGCAAGGCAGGGCTCAGCGGAGTTGCCCAGGCCCGTCGCTATGGTGGGCTCAACTTCCCCAACGTGCCTTTCAGCATGCTTTCCGAAATCGTTTCCGCAGCTGATTCCAGTTTCCAGAACATATGGAGCCTGCAGTCCTGCGCCGACACCCTCTACGAGTTCGGCGACGAGGATCAGCGCCAGCGCTACATCCCCCGCATCTGCGCCGGCGAGACTATGAGTATGGATCTCACCGAGCCCGATGCCGGTTCCGACCTGCAGCGCGTGATGCTCAAGGCGACCTTCGACGAAAAGGAGAATTGCTGGAGGCTGAACGGCGTGAAGCGCTTCATCACCAATGGAGATTCCGACGTGCACCTGGTGCTGGCCCGTTCCGAAGAGGGCACCACCGACGGCCGCGGTCTTTCCATGTTCATCTACGACAAGCGCAATGGAGGTGTGGACGTCCGTCACATCGAGCACAAGCTCGGTATCCACGGCTCCCCTACCTGCGAGCTTGTTTATAAGAATGCCAAGGCCGAACTGGTGGGAAGCACCCGCCTGGGCCTCATCAAATATGTTATGGCCCTGATGAACGGCGCCCGTCTGGGTATTGCCGCCCAGAGCGTGGGTCTGAGCCAGGAAGCCTACAACGAGGCTCTCGCCTATGCACGCGAGCGTGCCCAGTTCGGCAAGAAGATCATCGACTTCCCTGCCGTGTACGACATCCTCGCCACAATGAAGGCCAAGCTCGATGCAGGCCGTTCGCTGCTCTACCAGACCGCCCGCTACGTGGACATCTACAAGGGCCTGGAAGACCTTCAGCGCTGCGGCCGCGAACTGACTGCCGAAGAGAAGCAGGAGATGAAGAAATACTCCCGCCTCGCCGACGCCTTCACTCCGCTGTGCAAGGGTATGAACTCCGAATACTGCAACCAGAACGCCTACGACGCCATCAGCGTGCACGGAGGTTCCGGTTTCATTATGGAATACAAGTGCCAGAGGCTCTATCGCGACGCCCGCATCTTCTCCATCTACGAGGGAACCACCCAGCTTCAGGTCGTTGCGGCCATACGCTACATCACCAACGGCACCTACCTCAACATTATGAAGGAGATGCTGGAAGATGCAGTCTCTGCCGAGCTCCAGCCTCCGAAGGACCGTGTGGCAGCGCTCGTGGCCAAGTATGAGGCCGTGCTCGCTTCGGTTGCCGGGGAGAGCCAGGAGAAGCAAGACTTCATCGCCCGCCACCTCTACGAGATGACAGGCGACATAATGATGAGTCTGCTGATCCTGCGCGACGCCAGCGTGCGTGCCGACCTCTTTGCGCGCAGCGCCCACGTGTACGTGCGCCTCGCCGAGGCCGACTTCGCCCGCCACGAAGCCTTCATCGCAACCGTCAAGGAAGAAGATTTGGAGAATTACCGGGCGGAGTAGGATGTTTTATACAAACAAGGCTGCTCGGTTTTGAGCAGCCTTATTTGTATATAGCACGCTATTCATCGAATACCGGATATGCAGGGTCACCGGCCCCTGCCTTCCAGGGAAGATAGGAAGAGCCCAATTCGTCTTTTCCGGCATTTAACAAAGTAAGAATCGAAGTACCGACGGGATATTCCGTTGCACCTATCGTGACGGTTCCCGACTTGTTACCACCTGTTACCAAAGTAGCGGAATGGAAAGACGAACAATTTGTTCCGGAAACGCCCTTCGTGGTAGAGTTATTATTCTGGTAGTAATCCTCCTTTTGTGCCCTTGTCTGATAACCGATGCAATACAAGTCATAGGAGCTCTCATCAAGCCGGGCATCCGGATAGTAACAGAAGCTTGCGGAACCCTGGTATACGCTGTTTTTGTAATCTGTCATACTCACGATTCCGCCCTCACAACGTCCATATTCCCATCCTGATCCGCTATTAACGGAGCGCATCGTTATCAGGGTTCCGGCGCTGTAACAATTCGTTACGTTACCATTGAATCCGCTTATACCGCCAGCCAAAGGCTTGCATGTATAAGTCCCGGCATCAGACAGAGCCCTTCCGACTTTTGCCGTGATATCACCCAGATTATAACAGTTTTTTATATCATGACCGCCTGTTTCACCGAATAATCCTCCGGCAATACTTCCGGGCCAATAAACAATCGGTCCCCATGCTGTAATAGATCCGCTATTAAAACAGTTTCTGGCTTCGATCGGATTAGCACAATAACCTGCTATACCTCCTGCTCGGACTCGGTTATCTGCGCTTGATGCTCCTGTTAAAGTCGTTGAACTTACATCTCCTGTGTTCTTACACTTATCGACGTAATATCCCGATCCATCTCCGTTCATATATCCGGACACACCGCCACAAAAACGGACATTAGTTGCCGTAATGTTTCCAGCGTTGACTGACGTTGAAACATAGCCGCTCTTTCCGACTACGCCACCGACACTCGAATTATAACTCCTTACAGTAGATGAAACTGTCAAGTTTCCAGTATTATGGCAATTTCCTATCGTTCCATAATACACGCCCAACAGACCACCGACAAGAATCTGCGCGGAAGCACTTGATGAGATCTCTATATTGATACCGTTACTACAACCGGAAACAGTTCCGCTCTTAGTCTGCCAACTTCCGACAAGCGCTCCAAAGGCTTTCATGTTAGCAGTTTCACCCGTGCTGAAGGAAACATCAGGACCGGCCATGGTCAAATCTTTCAGCGTGCCGGAGAACTCGGAGAAGAATCCACCGTAAACCGGCTTCGACGAAAAGTCATATCCGGCAGACAGGGTAATGGTCTTGCTGTTGCCGTCAAAGGTATTGCAAGTCAATGCAAAGGGGACATGTGCTTTAGTCAGGGTGATATTGTTGTTCACAATAAAATATTTACCGGAGAATGACAAACCTTTCCGGCAAGCTTCACCAAGTGCGATAACATCATCCTCTGTCTCAATCTGGAAAGGATCCACGGATGTTCCGCTACCCTTTGCGAGTGCGGTCTTGTCAAAAGCTATTGAAGTCAGAGTGACTGTCGTCACCTGGCTCCGGACAATAACTATTCCCGATTTGGCCACTTTTTGTGAGTAATATGGTCCGGCAGGATTGGAGAATACCTCAATGGTAAGACCGGTATATGTTCCTGCGGGAAGGGGGATATTGACCACGGCGCCCTCGGTAAGTGTTTTATAAGATGAGAACGTAACACTTACGCTCTTGCTTCCCGAAGAAAGCGATGCCTTATATGCACCTCCATCGGCCGTTATCGTCATAGGGCCGGACAGATACTCGTCAGCCGTTACCACCACCTTGCCAATCTTTTCACTTCCGGTTCCGGATAAAGACAACTGCAAAAGTCCGCAGACATTTTTGAACTGCAGGTCGGTATTGTCAGACTGGGCATACATAGGGAAATCCACAAAGGCACCCGTTGTATACGAAGTCCTTTCTTCCGGCAAAGTGAACTCCTTGTTGCTTGTGTTATAAAAGCTTGAAGGGTAGTAAGCTTTGTATGTGGGGCCGACCGGATCGGTTCCGGAATACCTGGAAAGAGGGCTTTGTGTAGCAGCTGTCGTAGGTTTATAAACAGCATTGTTGGTATCGTCGGTAATCAGGATCTGGTCGGAGGTTGCCCATACGATATCATATGCCCCACCGCCCAAATCACTCAAACTTGTCTTTGTAAACGCATCACCGACCGTAGCGGTAAATGACAATCCTGTGTTGACAGTCTCCTTGGAGCAAGCAAGGGCTGCAGCAAGGGCCGCAATAATCAAATAATACTTTTTCATTGCTGTCTCCCCCATTAATCAAAATCACCTTCGCCATAGCTGTAGCCAGAGCCAAGGAGGCCTTCATTGCCTCCGCTGACGCTAAGCATCGAAGAGTCGGTCAAAATTGTCATAACCCCGGCTTCCGGTGCGAGGTACTCACCCTTTTTATAATCCTTCATACTTGTGTCGTTTTATTTTATCCAGCTAATATCTACCGTCTGGCTGAATGCATCGTCGTCTATACCTACGACGATTGCGGTGCATTCCGTCTGCACCTTATCATCGACCTTGGTGCGGAGCGTCAGTCCGTTCCAGACACAGAATTCGCCCTTTGCGCCCTCCTTTGCCATTGCGCCGTAGGCAACTGCACCGAAGGCCTTCCCCTCTTTAGAATAAGTGCCGGTCCAGACGTCGCAGGTCAAGCCAAGTATCTCGGTGGTGCCGGTCTTTTCGAAACCATAGTTCTTGAGAAGAGAGCTGCAGTCGTTCACCCATTCCGAGAACAGGTTGTTAACGGTCTGCTGGCAACGATAATAATCGTACTCGGCCCACTCTTCATCATAATACTGGTAGCCGGACTCGCTTGCACGGTCGTAATAATAGGCATAGACGCTTCTCTGTGATACCGTATCCCAACGGTATTTCTTTCCTTTGCGGGTATAGACCAGGCTGCCATTGTCGCTGGAGTAGCCTTCCGCACTGGTGTACGAAAGTTTGATGGCATATCCTTTTTCGTTCATTTCCTCGATGGTGATGCCGTCAGGCACTTCACCGTTATCGGGGCCGTTGAGAAGGCCGGCGCAGGAACACGCCGCCACACATACAGAAACAATCGACAGGGAAATAATAATCTTTTTCATATGACTGGTTGATTAAAGTAGTTTGTTCTCAATCGCTTTGCGGATCATTTCCACAGTAGTCTCCGAGGCTGTCTTCTCCTTCATCTTCTTGCGGTACCATTTGATGGTCGGGAGGCTAAGATGCAGTTCGTCGGCAATCTCCTGGCTTGTGCGGCCTGCCGCAATCAGTTTCAGTATAGCCTTTTCTTTGTAACTGAATTCTTCCATAAGCACGGTTTTTAGCAGAATCTGTTTTTGCAAAGAACAAGGTTTTATTTCTTGAAAACACCATCCCAAAGTATAGAAGCCACTATCCTAAAGTATAGATTTACAACCCCTTGCACCAGCTATGGATTGTTTTTGCTATCTTCGCCGATATGAAAAGGCTGTTAATCTTTCTCTGTTCAATATGCCTGGCCACGTCGGCCCAGGCCTATACGGATCACCGCGGGCACAATGTCGATTCGCTGGAAAGGGTGGTCGCAGGATGGACTCCTGAACGCGAGGCCCTCTGCTCGGAGCAGCAAGCTTCCGACCTTATCCGCGCATACTACGAACTGATGCTGGGCTACAGGAATATCAACGGGGAACGTTCTAGCCATTTCGCTAGGAAGTGCTATAATCTGGCCAGACGCTGGAACTGGCTGTCAAAGATGAGCGACGGCCTCCGTGGCATTGCATTGATTCACTACAGCAACGAGCGCTACGACAGCGCCCTGGTTTACTTCTTCAAGGCTAAGGACGTAATCGACAGGATGGCTTCCGGCGAAACCCCTTCCACCTCGGACCAAGCCTATGACGAAACTATCGTCGATGACAGTTATTCAACGCTCTTTGGTTCTCTGGGGAACTGTTACAATATGATGGATTCCCTCCCCAAAGCGATGGAGTATTACAAGAAGGCCGGGGAGATATTCGACAAGCACGGCTGGAACGAGAGCAACGCGGTGTTGTGGTACAATATGGGAGAGACCTGGTTCGAGGAGAGAGACCTGGACAAGGCGCTGGAGTGTTATGAAACTTCGCTTCGGTACGCCAAGGCATCCGGGGATTCCCTCCAGCTCGCTTCCGCATTCAAGGGCCTGGGCGCCTTATGGCTGGCGAAGGGGAAGACTTCCCGCGCCCTGGATTATATAGAAAGGGCAGATTCCTATTTTTCTCTCCACGAGGACCAGGAGTTCATGGCAAGGATAGAGACCCTGGGCCTTACCAACAAGATTATCTCCCAGCACAAGAAACTCTGGAGGTCGCTGGCTATTGCCGGTGCACTGCTGATAGTTCTGCTGCTGACCCTCGCGCTGGTATTCAAGCGTATCGACCGGCTGCAAAAAGAGAAGGAGGGGGCGGATGCCGCCATTGAAGATGCCCTGCAGGAGGGAGAGGAGGATTCCGAGAATTTCCTTTCCGAGCGCGAGGAACAGATCCTGCCGCTTATCGCCGCGGGTTATACCAGTCCCCAGATAGCAGAGAAAGTGTACCTGTCGCTGCCGACCATCAAATGGTACAGGAAGAGACTCTTGGAGAAATTCGATGCGGCCAACACCGCCGAACTGATATCGAAAGCGAAGGAGAAGAGCTTGATATAATATAATTTACTATATTTGCGCTATGGCACGAAAAACAAAATCTGGCATAGATCCGCGTTATCTCGACAAAGAACGCGCGGCCTTGAAGCGAACCATACGCAAATCCGTGTTTTTCAACAAAAAGGAGCTTGCCGCAATCAGCGAATACTGCAAGCGCTTCGGCGTGCGCTCCCGCAGCGCCCTCATCCGCCAAGCCACTATGGAGCACATACTGAAAGAGTTGGACGCATCGCATCCAACTCTCTTCTGATTTCTGCTTATCACCTGCCCTTTCCCCGACGCGGAAGGAAATGCCGCGGTGCGGGCAGGCTTATTCCGCAGGAATCATCACGTATTCCACTTTGTTGCCGGAATTCACCACGGCGGCCGTGACCTCGCGGACCTTGTCTGCGGTAAGGCTGTTCACCGCCTCTTCGTAAGCCTTGTCCACATCGCCATACGCCTCGATGACATTGCGGATCTGACGCAGCCAGTAGCTGTTGTTGATGCGTTTCTCGGGGATGTTCTTCTTGGCATTCAGAATTGCCATATTGAATTCCTCTTCGGTAGGGCCATTGGTGCAGAACTCCGCCAAGGTGGCCTTGGTGACCGTCAGCATAGTGTCGCAAAGCTCAGGCTTGCACTGGTATAGGACCAGAAGGTCGGATACCGACACAGGATCCTTGTCCTGGGACGTTATCACGCTGGCGCCGTATGTTCCGCCTATTTCCTCGCGGAGCGACTTGGTGTAACGCATATCCAGGATGAAAGACGCTACGGTAAGGGCGGCATCGTTCACAGGGTCATAAGCGAGGGGCGCGTGATACTGGAGCGCCACGAAATCTGTCGGAGTCTCCATAGTGACAGGATTCGTCACCTCCACTATACCATCAACCACATAATCCTTGTTGTCCACCCACTTGGGAGCCTTCTTTCCGGCAGGGATGGAACCCACGTACTTCTCGACCAGAGGCTTCACGGCATCCACATCCACATCACCCACTATCACCAGGCTGAGGCCGGCGGCATCGGAGAAGAGCTTCCCGTAATTCCTGGCATAGGCAGCCATCGAAGCCTCTTCGAGCAACTGCATGTCGATGAACCTGTGACGGGGATTGTCGTTGTAGAGAGCCTTCTGCAGGCCCTTCTGCATCTGGAGCTGGGGATTGCTCATTACGCTGGGGAGGATGCTCTTAAGCTTTCCCACGCCCACCATATACTCTTCCTCATCGAAACGAGGCTTGACGTAGTTCATATACATGAGCTGGAAGGCGGTCTCGAGATCCTTCTTGGAAGAAGTTGCGCTGATTCCGTTGTGGAGCCCCTCGATGAACGGGGAGACTTGCACGGTCTTGCCAGAGAGCATCTTCTTTGCCTGAGAGCCGGAGAACTCTCCTATGCCACGGTTGGTGGAGTAGAGTAACATCACATCGGAGTTGAAGGAAGGAAGGTCCTCGGCAGGAATCACGCTCAGGCCACCATCCCTGTAAAGGTTCATTACAATCTGGTCCTTCTGGTACTCGGTAGGCAGGACATAGACCTTCACACCGTTCTTCAGCGTCCAGAGGGTGCTTCCATAAGGGCCCTTGGCGGTCTTCTTGACCTTGCATCCTGCCAGGGTGGCGGGATCCACGAAATCGGATGCCACTTCCTCGCCGGTAAGAGCCTTGATGTCGGAAGCTTTGACCTTGGCTACGACCTCGGCGATCTGCTCCTTGGTAGGAACCATGAATCCCTCCTTGTCGGGGCCTTTGTACACGATCACGCAGTTCTCTTCGGGGAACAGCTGGGATGCCACCTGGTTAAGGATGTCGGTATTGAGGCTGGCGAGTATCTGTTTGCCGAGTTCAAGATCGGTCTTGGGATCCAGGAAAGGAGTGTTGTCGAAGAAATTGGAGATAAGAGGACGCACCAGCTGAGGATTCTTGCGGGTGTCCGCTTTCTCGGCAGCGGTTTCGAGGCGGGAAAGGATGGAAGCCTTGGCACGGTCCAGTTCCTCCTGGTTGAAACCGAAACGCCTCATACGCTCGATTTCGGTGTAAAGGGCCTCGATGCCGCCGAGTATATTGTCGGCTTTGAGATTCGAGGTTGCATCAGCGGCCTCGACAGTCTCATAGATGAGATCCCATATTCCGAAATTCGCCGATATGAAGGGGGCATTGGCCGATGACATCAAGTCGTTGAAGCGCTCGCTCATTATAAAGTTGATGAGCCTCTTGATATAAACCTGCATCTGGCCGGCGACTGTATTGTTGATTGCCTCGGGGGCCGGCTCGCTCTTCCAGGCTATCTCGACGGAAGGAACCACTATCTCAGGGTCGGTGATGATTCCGATGACGGTTTCCTTATTGGCGGGGAAGGGAATGACGGCCTTGGGAGCAGGATTCTCCTTCTTGGGGATGACACCGAAAATCTCGGCGATCTTGGCCTCGGTACGATCCACGTCGATATCTCCGACCACGACAACCGCCTGCATGTCAGGATGATACCAGGTGCTGTAGAAATTATGCAGGCTCTGAGGATCGAAGCCCATTATATTTTCTTCGGAACCGATTATGGTGCAGGTCGAGTATTTGGTGTCGCCGAAGAAATACGGCAAGGAGGCCTCGGTGGCACGCCAGGAACCATCGCGGCGCTGACGGCGCTCTTCGCGGATGACCGGGCGCTCTGCATCTATCTCCTTGGTCTCGTTGCTTACGAAATGAGCATAGTCGCGCAGGACCATCAGGCAGGTATCCAGCACGGTTTCCCTTTCAAGAGGGATGTTGTTCAGCATATACTGCGTCTCTTCCCATCCGGTAGAAGCATTGATATTGCGTCCGAACTCGGCACCTATGCTCTGCAGCCAGTTGAGAATACCCTTGCCGGGAAAATGCTCGGTGCCGTTGAAGCACATATGCTCGAGGAAGTGAGCCAGGCCGTCCTGGTCAGGGGTTTCCTGGATGGCGCCCACATTGGTGCAAAGATAAAGCTCGACACGCTTTGCAGGAAGCTCGTTATGGCGGATGTAGTAGGTAAGGCCGTTTTCCAGCTTACCTACCTTGACAGCGGGATCCCCAGGAAGGGGCCTGAACATAGGATTGTCCTGTGCGGACATACCGATTGCCAAGAACAAGGCAATGAACAAAGAAAGGAAACTCTTCATTATTTTACAGTTAAAGTTTTCGCAAAAATAATAATTATTTATTGATTTGCAATAAATTTTTATTGATTTTTTGTGAATAGCTTTTCAAGTTCGGCTGCAGTAGGGAGCAATTGGAGCAGCGAATCCAGCTCCAGACGCCTTCCGATGATGCTTCCTTCGGGGGCTACGACATACATCCTGGGGGTGGACATGACTCCGTAGAGGCGCAGATAATCGCTGCTGATTTCGGGATCCCAATAGTGCTCGACCTTGACTTTGGGATTGGAAACTTTGAAAGTCCGGCGGAATTCCCGCCAGGCTTTCCTGTCACGCCCCGCATACACGGCGCAGACAGTCAAAGGGAAATCCACCTCCCGCCCGAGCAGGCCGGGAAGCAGTTTGGCTTCGGCCTTGCACTTGCTGCAGGCCGTATCGTAGAACCATATCAGGCTGGTCTTTCCTTTCTCGGGGATTGCCTTCCGGCCTATACAGGGCTTGCGTAGAAGCACCACCGGGGCATCCATTCCCAGCAGGGTGTTGCGGTTGAGATTGCAGAACATCTCCGCATCCAGGGCTTCGAACTCTCCCCTGAAATGGACTTTCCCGGGCGCGAAGACATTGTCGTAAAGCCAGATTGCCACGGCTTCGTCCCCCATCACGGGAGCATCCTTATAATATTTGAACAGGCTTACGGCCAGGTGCTGCCGGAGCAAGGAGTCCTTCACCGAGTTTATAAGGAAGACGCACTCCCCCTGCTTGGTTTCCACGCTCTCGGTCTGGATGGCGCCCACATACTTCAGCACCAGGCTGTCCATCACGGCATAGACTCCGTCGGGATTACCGCTCTGGGCGAAGAGGCCGCAGGAGAGGAAAACGGAGAGCAGCGGGATGAGGAGCAGGCGTTTCATCGCACGGAAGGGAGTTTTACGCCCTCAGGCATGAACAGGGAGGTATCTCCGTTGTGACGCAGGATATCCCTTACTGCGGAAGACGAGATGTGGGCGAATTCCTGGGCTGTAGGGATGATGATGGTCTCGATCTCGGGGGCGAGCCTGCGGTTTGCATCGGCTATGCTCCTTTCGTTCTCGAAATCAAGCATATTGCGGACTCCCCTGACGATGTGCCGGATTCCGAGCTCGCGGCAGATTTCTATGGTAAGTCCTTCATAGTTGACGGCCCTAACGCCTTTCAGGTCCTTGGTGGCCTGACGTATGATGTCAAGCTTCTGCTCGGTGGAGAAGAAGCCTCTCTTGTCCTGGTTGACACCCACGGCCACCACTATCTCGTCGAACATGGTGAGCGCGCGCTTCAGTATGTTGAGGTGCCCCTCGGTAAAAGGGTCGAAAGACCCCGGGAATAATGCTACAGTTGCCAATTTACAGGTGTTTTGTTTTCGTTTCTTAAAATCTCGTTTGTACGGGAGAAATGCCTGCATCCGAAGAATGCCCCGCCGGCAAGAGGGCTAGGATGCGCAGCCTCCAGCACGGAATGCCGGTTGGTGTCGATAAGCACCTTCTTGCTGCGGGCGAAATTGCCCCAGAGGAGGAATACAACCCCCTCGCAATTATCTGATATATATTTGATTACCGCGTCGGTGAACTCCTCCCAGCCCTTTCCCCTGTGGGAAGCGGCCAGGCCACCCCTAACGGTGAGTATGGCGTTCAGCATAAGCACTCCCTGGCGCGCCCATCCCTCGAGATTGGGCCGCCCGCTCATCTTGATGCCCAGGTCGGACTCTATCTCCTTGAAGATGTTCTTGAGCGAAGGAGGGGCCGGGACAGTATCCGGCACCGAGAAGGAGAGGCCCATCGCCTGCCCGGGATTGTGGTAGGGATCCTGCCCCAGTATCACCACTTTCACCTGGTCGAGGGGCGTCAGCTCGAAGGCACGGAAGATAAGCCCTCCGGGAGGATAGACCACCTGCCCGGATGCCTTTTCCTGATGCAGGAAATCGACAAGCCTTGCAAAGTAGGGTTTGTCGAACTCACTTTGCAAGGCCTTTCGCCAGGATTCTTCTATGCGGACTTCCATCAGAAAACCAATGATATTACATCGTCTATGGTCTTGACATAATTGAAGTTGAGCCCCTTCACATAGATTTCCTTGATGTCCTCGATGTCCTTGCGGTTCTCTTCGGACAGAAGTATGGTCTGCACTCCGGCGCGTTTGGCCGCGAGTATCTTTTCCTTGATTCCGCCTACGGGCAGCACGCGTCCGCGGAGGGTCATCTCACCGGTCATCGCGATGCCTTTCTTGATTCCCTGCCCGCGGAGGGCGGAGATCATCGAGGTGACCATCGTGATACCTGCGGACGGGCCGTCCTTGGGCACGGCTCCTTCCGGCACGTGGACGTGTATATCCTTCTCGCTGAAGGTCTTGGAATCCATCTTCGCGAGGTCCGGATGGGCCTTTATGTACTGGTATGCTATGGTGGCGGATTCCTTCATCACGTCGCCCAGGCTTCCGGTCATGGTGAGCACTCCCTTGCCTGCGGAGACGGAACTCTCGATGAAGAGTATCTCCCCGCCCATCTGGGTCCAGGCCAGGCCGGTCACGATGCCAGGGCCTTCGTTGCCTTTCTGCATATCGTGGAAAGCCGTAGGCAGCCCCAGGTACTCCTTGAGATGCTCCTTCTTTACGGTAGCGGGATGCTCCTGTTCGAGGGCTATCTTCTTGGCGGTGACGCGGGCGAGCTTGGCAATCTGCTTCTCCAGGCCGCGCACGCCGGATTCATGGGTGTACTGGTCGATTATCTCCCTTATGGCAGAGGCATCCACCTTGAGGTCGGAGGCCTTGAGGCCGTGCTCCTGGCGCTGTTTGGGGAGAAGGAAATGCTTGGCGATCTCCAGTTTCTCTTCGGCGAGATAACCGGTGACGTTGATCACCTCCATACGGTCCAGCAGGGCCGGCTGCACCGGCGAAATGCTGTTGGCGGTAGTGATGAACAGCACCTTGGAGAGGTCGTAGTCCAGATCCAGGTAGTTATCGTGGAAAGTGGTGTTCTGCTCGGGATCGAGGGCTTCCAGCAGGGCGGACGAAGGGTCACCCTTGAAGTCGGAAGCGAGCTTGTCTATCTCGTCCAGCACCACCACGGGGTTCGAGGTGCCGGCCTTGGCGATACCGTTAAGTATCCTGCCCGGAAGGGCTCCCACATAGGTCTTGCGGTGGCCGCGGATTTCCGCCTCGTCGTGCATGCCGCCCAGGGAGATGCGCACATACTTGCGCCCCAGGGCCTTGGCAATGCTCTTTCCGAGGCTGGTCTTACCCACGCCGGGAGGGCCGTAGAGGCAGAGTATAGGGGATTTCATATTCCCCTTCAGCTTAAGCACCGCGAGGTACTCTATGATACGGTCCTTCACGGTATCGAGGCCGTAGTGGTCATCGTCCAGCACCTTCTGGGCGTGCTTGAGGTCAAGGTTGTCCACGCTGGTCTCGTTCCAGGGAAGATTCAGCATAAAGTCCAGATAGTTGTACTGTATGCTGTAGTCCGGGGAATTGGTATTGTAGCGGGAGAGCCTGTTGAGCTCCTTCTCGAAGGTATCTGCTATATCCTTGGGCCAGTCCTTCTTCTCGGCACGGGCTTTCAGGGCCTCGATATCGTCCCCGTCATCCATTCCCAGCTCTTCCTGGATGGTGCGCAGCTGGCTGTTCAGGTAGTACTCGCGCTGCTGCTGGTCCATCTCGGACTTCACCTTCTGGTTGATGTCCTGCTTGATCTTGGTGAGCTCGAGCTGCATATTCAGCATCGACAGCAGTTTCATTGCACGGACCTTCACGTCGTCGTACTGCAGGAGGTCCATCTTGTCGGAGAAGTCATCCACCTCGACGGTGGTCGCGATGAAGTTCACCAGGAACTGGAAATTGTCGATGTTGCGGATGGCGGAGATAGCCTCGCGCGAGGCCATCGAACTGTTGCGTATGATATGCCCGGCCTGCTCCTTGAGGGAGTCGGCTATGGCCTTGAGCGAAGTGAGGTCCCCTTCGGGGAGATAATCGTCAAGGTAGTGCACGCGGCCAGTAAGATAAGGCTCATAGCTGATTACGGAATCCAGCGACAGCCTCTTGAAGCCCTGCAGGATGGCGGTAATGGTGCCGTCCGGCATCTCCAGGCTCTTGATTATGCGAGCTACGGTGCCATACTGGAAAAGGTCGGCCTCGGAAGGATCCTCCACGGTTACATCCGTCTGCGGGACGCAGGCGATGAACATATCGTGCTCCTCCGCATCCTTTATAAGATGTATGGACTTATCCCTGCCTATGGTGACAGGGAAGATGGTCCCGGGGAAGAGTACGGCGTTGCGGAGGGCCAGTACGGGGAGTATGTCAGGGAGGGTGGATTCATCCACCTTCTGCATGCCTTCCCCCTGCATCACAGGAATGATGCTGACCTCGGCTCCGGCGGGAAATGTATATTCTTTATCTCTCATAAATGTCAAAATGTCAGTGCAGGGACACGATGCCCCTTTACGCAAATATAGTCAATCTCCGTGCCACTGCCAAAAAAGCTTTATAGGATTTTGATTATTAAAAAATTAACTCTATTTTTGCATTCCCAAAAAGAGAACTAACTAGATTACTTACTATTATGACTAAAGCAGACATTGTAAACGAAATCGCCAAAAACACTGGCATTGAGAAGATTCAGGTTCAGGTAGTTGTTGAAGAATTCATGGCAGCCGTCAAGGATTCCATCTCCAAGGGACAGCCCGTTTACCTCCGTGGTTTCGGCAGCTTCATCATCAAGCACCGCGCACAGAAGGCAGCCCGCAACATCACCAAGAAGACAACCATCAACATCCCTGCACACGACGTTCCCGCTTTCAAGCCCGCCAAGGTTTTTGTCGCTTCCCTTCAGAAATAAATCCTAAAACATTTTTTATATGCCTAGCGGAAAGAAGAGAAAAAGACATAAAATGGCTACGCACAAGCGTAAAAAACGCTTGCGCCTCAACAGACACAAGAAGAAATAGTCGTCGATAGAGGCTCGTACGGGAGATCCGGCGGGCCTCTGTTTTTTAAAACACAAAACCAATAAATCCACGCAATGGACGAACAGAAAATCGAAAGGGACCTGGTCGTTGAAGAAAGCCAAGCGGAAGTCCGTATCGCCTTGATGGAAAACCACAGGCTGATCGAGCTGAACAAGGAATCCAACGAAGGTCACAGTTTTTCGGTAGGAAGCGTCTTCCTCGGCAGAGTGAAAAAGCTCCTGCCCGCCCTGAACGCCGCTTTCGTGGATATAGGTGACAGCAAAGAGGCTTTCGTTCATTATCTCGACCTCGGTTTCCATTTCACGGCTTTCGACGAATTTGTCCGTGAGAGCAATCCCAACAAGAATCTCAAGAGTCTCTACAGCGGCATCAAGCTGGGGCCCATACTTGAGAAAGAAGGCAGGATCGAAGACCACCTGAAGGTCGGGCAGATGATAATAGCCCAGATTGTCAAGGAGCCTATCTCCACAAAAGGTTCGCGTCTTACTGCGGAAATTTCATTGGCAGGACGAAACATTGTACTGATGCCTTTTGCCGACAAGGTCAACGTGTCGCAGAAGATTTCATCGAAAGAAGAGAAGAAAAGGCTTGAGACCCTGGTCAAGAGCATACTTCCCAAGAACTATGGTGCCATCATCCGCACCGCCGCAGAGGGCAAGAATGCCAGCGTGCTGGTAGCCGAGCTGCAGAGCCTCATCGACAAATGGGAGGGTTCCTGGAAGAAGATTGCCAAATCCAAGGGCACCCAGCTCCTCTTCACCGAGTACTCCAAAACCACCACCATCCTCAGGGATCTGCTGAACGATTCGTTCTCGAACGTCTATGTGAATGACGAGAAGATCTACGAGGAAACCAGAAAGTACATCTCCCTCATCTCGCCCGAGCAGGAGAAGATCGTAAAACTCTATGACGGCAAAGAGCCCATCTTCGACCATTTCGAAGTGACCCGCCAGATCAAGAGTTCCTTCGGCAAAGTCGTTCCCATCAAGCAGGGTGCCTACCTTGTGATAGAGACTACCGAGGCCCTCAACGTCATAGATGTCAACAGCGGTATCAGGGCCAAGACCTCCGACCAGGAGGAGAACACCTTCGAGGTGAACAAGCTCGCCGCAGAAGAAATTGCCAGGCAGTTGCGCCTGCGCGATATGGGTGGTATAGTGATCGTGGACTTCATAGATATGGAGACACAGGAGCACCGGAACGAGTTGTTCAAGTATATGACCGAGCTTATGAGCAAGGACCGCGCGAAGCACAACGTGCTCCCTCTCACCAAATTCGGCCTTATGCAGATTACCCGCCAGCGCATCCGCCCCGTCACCGAAATCAACGTGATGGAGAAATGCCCTCTCTGCCACGGTACCGGCAAGATTGCTTCGACCGTGGTCATCGATGAGCAGGTGGAAAGGAAGCTGGCTTACTACGTGACCGAGAAAGGCATACGCGACATTACGCTCCGCACCAGTCCTATCCTGGGTGCTTATCTTAGCAGGGGCGTTTTCGGTTCATCCTACGTCGCGAAGTGGCGCCGCAAGTACAAATGCAAGCTCAAGTTGGAGGAATCTACCGCCAACACTATCCTGCAGTATGAATTTCTGAATGCTAAAAAAGAGGTCCTCGAATAGAGAACCTCTTTTTTTTTGCGCCAGGCTCCGCTGCGGCCTGTGGTTGCCTCTGAGAGGACTCCGCTCACTGCGTTCGCTCCGGCCCCTCCCATCGTCATCTGCGTCATCGCTGCGCGATAACTTGCTGCCGATGGGCCCCTCCCCCTACCCGTGTCCGGGGGTGGACACGCCTCTCAGAGGCAACCACCGGCCGCTACGCTGTTTCCAGGCGCAAACCCTATTACTCGAAGCGGCGGAAGGCGATGCAGGCGTTGTGGCCGCCGAAGCCCAGCGAATCCGAGATACCCAGGGTGAGATTGGCCTTGACAGCCTTGTTAGGCGTGTAGTCCAGGTCGCACTCGGGATCGGGCGTATCGAGATTGATGGTAGGAGTCACGATACCCTCCTTCAAGGAAAGCACGGTAGCGATAGCCTCGGCCGCACCTGCGGCACCCAGCATATGACCGGTCATACTCTTGATAGAAGTAATGTGTGCCTTGTAAGCATCATCGCCAAGGGCAAGCTTGTATGCCTGGGTTTCGGCCGCATCGTTGAGATGCGTTCCGGTGCCGTGGGCATTGATGTAGAGCACATCGTCGGAATTGTAGCCGGCTTCCTCGAGGGCAAGCTTCATAGCCTGCGACTGGGTGGTGCCGTCCGGACGGGGTGCGGTGGAATGATAGGCATCGCAGGTGTTGCCGTAACCTACCATCTCGGCATAGATCTTGGCACCGCGGGCCTGAGCATGCTCGAGGCTCTCCAGCACCAGGATTGCGCCGCCGTCTCCCATTACGAATCCGCCACGGTTAAGGTTGAAGGGCAGCGAAGCGTACTTAGGATCCTCGGCACGGGAAAGGGCCTTTGCGTTGGCGAATCCCGCAATTCCAAGAGGGATGGTGGAATACTCGCAACCGCCGGAGAGTATGGCATCGGCGTAGCCGTACTTGACCGCGCGGTAAGCCTCGCCCAGGTTGTGGGAAGAGGTGGCGCAGGCGGTGACTACATTGATGCAGGCGCCCCTGGCGTTATTCTGAATGGCTATATGGCCGGCTGCGATGTTCGATATCATCGAAGGGATGAAAAGTGGAGAAATCCACTGCCCCGAAGGGTCTTCGATCATTTTCTGGGTCTCCCTGAACTGAATCTCGAATCCGCCGATACCGGAACCCACATACACGCCGAGGCGGAAGGGGTCGATGTTGGCATCGTCACCGCTGCTGCGGAGCCCTGCGTCGTTGATAGCCTGATAGGCAGCTGCCACGCCATACTGCGTGAACATACCCTGCTTGCGGGCGAAAGGCTTGTCCATGCCGAACTGAAGAGGATCGAAATCCTTTATCTTACCGGCAATGTGGACAGGAAGCAGTTCCGTGTCGAATTCGGTGATTTTATCGATGCCGCAGACACCGTTCTTAAGATTATTCCAGAAAGTAGGGACATCGTTTCCAATAGGAGAGATGATTCCCAGGCCAGTGATTACAACTCTATGTTCTTTCATGGTCAGTAATTATATCGTGCAAATATAACAATAATTTCCGTCTTACCACTCCAATACGGCCGTAGCGCTCAGAAGACCGGCTCCGAAAGCGCTGAATACCAGAATATCGCCCTTCTTGAACATACCGGCCTTGTTGCACTCGTCGAGCAGTATGGGGCAGGATGCGGAAGAAGAATTGCCGTGGTCGCGTATGTTGGTGGGGAATTTCTCGGGGGCCACTCCCAGGTGCTCGCGTATGCCGTCGATGATGCGCAGGTTGGCCTGATGTATCATATAGTAGCTGACCTGGTCGGGCGTGATGCCGGTTTCGGCGAGTATGTCGGTAATGTCGCGGGAAGATGTGGTGACCGCGAACTTGAACACTTCCCTACCCTTCATGACCAGGGGCACGTCGGCTTCTTCCTTGGTGATGTATGGAGTGGGCTGCAGCTTGTGTATCTCGTAGAGCTTGTCGGGATCGGGCTGGGCGGAAAGACGGGTACCGCGAAGATTGTCTCCCTCGCCGAAAACCGCCGCTCCGGCACCGTCGCCGAAGAGCACGCAGGTGCTGCGGTCGCTCCAATCTATCATCCGGGTGGGCTCCTCGGCGCAGACTATAAGCACCTTCTTCACCTTGCCGGAACGGAAATAGCTGTCGGCCATATCCATTGCGTAGATGAATCCGGGACAGGCGCAGTTGATGTCGAAGCAGGGGCAGCTGATGCCGAGCTTAGAAGCGACTATGCAGCTGAGACTGGGGGTGATGAATTCGTTCACCACATTCGAGCAGATGAGCATATCGAGCTCCCCGGCGTCCACGCCGGCATTGTCCAGAGCCTTACGGGCGGCATCCAGGGCAAGATCTTCCAGTTTTTCGCTGCTGATGATATGACGGGACTTTATCCCCGTGCGAGGGAAAATCCATTCGTCGTTGGTATCAAGGAATTTGGAAAGGTCGTCGTTAGAGACCTGCATCGTGGGGAGAGAACTCCCCGTTCCTAAAATTTTCATAATAAGTTTAAGTCTGGTTCAGCGCAAAGATAATAATTTATCTTCGAATCAGCAAGCGCACGGCCAGGGAAAGCAGGAGCAGCAGGAATGCAAGGGTGGAAAGGCGCCCGGCGATATCGCCGTAACGCACGAAGAAGGTCTGGTGGCTGCTATAGTTGACTTCCCCGCGCAGCACGGCTTCCTCCCACCAGGGGGTCTTGTCCAGCACTTCCCCCCTCTGGTCGATAATGGCGGAAATGCCGGTGTTGCCACAGCGGGCTATGTCCCTGCGGGTTTCGATGGCGCGCAGCCTGGAATAGCTGAGATGCTGCCCGTAGCCGGGAGTATCCCCCCACCAGGCATCGTTGGTTATGACGGTAAGGAAGCGCGCGCCCTTCTTCACATATCCCGTGCAGTACTCCCCGTACACCGATTCATAGCATATGGCGCAGCCGAAGGGGGTACCGTCGGAGAGATGCAGGCAGGAGATTTCCTTCTGACCTATGTCGCGGCCCATCACTCCCCCCAGCTTGTCGTCGATGGGGACGAATATCTTGGGATAAGGCGTGAGTTCGACTCCCACCACCAACTTGCTCTTGTGGAAGAGCTCGGCGCGGCCGCTGGTATCGGTGATTATGGCGGAGTTGTGGTTCTCCATCCACATACTCCCATACCTCCGGGCCAGTATGGACGGAGGGCTCTTGCGGTCGAAGAACTGGTAGGTGGATGCCCCGAAGAGCAGTTCGGCTCCGGGGCGGACTTTCAGGAATTCCTGGAAGGTGCGGAAGGTCCTTCCATAGGGGATTTCATCGAGGATGACGTCCGAAGTGAAGGTTTCCGGGCCTATCATCAGCACATCCGACTCCCCTTCCGGGACCGCCTGTGAGAGGAGCCCCAGCAGCACCTCGTTCTGCTCCGCCTGGGTCAGGCTGGTGAATTTCTGGTAGGGATCGAAGTTCGGCTGGCCTATCGCAACCTGCCGTTTTCCCTCGGAGACCTCATCATAATGATGGAAGAGATACGCGGAGAACGCGAAAGGCAGGGCTATCACTCCCAGGGTGGCCAGCGTGGAGCCTATGCGCAGGCGTCCGCTTTTCAGTATCAGGAAGATGCTTATGTTGCTGGCCCATATCCAGGCTGAACCGCCCAGTGAGCCGGTGAATTCATACCATTGTATGCTGCGGGTGCTCTGGGCGAAGGCATTGCCCAGCACCAGCCAGGGCCATGAGATCTCTGCGCTCTGCAGATACCATCTTTCCCAGGCTATCCAGGCCACTGCCAGGAAAATATACGGGAGAACCCCTCCGAAATGGCGTTTGCCAAGACGGAAGAGGCCGAATATCAGCGACATCTGCAGGGCGTTGGCAAGTATGGCGAAGATGGCTCCGCCCACCGTGGCCTCGCCTACCCACCAGGTGGTGGCGGCGTTCCAGAGTACGAAGAACGAGTAGTGCCAGATGCGGAAGCGCCGTATTCCGTGTATGCTGGCGATATGGTCGGCGCAGAGCAAGGGAACCAGGCCGAACAGGGCGAAGAAGCCGCAATGGGGCAGCAGCCATGGCAGGCTCATAAGCACGGCCGAGAGCAGTACGCAAATCCACATAGCTGTCTTTTCCCTTCTCATAGTTCTTCCTCCTCCGGGGGCATATTCCCGGCGTATTTGCGCCACTTGGCAAGCAGCGCGGTCATATCCTCGGGGATTACCGAGTCGAATTGCAGCCATTTCCCGCTGACCGGATGGGCGAATCCCAAGGTCTTGGCGTGAAGGGCTTGCCGGGGGCATATTTCGAAGCAGTTCGCGATGAACTGGCGGTATTTCGAGTAGATGGTTCCTTTGCGGATTTCGGCACCGCCATAGCGTTCGTCATTGAACAGCGGATGGCCGATGGATGCCATATGGACTCGTATCTGGTGCGTGCGGCCGGTTTCCAGCTTGCATTCGACCAAGGTCACGAAGCCGAAGCGCTCGAGGACGCGATAGTGGGTTACTGCGTGTTTGCCCTCGTCGGGATCGTCGGTTACCCGGAAGCGGAGGCGGTCGTTAGGGTCGCGGGTGATGTTCTTGTCGATGGTGCCTTCGTCTTCTTTTATGTCTCCCCAGACTATGGCCTGATAGCGCCTTTCCGTCGTATGGTTGAAGAACTGTTTTGCCAGGCGCAGCTGCGCTTCGTCGTTCTTGGCTACCAGCAGCAGTCCGCTGGTATCCTTGTCAATACGATGAACCAGGATCCCGCCCTTATCTGGATCCATCGCCGATTGTCCAGGGCTACCCCCTTCAACCGTCTCGCTCCGCTCGACCCCACCGTTCGCTTCGCTCACGGTCCCCCCTCTTACATTGCCGAGGGTGGCATGGGTTTCAGGGGGTAGGCCCTGGCCATCGACGGCAGGCCGGTTAAGATGATAGAGGAGGGCGTTGACGAGGGTGCCGTCGAAGTGGCCGTGGCCGGGATGGACGACCATTCCCGCCGGCTTGTTCACGACCAGCACATCATCATCCTCGTAAACTATGTCGAGAGGAATATTCTGCGGAACCAACTCCACCCCGCGACGCCTGTAAGGCATCACGAAACGTATCACATCCCCCGGGCGGACAAGCAGGTTCGCCTTGGCCGTCTTCTCCCCCACCTTGACATACCCCTCCTTGATAGCGCACTGAATCCTGTGACGGGAAGTGTCCTCGAGATGGGCGGCCATGAACTTGTCGATGCGTATGGGCACCTGGCCCGCATCGACGTTCAGCCGGAAATGCTCGAACATCCCCTGTTCTTCGTCCTCGGGGATGGCTTCGAGTTCCGGGTCAAGCCAATCTCTGTCGGTATCCATCACTTGGAAAGCTCTGCTATCTTTTCTTCATCGATAGTAAGCCAGAGCGACACGGACGCACCCATAGTGAGAGGGCCGCCTGCCTGGCTGGGAGACTGCTTATAGACAACGGCGTTCAGGGAGTCGCTGTAAGTCTTGACATCCCTGTCGAAATTCACCTTGCCTATGTTCAGGGAATTATCGTGTACTGCATCCAAGGCGCGGAGGTACTTGAGGCCCTTCACGTCGGGAGCGTAGGTACGGTTGTCGTCGGAATTGAGGCCGACCATAAGGTCGATGGAAGAGCCGCTTTCTATCTGCACTCCGGGAGAAATCTCGCGGCCGTTGTACAACTGGCGCAGCACGTTGTTGGTGGCTATGTCGTTGACATAGATAAGACGGCCCAGATTGAGACCGCGGGAAGCAAGTTCGGCCTTGGCCTGGCGCATCGAATAGCCGACGAGCAGGGGCATGGTGACCTCCTTGGCAGTCTTGGCGTTGGTGGTAAGCTGCACGGTGCGGCCTTTCTTGACCTTGTTGCCGCCCTTGGGGAACTGGGCGAAGACTGCGCCCTTCTTCATCCGTCGGACATACACCGAGTCGGCTATTTCAACCTGCAGTCCTACGCGCTGGGCATTGTACCGTGCCTCTTCGTAGGTCATGTTGGTGAAGTCCGGAACCGTTATTTCCTTATTGTGCTGGGTGCCTATGGAAAGAAGCAGGTTCACGACGATCAGCAGGACGGCTACGGCCGCCACTGCCAGAACCAGATTCTTAACGATCCAATTGGATAGGATGCTCTGCTTGTTTGATGCCTTTTTTTCTGCCATAACATACAAAGATAGCAAATTATTGAAATAGGATGTACGTATGGCCGGCAAAACGGCTAGCGGCGTCCGCCGGGACCGCCGAAGCCACGGCCGCCGGGACCGCGCATCTTGCTGCGGTCGAAGGTGCCGAAGCGGTAGGTCAGCGAAAGTATGACGTAACGCCCGAGGGTGTTGTTCACGACCTCGTTGTGATAGTTGGAGGCATCGGTCACCGTCAGGTTCTTGGCCTGGCCGAAGATGTCGTAGCCCTTGAGGGCGAGGGTGAACTTCTTACGGAAAAGGAGTTTCTGTATCTCTGCGTTCACCACATATTCGTCGGGCTGTTTGGTGGAATAGCCGTTGTACCAGTTGTAGTTGCCTTCAGCCTTGAAGGTTATGCCGGGCTCATCCCAGGTCCAGTTCGCAGTGAGGCGTACCTGGTTGTTGAAGGTAGTGGTCTTGGTATCGCGGATGGTGTACCAGCTCTTGTTGATGCGGGTGCGGCCGGAGGCGCTGAGTTCCAGGTTGTCGGAACGATAGATCAGGCGCAGGCGCTCGACCAGGGCCAGGCTGCTGATGGTGTTCAGGGAGATGTGGGCATCATACCAGGCCTGGTTGTTCCAGTTGGATATCAGCTCATCCATGAATGCATAGTAGTCCCCTCCGCTGGTATAGCTGCTCATATCGACACCCTCGCCCACGTATGATGAGGATTCGTTCCAGTTCACGCGCGCGAAGTTGGATATGGAGAAGTTGGATTTGGCGATGGGGATGTTGGCAAAGCCGTTGATGCCGGCGTTGAAGTTGTCGGGGCCGTTGAAAGGCATGGTGTAGGCCGCCCCCTGGTCGTACCAGGTGAGGCTGACTATAGGGTTCTGCACATATCCTCCTTCGAAGTTGATATTGAAGGAGGTGAAGGTCTTCTTGTTGTTGTAACGGACCTCTCCCCTCATGCTGTGGGAGAAGTAAGGAGTGAGTTCCGGGTTACCGAAGGATACGTTGAGAGGGTCGGAGTTGTCCGGGACGGGCATCAGCTGACGGGTAGAGGGCTGGGAAGAACGGCCGCGGTAGAAGAGCCTGGCGTTGGCATTGTCGCCGAACTCCCACCAGAGCATCACGCGGGGCGAGAAGTTCCAGCGGAAATCGTCGTACTCCATAGGCTTCCAGCTGTCGTTGAGCGAATCATAGCGGGTGGTGCTGTTGTAGGTCCTGGTAGGCATAGCCGCGAAACCGACCTGGGCGCGGGATTTTTCCTTCTGGTACATCACGTTCACACCTATCTCCTGATTGTGCGAGACATTCTCTATCTCGTTGGAGTATATGTAGGACTTGGTATTCAGCACGTTATCCCAGGTATCCTTTTCGGAAGTGGAACGGCTCCAGGAATAACGGTAATTTGCCTCGACGTAGAAATTGCTGCCTAGGGGTTCGGTGTAGGTCACCCTGCCCATCAGGCTGCTGCTCTTCTGGTTCGAGCTGATCGACTGGTCGATGCGCGTCTTGGCCCCGTCGGCGCTGGTCTCGGACCAGTTGGATGCGCTGAGGTCGTTGTCGCTGAAAGAATAGCGGCCCATAACGGTAAGGGTCCTTCCGGGGATGCCGAGTCTCTGGCGGAAGAGCATGAATCCACTTGTGGAGACATTCCTGTTGCTGCCGTTCTGCCTGTTGTCGGAGCTGGTCAGCTCCTTGGTAACGCCGTTCGACAGGGAATCCGCCATACGGGAAGTGTAGCTGTCCTGGCTGTAGCTGCCCGTGCCGAAATTGATCCTGGGTTCGAAGAGGATGGAAGTGTTCTTGCTGAACTTGTGGTCCAGGCGGATACCGATACGGTGGCCTCCGCTGGCAGTAAGGGAAGAACCTTCAGAACGGTCGACGAGGTTGTAGTCGTCGTTCACGTAAGTTGTCTTGGCACTCTTCTCGACCACATTCTTGTCGGTGTGGTTGTAGAGATAGTTGGAACTGAGGTCCATATTGCCGTCAAGCAGGGTCCAGGCACCGTTGACACCGGCCATATAGGAGGTGGTTATGCCATTGCCGCCGCCCCAGCCGCCTTGGCCGCGGCCCATACGGCCTTCGCCGCGGATATTGCCCATCATAGAGCCGGACAGGTCGTTGAAACCACGGTTGTTGGTATTGTTGCCGTTCAGTATGAGGCTCAGCTGCCTCTCCTTTGTGAAATTGCCCACGAACGCCGCGCCCTGGTAACGCCAGTCGGGATCCACCGAAGAGCTGGAGGGGATGTCACGGCCGCCGCCGGCCATGATGTTTCCGAAGGCGCCCTTCATCATTCCGGGCTTGATGTCGAGGTCTATCACCTTCTCTTCCTCCCCGTCGTCTATGCCGGTAAACTCCGCCTGCTCGCTCTTCTTGTTAATGACCTTGAGCTTGTTGATGAGTTTGGCGGGGATGTTCTTGGAGGCCAGCTGAGGGTCGTCGAGGAAGAAAGTCTTGCCATCAATGGTTATCTTGGTGATGGTCTCGCCGTTTATGGTGATGGAGCCGTCCTCGCTGACTTCCACGCCGGGAAGCTTCTTGAGGAGGTCTTCGAGCATATCGTTCTCGGTTGTCTTGAAGGCATTGGCGTTGTACTCCAGGGTATCCTTCTTGACGATGATGGCATTGCCGACTGCCGAAACCGAAGCGGCATCCAGCATCTGCTTGTCGGGATTCATACTTACCTTGCCGAGGTCGAGGTCGCCATCTACGCGGATATGCTTCTCGAAAGCCTTGTATCCGAGCAGTTCCGCCTTGAAAAGGTAGGAACCTTTGTGTACCTTGGCAATCACGACCTCTCCGGATTCGGTGCTGAGGTTGTATGCATCGGGCTTTTTGGCCCCGTCGCGGGTAAGGGATACGGTGGCGAAAGGAACGGGTTCGCCGTTGGAAGAATCCACTAAAACAGCAGAGATCTTGTTCTGTGCAAAGACGGCCGATCCTATCAAGAGGCCGATGATGGTGACTATGCTACGAATCATAACAGTTCTTGGATGCCGGAATGTTATTCCGGTTTAATTCGATCGGGATTTTCGGAGAGAAATTTTTCCCAGGAAGATGCTCCGCCTTTGGAAGCGGCGGTAACGGGGCTTTTAAGCTGATAATAATGGCACATCGCAATGGCAAGGGCATCCGTAGCATCCAGATACTTGCTGTCGATGTTGATTCCAAGGGTACGCTCCACCATAAGAGCCACCTGTTCCTTGGAAGCGGCGCCGTTGCCGCAAATAACCATCTTGGCACGGCGGGGAGCATATTCGTATACGCTCACCCCGTGGGCGATGGCCGCGATCATCGCACTCCCCTGCGCCCGGCCGAGCTTGAGTATGACCTGGGCATTCTTGCCGTAGAAGGGAGATTCGATCGCGAGGTCCGTGGGATGGTGCAGTTCGCACAGGGCGCTGACCTTGGAATGGATACACTCGAGCTTGTCGTAGGGATCCGATATCTTCCTGAGGTCCAGCACGCCCATATCGACGTAGGACGGACGCCCCTGCTCATCTACACGGACAATCCCGAAACCAAGCAGATTGGTTCCGGGATCTATTCCGAGTATGGTACGAGCCTTAGTCAATGATGTCGAAGCCTGTATAAGGACGCAGGACCTCGGGGATCACTATACCTTCCGGAGTCTGGTTGTCCTCGAGGAGGGCGGCGACTACGCGCGGAAGTGCAAGGGAAGAACCATTGAGAGTGTGGGCGAGTTGGGTCTTGCCATCGGCGTCGCGATAACGCAGATGGAGCCTGTTGGCCTGGAAGGACTCGAAGTTGGAAACCGAAGAGATCTCCAGCCAGCGACCCTGGGCAGCGCTCCAGAGCTCGAAGTCATAGGTAATGGCGGAAGTGAAGGACATATCCCCGCCGCAGAGCCTCAGTATGTGATACTTCAGACCGAGCTTCTGCACGAGCCCCTCCACGTGGGCGACCATTTCGTCGAGAGCCTTGTAGGAATCCTCGGGCTTCTCCACGCGCACGATCTCGACCTTGTCGAACTGGTGCAGGCGGTTCAGGCCGCGCACGTCCTTACCATAGGATCCGGCCTCGCGGCGGAAGCAAGGAGTGTAGGCGGTAAGCTTCTGGGGGATCTGGTCGGCAGGAAGGATGACGTCGCGGAAGATATTGGTGACAGGCACCTCGGCGGTAGGCACGAGGTAGAAGTTGTCCAATCCAACATAATACATCTGGGCCTCCTTGTCGGGAAGCTGACCGGTGCCGAAGCCCGATGCGGCGTTCACCACCACGGGAGGTTCGGTCTCCTGATATCCGGCCTTGGTATTCTCATCGAGGAAGAAGTTGATGAGCGCGCGCTGGAGCTTTGCACCCTTTCCTTTATATACGGGGAAACCTGCACCGGTGATCTTGACGCCGAGGTCGAAGTCGATGATGTCGTACTTCTTGGCGAGTTCCCAGTGAGGGAGGGCTCCCTCGGGAAGTTTCACCTCGGGGCCGCCTTCCTTGACAACCAGGTTGTCGGAGGCATCCTTACCCTCGGGGACGAGGGCGCAGGGGGTGTTGGGGAGGAGGACAAGCTGATCCTCGAGCTCCTTCGCCACGGCGTCGCCTTCGGCAAGGAGGTCGGAGCTCTTCTGCTTGAGAGCTGCAACTTCGCCCTTGGCGGCCTCTGCGGCATCCCGCAGGCCCTGCTTCATAAGACCGCCGATCTCGGCAGCCTTCTTTTTCTGCTCGGCCAGCAAGGCATCGCTCTGCTGCTGGAGCGAGCGGCGCTTCTCGTCGAGTTCGAGCACTTTTTCGACTATTGCCTTTGCGTCGAAATTTTTAACCCTCAAGCGGTCGATAACTGCCTGAGGGTCATCACGAAGCGATTTCAGTGTAAGCATTGATTAATTATCAAAAGGAATCACCGAAACAAACGACTTATCATCTCTCTTGCGGCAGAACTTGACGGTTCCGTCTACGAGAGCGTAAAGAGTGTGATCTTTGCCCATACCCACGTTCTTGTCGGGGTTGTGCACGGTGCCGCGCTGACGCACGATGATGTTGCCGGCCTTAACGACTTCGCCGCCGAACTTCTTGAGGCCGAGACGTTTGCTATGCGACTCACGACCGTTCTTAGAACTTGATTGACCTTTTTTGTGTGCCATAATACTTAAGCGATTTCGTTAATTTTGATCTTGGTAAGTTTCTGACGATGACCGTTCAGTTTCTGGAAACCTTTGCGGCGGATCTTCTTGAAAACGATGACCTTGTCCGCTTTCACGTCGTCAGCGATAACGGTTGCCTTGACAACAGCGCCTTTAACATAGGGAGCACCGACTTTGACCTTGCCCTCGACATCTACGAGGAGCACCTTGTCAAACTCTACTTCTGCATCTTTAGCCTGAGGAAGACGGGGAACGAAAATCTCGTTTCCGGCCTCTACCTTGAACTGGCTACCTGCAATGTCTACAATTGCGTACATAAAAAAAACTTTTTTAAAGTTTTGGCTGCAAGCGGCTGTTTTCGGAACAGCTCTTAATCCCTAGCTCGACAGTCTTCTGAAAATTTGGACTGCAAAAGTAGCAATTTTTCTGGGTTCCGCAAAATAATTTATTATTTTTGTGTTTGGAACATAGTTGTTACGGAATGGATACCGCATTTATCTACTACAAGCCGGTAACGGGGAAAAACAATATTGGCCGGCACAGCGAACAGACTACGATAGCTAACTTGCTGGAACAAGGCGAGAACGTGGTCATCTACGAGCCCGCCAAGAGCGGGAAGAAATCCCTTATGCAGCAGACCTTCCTGGGGATGCGCATCTCCGGCAAACAATTCGGCACCGCCGAAGTGCACATGCAGCACGTGCGCAGCACCGAGGAATTCCTGCTCGAGATGGGATCCGCCCTGCTGCGCGCCGAAGCCACCACCCCCGACGAATACGCCGGGATAGTCCGCAACTGCCTTCCGGACACCCATTTCGTCTTCGATCCCGAGCTCTACACCGCCACGGACGCGGTGCTTTCCCTCTCCTGGGAGCTGGACGAGAATGACATACGTTCCATGCTCTGCCTCCCCTGGCGCCTCGCCGCCGCAAGCGGAAAGAAGATCTACGTGATACTGGACGAGTTCCAGAACATCACCTTCCTCGACAACTGGGAGAAGTTCATCAAACTCTTCGAGGATGTGGTCAGAAGTTCCCAGGGCAGCCTCTGCAACTTCATATTCCTGGGATCCGCCGTCAATGCGATGAAGTATCTCTTCGAGGAGAAGGTCATCTTCCACAGGCAGGTCAACCGGGTAAGCATAGGCGAGATAGATGCCCGCGAGATTACCGACCACATAGTGAAAGGCTTCCTCACCAGCGGCAAGGTCATCGACCGTGACCTTATGATGAGCGTCTGCAAGCGCTTCCGGGGCAATATCTGGTATATCAACCACTTCGCCTCCATCTGCGACCATCTCACCAAGGGGTATATCACCGACGCTACCCTGCAGGAGGCCCTGGATATGCTCATCTCCATACACGAACCCCGCTTCAAGGAGATGGTCTCCGACCTCACGGGCTTCCAGCTTTCCCTGCTCAGGGCCACCCTGGACGGATGCAAGCGCTTCAGTTCTGCGGATGTGATAGAGCGCTACAACCTCCACTCCTCCGCCAACGTACGCCGGCTCAAGGATGCCCTCTGCAAAAAAGAAATCATCACCTTCGGCGAGAACGACGAGCCCATCGTCCTCGACCCTCTCTTCGAATACTGGGCCCGGAAGTATTTCTTCAAGATGAAAGACTGATGAAAAAGAGAATAGCCGTTCTTACCGGAGCCGGCGTGAGTGCCGAATCCGGACTGGGGACCTACCGCGACAACGGCGGGCTCTGGGACAACTACGACCCTATGGAGGTCGCTTCCATCGAGGGATGGTACCGCGACCGCAGCAAGGTGCTCGAGTTCTACAATATGCAGCGCGAGCATCTCCGCCAGGTAAAGCCCAACGATGCCCACCGGGCGATCGCAGGGCTGGAGAAGGATTACATAGTGGATGTGATTACGCAAAACGTCGACAACCTGCACGAAAGGGCCGGCAGCACGCACGTGGTGCACCTTCACGGCGAGGCAACGAAAGTAAGGCCCGAGAACTGCTACAACGACAATGACGGCTACAGCGAAAAGCAGGTATTCGACGTAGGCTACGATGCCGTGCACCTGGGCGACAAAGCCCCCAACGGAGTGCAGCTGCGCCCCCATATAGTCTTCTTCGGCGAGGCCGTACCCAAGATGGAGCAGGCAATCGAGCTGGTTTCGAAGGCGGATATAGTCCTGATAGTGGGAACATCGCTCCAGGTCTATCCCGCGGCCGGGCTCTACCGCTATGCTCCAGCGGAAGCTCCCATCTACATTATCGACCCCGCGGAAATTCCCTTGTGGGACAATCGCATACATCACATACGTAAAGTTGCCACCGAAGGAATGAAAGATTTCCTGCAAATGTTGTAGTTTCAGAAAAAATTCCTACCTTTGCAGCCGCTTTAATCGAAAAGGAGGTGATTTTTAAATGATTATAGTTCCTGTAAAAGACGGTGAGAACATCGAAAGGGCCCTGAAGAAATTCAAGCGCAAATTCGAGAAGACCGGTGCCGTGCGCGAAATGCGTGCACGCAAGACCTTCGAGAAGCCTTCCGTAAAGAAGCGCCTCGCAAAGGAGAAGGCCATCTATGTCCAGAAGCTCCGTCTCGAGGAAGATCAGTAAGAATCTCCCCTTTAAATAGAACTTTAAGACCAGTCCGTTTTCGGGCTGGTCTTTTTTTCCTAGAACCGGGTTCTTATTGTCAGTTCCGCGCCCTTCAGGCCGGGAGAGGTGGCGCGAAGTACTATCT
>JAEEXQ010000074.1 GCA_016287875.1 Bacteroidales bacterium | reverse complement strand
CCTGGGAGGCCGAAATGCGGGCAAGGTCCCAGGCATAGAATTAGACCTTGCCCATTGAAACGTGGTGGATGGGTGCTGGGTGATTCCGGTCTGCCGCAGAGAAGGGTGGTGGGTGTTCCTGGTCTGCAAGTTTTTGGCAGACCGGGAACAATTTCGGGCTTTTTTGTTCCTGGTCTGCAATTTTTTAGCAGACCGGGAACACCTGGGAGCTTATGCCGGCGCTCGAAGTGGCAATTGTCGTGAGGCGGTCAAGCTTATGCAGCGGCCAAGTGATTGACAGACAGGGGATTACTGGAAAGAGAATCGGTGATTTTTGCCGATTCTCTTTCCGGCATCTGCCTAACACTCAATGCTTTAAGTGCTGCGGGCCGAGTCTCGTAAGGGCAAGGTATATTGAAAAAAATCCTATCTTTGTAATAGCTACAATTTACCATGGCGACGAAAAAAGGTAAGATTCTGGTTGTGGATGATAATGCAGGGATCCGCAGCGCTCTGAAAATCCTGCTGCCGATGCATTTCGAGGAGGTGGAGACGATTCCGTCCCCTGCCACCCTTGTCAATACCCTGGAGGGTTTCCGGCCGGATGTGGTGTTGCTCGATATGAATTTCAACACTTCTATCAATACCGGCAATGAGGGTCTTTACTGGGCGGGGGAGATCAAGAAGATGTTTCCGGATGTGGAGGTTGTGCTTTTTACTGCTTATGCTGATATCCAGCTTGCGGTGGAGGGGATGAAGAGGGGTGCTTTCGATTTTATCGTGAAGCCTTGGGACAACGAAAAGTTGACGGCGACGCTTATTGCCGCGCGTGATAAGGCCCGCAAGGCTATGCGCCGGGACGCCCGGCCTGGCCAGACCGATCCCGGGCAGGGCGCCGCATTCGGCGACCGGGCCACCCAAACCACCCCCGGCCCTGGCACCATGTTCTGGGGGAGTTCCGCCGCGATGAAGGCCATTGCGAAAACCATCGCCAAGATCGCGCCCACCGACGCCACGGTGCTCATCACCGGCGAAAACGGCACGGGGAAGGACGTACTTGCCCGCGAAATCCACGCCCGGAGCCTCCGCAGCGGCAGGCAGATGGTTGCGGTAGATGCCGGCGCCATCACCGAAACGCTCTTCGAGAGCGAGCTCTTCGGCCACGTGAAAGGCGCTTTCACCGACGCCCACGCCGACCATGTCGGCAAGTTCGAGCAGGCCGACGGCGGCACCCTCTTCCTCGACGAAATAGGAAACATCCCCCTGCATCTGCAGGCGAAGCTGCTGCGCGCCATACAGAACCGCGCCATCGTCCGGGTAGGCGGCACCGAGGCCAAGCCCGTGGACATCCGCCTGATCTGCGCCACCAATATGGATCTGGAGGCCCTGGTCCGCGAAGGCCGCTTCCGCGAGGATCTCTACTACCGCATCAACACCGTGCACATCGCACTGCCGGCGCTGAGGGACCGCAAGGAGGATATCGCCCCGCTCGCGGAGATCTTCCTGAAGGGCTTCGCACAGAAATACCACAGGCCGCTGGAAGGCCTGGACGATTCCGCCCGCAGGGCCCTGGAAGGCTGCCGCTGGAGCGGAAACATACGAGAACTGCAGAACTGCATCGAGAAGGCGGTGATTCTGTCGGATGGAAGCGTGCTGAGTGCGGGTGACCTGCAGCTGGATCCTTCGACCGGCGGCGTCAGGGGCGCCCAGAGGGCTCCCGGCTCTGCCGCGCGCGAGGCCGATGAGGAACAGCTGGTCCGCGATGCGATGCGGCGCTCCGGCGGCAACATCTCCGCCGCAGCCGCCATCCTCGGCGTCAGCCGGCCTACCATGTACGCCAAACTCAAGAAATACGGCCTCTAGCCATGTCCCAGCTGCAAATCATAATCCTGGTAATCGCCGTCGCAGCCATCGCCGCGATACTGGCATCCATCCGAATCCGCAGGCAGGACATAAAGAAAGTGGCCTATATGATGGATGCGCTGGAGGATGGGGAACTGAACTTCCGTTTCAAGGACAGCAACAAGTTCAACCGGACCCTGAACCGCATCCGCACCATATTCGAAAGGCAGCGCCAGGCCCACGAACAGGACTCCTGGACCAAGCTCATACGCGTGCTCACGCACGAAATAATGAACACGGTATCGCCCATCGCCTCGCTCTCCGACGCGCTTGCGAAGTCGGTAGATGAGAGCGGCCGCAGCGACCTCGACCTGAAGGCCGGCCTCGAAACCATCTCCGACAGCTCCAAGAACCTCATCGGTTTCGTGCAGACCTACAGGGAGCTGTCCGGCGTGGCCAAGCCCATTCGCAGGGCCCTGGACCTGCAGGAACTGATGGACGGAGTCATAGCCCTGAACAGCGAATTCATCGCATCTTCCGGCGCCGTCTGCAGCTACACGCCCGCCGAGCCCGACCTGATGATCTACGCCGACGAAGGGCAGATATCCCAGATACTGATCAACCTCATAAAGAACGCCCTGCAGGCTGGCGCGAAGCACATAGTCATCAGCGCCCGTATGGGGAAGGAGGAGGATGTCGTCATCGATGTCGAGAACGACGGCGAGCCCATCCCCGTCAGCAGCCAGGAACAGATTTTCATCCCCTTCTTCACCACGAAGAAGGAAGGGTCCGGCATAGGCCTGAGCATCTCCCGCCAGATTATGCGCAACCACAACGGCAGCATAGAGCTGCTGCGCAGCGATGCCGCCAGCACCGTCTTCGAGCTGCGCTTCCGCTAGTGCCATCCCCACCCGCCCCGCGTAAAGTGTAAAGGTGTAAAGCCTAAAGTGTAAAGAATAGTGTAAAACTTTACACTTTACAGCCGCATTGTAAATAGCCCAACACGCAGATAATCAGATAGTTGCATATTTTGGCACGGGGGGTGTTACAGTTTGTTGCGATTAAGCAATAAACTATATGATTTCACTTTCCATAAAATGTGCAGTTATAGCTCTGGCGTCCGCAGTGAGTGTGTGCGCCAGTGCTCAAACTGCTATGAGCGTGCAGGACTGCATGAAGTATGCAGTCTCCAACTCTACCAAGATGCGCATACAGCAGGCCGCCAAGAGCGACGCCCGCATCGCACGCCGCGATGCCGTCCTCGCCCTCTTTACCCCCCAGGTGCAGGCACAGACCTACGCCTACTACAATTTCGGCCGCAGCATCGATCCCCAGACCAATACTTATTTCAATACCACGTCCTTCCATAACAACTATGGAGTGGATGCAGGACTTGACCTCTTCAACGGATTCCAGGCCGTGAACAACTACCGCATCTCCCGCACCAGCCTTCTGATAGCTGATTCCCAGCAGAAGCAGGCCGAGGCGGAGATTTGCCTCGCGGTGATGGAAGCCTACTACAACGTGGTTTACTACCAGCGCCTCGCCGATATCTACGAGGAGCAGGTAGATGTCGCAAGGCAGGCGGTCGCCAAGGCCCGCCGCCAGGAAGAACTCGGACAGAAAGGCCATGCGGACGTCATCCAGATGGAAGCTGAGATGGCGGAGAGGGAGTACGATCTTATCAATGCTAGGAACAGCTACGAGAGCCAGAGGATGACTCTCGAAGACTTGATGTTCTGGCCGGCAGATTCAACTTTAGTTGTTGTTACCAGTACTCCTTCGCCTTTCTCCGGGGCTTCCGAAACCAATGTGGAGTCCACCATAGACTTCGCCCTCGGGCACAATCCCGCACTGATGGAAGCTTCGCTGCGTTTGAAGAATGCCAAGACGGAGCTCAGCACCGCAAGGTGGCAGATACTCCCTACGGTCAGCGTCTATGCCGGATGGCAGACCAGCTACTATACTTATCAGGGAACCTCCGGCAACAAGTCCTTCCGCGATGCATTCCGCAACAACGGTGGCGAGTATGTCGAGCTGGCCCTCAAGATTCCCATTTGGAACCGCCTGAACAGGCACTCCCAGATAGCCAGGAAGCGCTCCGCCTTCGAGAAGGCATCCGCCGAATACGACCAGAAGCGCCGCGACATCGAGAGCGAGGTGCGCCGGGCCGTCCAGGATTGCGAAGGCAGCGCCAGGGCCTATATGCAGGCCCTCCGCAAGGGAGAGGTGCAGGCCGAGGCATACCAGCTGAACCTCAAGAAGCTGGACCAGGGACTCATCTCCCTGCTGGAATTCCAGACAGCGACCGGCAACTATCTCCGTTCGCAGGCCGATGAGATGAAGAGCCTCTACGAGTACCTCATCAAAGAGGCCGTGGTAAAATACTATAATGGAATAGATTACGTAAATCAATAATGCCCGGGAGGGCCCTACATAAGGACTATGGACAAGATAATCGAAAAGAAGAGCGGATGGCGCTCGGCATTTGACAAGAAGGCCCTGCCCTGGTGGCTGGGAGCAGCACTCGCAGTGTTCGTGATATACCTGATCGCCAGGCCGAACAACAAGACCCTGAGGGTCGATAAGGATACCTTGATGGTGGCCGACGCGGTGCGCGGGGAGTTCAACGACTACATCCGCGTCAGCGGCCGCGTGCAGCCTATGACCACCATACAGCTCAGTCCCCAGGAGGGCGGCGTAGTGCAGACCATCCTCGTCGAGGAAGGCTCCGCGGTCAAGGCCGGCGAGCCCATTCTCGTGCTCGCGAACGACAATCTCGACCTCTCCATCCTGAATTCGGAGGCGGAGCTGGCGGAGAAGGAGAACATCCTCCGCAACACCCAGATCCAGATGGAGCAGCAGAAACTGGACGTCCGCCAGAACGTGCTGGAGTACGGCACCCAGGTCGAGCGCCTGCGCCGTGCCTATGAGCAGCAGAAGGCCCTCTACGCCGACAAGCTCATAGCCAAGGAAGATTATCTGAAGGCGGAAGAGGATTACCTGCTCGCCAAGCAGAAATACGAGCTGATGGCCGAGCGTTCCAAGCAGGACAGCCTCTACCGCGGCACCCAGATCGACCGTATGGAGGAGAGCCTGGAGAATATGCAGCTGAATATGCAGATGATACGCAAGCGCAAGAGCAACCTCATAGTGAAGGCTCCCATCGACGGCGAACTTGGCCTGCTGGACGTCGTCCTGGGCCAGAGCATAGCCAGCGGCACCAAGATAGGGCAGATTAACTCCGTGGGATCCTACAAGGTCGAGGCTCAGATCGACGAGCACTACATCGACCGCGTGGTGTCCGGCCTGTCGGCAACCTTCGAGCGCCAGGGCGAAACTTATTCCACCGTCATACGCAAGGTCTATCCCGAGGTCCGCGAAGGCAAGTTCAAGGCGGAGTTCAAGTTCGACGGCGAGCAGCCGGACAACATCCGCGCCGGCCAGACCTACTACCTGAATCTCCAGCTCGGACAGAGCGAAGAGGCCGTCATCATCCCCCGCGGAACCTTCTACCAGAAGACCGGCGGCAAGTGGATATATGTGGTGAACAAGGAGGGGACCAAGGCCGTCAGGCGCGAGATACGCATAGGCCGCCAGAATCCTCAGTACTACGAAGTCCTGGAGGGCCTTTCCGACGGCGAACAGGTCATCATCTCCGGCTACGATACTTACGGTGACAGCGACGTTCTAATATTCTAAAGATATGAAGTTATTCAGGAAAACAGGCGTTTCTACGCTTATCAACATACTGGGATTCGGAGTTGCATTCGCGGCTGCATCCATACTGCTGGTGCAGGCCCTGTGGGATGTTCGTTACGACGACAATTTCAAGGGATGCGAAAAGGTGTACCGCCTGGAACATAATATGTTCGACCGCGGCAGGTACGCCAGTATGCTCTCCCGCCCCCTTATCGAACTGATACGCTACAAGAACCCGGATATCGAGGCTATGGGCACTGTCGGAATGATTGGCCAGAGCGCTTCGAACCAGGTGTTCCCTGTAGGCAAGGAAGAGGTCAAGATCTCGACCAGCATCATGCCCATCGATACGGTAATGTTCAGGATTTATCCCTTCGAATTCATCGAGGGATCTTCCAAGTCCTTCGTCAGCGGGCACGATGCCATCATATCGGAGTCCACCGCCAAGAAGCTCTTCGGCAGCGAAAGCGCCGTGGGAAAGATGGTGAACTCGGACAATGGCGGCACCCTCACCGTCGTGGGCGTATATCGTGACCTGCCCAAGAACTGTACTTTCTGCAGCGATATTTTCAGCAACCTGGCCGATCAGGATATGGATAACCCCGGCGAGTGGTCCTATTCCTGCTTCGTCAAGGTCAAGGACGGAGCAGGCAAGCCCGATGGGTCATTCGTCCGCGAAGCGGTGATAGAAGCATATGGCTCCGAGGCTTCGGAGGAGGAACTGGCGAAGTTCCAGTTCCTGTTCCGCCTCACTCAATTGCACGAGGCCCATTACGAGCGCGATGCGCGCTCCGGTGTGGTCTGCGCAAACAGGGGAGTGGTCTATACCCTGATAGCCATAGCCCTGATGCTCATAGCCATCTCCGTCATTAACTTCATAAACTTCGCTTTCGCGGAGATCCCCTTCCGCATCAAGGCCATCAATACGCGCAAGGTCCTGGGAGAAAGACGCCGCTCGCTGGTGCTCCGTCAGCTGATGCACGCCTGCGCCGTAGCCCTCGCGGGCTTCGCCCTTTCATTACTGTTGTTCTATCTGTTCTCAGGCACTTCGCTGGCATCGTTCGTGTCCGGAAGCCTTAGCCTGACGGATAATATTCCCCTGCTGTCGGTGATGCTTGGGATCGCTCTCCTGACAGCAGTCGGCGCAGGCGTGGCACCGGCTTTATATTCCACCTCCCAGCCCGCGGCCCTGGTGCTCAAAGGGAGTTTTGGCACCAGCGTCGGGGGCCGCGTACTAAGGAACGTGCTCGTCTCGGTGCAGTTCGTGCTTTCCTTCCTTTTCATAATCGTCTCCTTCTATGTGAGGGTGCAGACGGACTATATGATAAACAAGGATATGGGATTCAATATGGAAAGGGTGCTGCAGGTGACGGGCACTTCCGAGATGGGGAAGAAACAGGACGTGGTGGAGGGCAACATGCTCAAGAATCCGGACATAGTGGATGTCACCTTCGCCGATTGCGAACTGGTAGCCGATCTCAGGATGAGCTGGAGCCGCGGAAACACCGACGCGGGCGAATTGATAGTTTTCGAGGTATATCCCGTGGATGTGGATTTCCTGGAATTCTTCGGCTTCAAGATTCTCGAAGGGCGCGGTTTCACTAAATCCGATGATCAGTCTGAGGGCGGCGTCTTCGTTGTCAACAAGACTTTTATGGATGCCTATCCTGACAATTACCGCGTAGGCGGGCAATTCCCGGCCCACGCCAATGAACAGGGAGAACTTGTAGGCGTGGTCGATGATTTCAATTTCAAGGCCTTGCAACACGCCGTCGGCCCGTTCGCGTTCATGGTCTGGGGAAAGCAGGCCTGGCGCTATTTCCGGGTAATGTACGTCAAGCTCGCCCCCGGGGCGGATATCCAAGCCGTCACTTCCTACATAACGGAGAACATACCTATCTCCGATCCTTCCTACATATCGGTCAAACCCCTCAAAGGATATATAGAAGAATACTACAACAACGAAAAGGCCCTGGGACGTCTTGTCACCCTCGCCTCCCTGGTGGCCCTCCTCATAGCCATAATAGGTATCATCGGCCTGGTGTTCTTCGAGACTCAGTTCCTCCGCAAGGAGATAGCCGTACGCCGGGTGAACGGCGCCACCGTGGGAGGAATACTCCGTATGATAAACAAGAAATACCTGACCGTGGCCGCCGTGAGCTTCCTCATCGCCGCCCCGATAGCATACTATGTGATTATTTCGTGGCGTGCCGGCTTCGCCTATCAGGCCCCGGTGCCCGTGTGGATATTCCTCTCAGCCTTCGTGCTGATATCCCTCGTTTCCATAGTGGTGGTGAGCATCCAGAGCTGGACGGCCGCCAACGCCAATCCCGTCGAATCATTAAAATTAGAATAAATAGCATTATGATCAAAGTTACCAACCTGACCAAGATCTTCCGCACGGAAGAGATTGAAACCACCGCCCTTAACGGCGTATCCTTCGAAATCAAAGACGGCGAGTTCGTCGCCATAATGGGGCCCTCCGGATGCGGCAAGTCAACGCTTCTCAACATCCTCGGCCTGCTGGACAATCCTACCAGCGGCAGCTACGAGCTCCTCGGCACCGAGGTGGGCGGCCTCAAGGAGAAGGAGCGCACCTCCTTCCGCAAGGGCAACATCGGATTCGTGTTCCAGAGTTTCAACCTCATCGACGAACTCAATGTCTATGAGAATATCGAACTGCCGCTCCGCTACCTGAACATCAGCGCCAGCGAACGCAAGGCAAAGGTTACCGAAATAATGAAGCGCATGGCCATCAGCCACCGCGCCCAGCATTTCCCCCAGCAACTCTCCGGCGGTCAGCAGCAGCGCGTAGCCATCGCCCGTGCGGTGGTAGCCGGCCCGAAGCTGATACTCGCCGACGAGCCTACCGGTAACCTCGATTCCAAGAACGGCAAGGAGGTGATGGACCTGCTGCGCGAACTCAACCAGGAGGGTACCACCATCGTGATGGTGACCCACTCCCAGA
>JAEEXQ010000015.1 GCA_016287875.1 Bacteroidales bacterium | reverse complement strand
TGGAACAAAATGCTGGCTCCTACTATATTCGTTTCCGGAAACGGTCATTTTGGGGCACGGACTCCGCGCAGAGCGCATTCTGATGGGCAAGGTCTAATTTCAGGGGCGACACCTTGCCCGCATTTCGGCCACACAGGTACTTCCAATGGGCAAGGTCCCCACCGCGAAATTAGACCTTGCCCGCTGAAACGCCGTGGAAGGGTGGTAGGTGATTCCGGTCTGCTAGGGAGAAGGGGTGTGTGATCATGGTTTGCCAGGGAGAAGGGGTGGGTGTTCCTGGTCTGCAAGTTTTTGGCAGACCGGGAACAATTTCGGGCGTTTTTGTTCCTGGTCTGCAAGTTTTTGGCAGACCAGGAACACCTAGGAGCTTATGCCGGCGCTCAAAATGGCAATTATCGTGAGGCGGACAAACTTATGCAGCAGCAAAGTGGTTGACAGTCAGACAATTACCGGAAAGAGAATCGGGAAAATTCGCCGAGGATGCCCCGGGGAGCCACGGATGCTCCGGGGAAGGGACTATTCGTTCTCGTCGTAGATGACGTCCTCTTCTTCGAGGTCGTCGTCGGAATCTTCGTCGGAGTCCTCGTCGTCGTCGAGGTCTTCGTCGTCGTCATCGTCCTCGTCGAGGCCGAGCATTCCGAGTATGCCGGAAGGCTTCTCGCCGGGGAGGCGGCGACGGTTGTCGGGCAGGTCTTCGAAGGCGACGTAGCCGTGTTCGAACTCGATGGGAAGGGGCCCTTTGGTTTCCACGCAGATGGGGAGCTGCACGTTCTTGGAGAAATCCTCGCCTTCGAAGGTGATGGTGACGCTCTTCTTGGAAACCACGTCGTAGAAGTAGACGAATTTCACGATGCCAGCCTTTACCGTATCGGCTATGCTGACCTCGTCCACCGCCTTGTTGCCGGGAAGGGGCATCAGGGCGAAGCGGCCCACAACCTGTCCGGACTCGTCGAAAGCCTTGAAGAGAATCTGCTGATCCTGAGGGAATTCAAGATCGGAGCGGAGCTGTTTGTGCAGTGTGTACAGGCTGTTGGCCGAGTTGACAAGATATACTCTGTAAAAGCCTTTGATTCCTTCCAGTGTTACGCGGTAGCGGTACGTCATCTTCTAACTAATTTTCAAATACGATGCGAATATACGAGAATTTTGCTAAATTTGGTTATGCTTTCGCCCGATAAATATCTGAGCATAGCCGCACAGTCCGAAGGTCTGTTCAAAGACAGCGGCAGCCGTTTTATCGCCTACGCATTTCCCATCTCCTCGGAAGAGGAAGTCAAGCCCATCGTGGACGCGATACGCAAGGAGCATCACGCCGCGAGGCATCATTGTTTCTCATACAGGATAGCCAAGGTAGAGGACGGTCCCGACGGGCCGGCGCTCGCCAAGGAAGGCCTGTGGCGTGCCAACGACGACGGGGAGCCTTCCGGCACTGCCGGCCGTCCCATCCTGGGGCAGATAGATTCCCGCGGGCTGCAGAATGTGCTGGTGGTCGTGGTGCGCTATTTCGGAGGTATCCTGCTTGGTGTCCCCGGGCTTATCAGGGCCTACAAATCCGCCACTGCGGATGCCCTGGACAAGGCGGAACTGGTCCAGAAGACGGCAGCCCGCCGCTGGAGCATCGCTTTCGACTATGCCCTGATGCCCCAGGTGATGGGGGAACTGAAGTCCTTGGGTCTGGAGGTCGCCGCCCGCGAGTTCGCAGGGGATTGCCGCTTCGAAATCGAGGTTCCTCTCTCAAAAGAGAGGAAGTTTTTGGAACATATCGAAAATTTAGGTATCTTTAAAGATAAAATCAATTTAATGCTATGAGCAAAATCCATGTATTCAACGCAGGCCCCTGTCTTCTGCCGCAGGTAGCCATCGAACATGCCCGCGAGGCCCTTCTCGATTTCAAGGGTACCGGAGTGTCACTTATTTCCATTTCTCACAGGACCAAGGAATGGGAGGAAACGATGAACGAGACCCGTGCCCTCTGGCGCGAGATCCTGAACATCCCCGAGGATTATGAAACCGTGTTCCTCGGCGGCGGAGCAAGTCTGCAGTTCCTCTATGTGGCAATGAACTACCTCGAGAAGAAGGCTGCCTATCTGGACACCGGCGTGTGGGCGCATAAGGCACTCAAGGAAGCACAGGGTCTGGGAGATGCCTACGCCATTGCCTGCTCCAAGGATAAGAACTATACATATATTCCCAAGGGATATGAAATCCCTTCCGACCTGGACTATTTCCACATCACCACCAACAATACCATCTACGGAACCGAAATCAAGCACGATTTAGACTGCCCGGTTCCCCTTATCGCCGATATGTCCTCCGACATACTCAGCCGCAAGGTAGATGTCAGCAAGTATGCGATGATCTACGGCGGTGCCCAGAAGAACGCAGGCCCTGCCGGCGTGGCATTCGCCATCATTCGTAAGGACAGCCTCGGCAAGGTCAGCCGCTACATCCCCACGATGCTCGACTACCGCGTGCACCTCGACAAGGAATCGATGTTCAACACCCCTCCCGTGTTCAGCATCTTCGTGATGAACGAGACCCTGAAGTGGCTCAAGAGCATCGGCGGCATCGACGCCATCCACGCGATCGACGAGAAGAAGGCCGCTACGCTTTATGCCGAGATTGACCGCAACCCTCTGTTCGTCGGCACCGCCGAGAAGGAAGACCGTTCCATAATGAACGTCTGCTTCGTGATGGCTCCCGGATACGAGGCACTGCAGGATGAGTTCCTCGCCTTCGCCAAGAGCAAGAACATCGTAGGCATCAAGGGTCACCGCTCCGTCGGCGGATTCCGCGCTTCGCTCTACAACGCCTGCACCCAGGAGGATGTCGAGGCTCTTACTGCAGCAATGAAAGAATTCGAAGCTCTCAAGAAATGAAAGTTCTCATAGCAACCCAGAAACCCTTTGCCGCAGCAGCTGTGGCCGGGATCAAAGATATACTCGAGAAAGGCGGACACGAGGTGGTGCTTCTCGAGAAGTATGCCGAGCAGGCAGATTTCGTGAAGGCCGTCGCCGACGTCAATGCCATCATCATCCGTTCGGACAAGGTGACCGCCGAGGTGCTCGACGCAGCGAAGGAACTCAAGATCGTGGTGCGCGCCGGTGCCGGATACGATAACGTGGATCTCGCGGCAGCCAGCGCCCACGGCGTGGTGGTGATGAATACCCCCGGCCAGAATTCCAATGCCGTGGCGGAACTCGCCATCGCAATGATGATATTCATGGCCCGTACCCAGTTCACTCCCGCAACCGGTTCCGAAGTCCAGGGCAAGACCCTCGGCATCCAGGCATTCGGCAATGTGGGCCGTCTGGTAGGTGCCAAGGCAAAGGCCCTCGGAATGAAAGTCAAGGCCCTCGACCCCTTCCTCAGCGACGAGCAGATAGCTGCCGGAGGAGCCGAACCCGTGCACACGCTGGACGAACTCTATACCGGCAGCGACTATCTTTCCCTGCATATCCCCGCCCTTCCTTCCACCATCGGCAGCATCGGCTACGACCTTATCACCAAGATGCCTAAGGGCGCCACGCTCGTGAATACCGCCCGCAAGGAGGTCATCGACGAGGCAGGCCTGGAGAAAGCTCTCGAGGAGCGTCCGGACCTCAAGTATGTGACGGATGTCGCCCCCGACAATCTTGCCGTCCTCCAGGAGAAGTTCGGCCTGCGCGTGTTCGCTACGCCCAAGAAGATGGGTGCCCAGACTGCAGAGGCTAACGTGAACGCAGGTCTCGCGGCTGCCAACCAGATAGTGGATTATTTTGCCACCGGAAACACCAGGTTCCAGGTAAACAAATAGGAGACTGCCGGTCAGGCCGGCAATGAAGATTATGGTAACAGTCAAACCCTTCGAGGCCATCAGGCCTCCCAAGAATATAGTCACCGAGGTGGCAGCACCTCCGTACGACGTGCTGAACTCTGCCGAAGCCAAGGCGATGGCGGGGGAGAAGAGCCTGCTGCATATCACCAAGCCCGAGATTGATTTCGATCCCATCGCCGGGGAGCACGAACAGCGCACCTACGACAAGGCGGTCGAGAACTTCAAACTCTGGAAGGAGCGCGGCTGGCTGGTACGCGACCCCAAGCCCTGCTACTATGTGTACGCTCAGACGATGGACGGCCGTACCCAGTACGGAATAGTGCTCTGTGCCCACGCCGCCGACTACAAGAACGGTCTCATCAAGAAGCACGAACTTACCCGCAAGGACAAGGAAGATGACCGTATGGTGCACGTGCGCATCCAGAACGCCAACATCGAGCCCGTGTTCTTCGCCTACAAGGACAATGCGGAGCTGAACGCCATAGTCGCCAAGACCGTGGCAGGCTCCTCCGAATACAAGTTCATCGACGAGAACAATTTCGGCCACGAGTTCTGGGTGATCGACGACGATGCCACCGTGGCCCGCATAACGGAGATATTCACCACCCAGGTGAGCGCGTTCTACGTGGCCGACGGCCATCACCGTACTGCCGCAGCCGCCCGCGTGTGCGAAGAGAAGATGGCCCACAACCCGAACCATACCGGCAAGGAAGAGTACAACTACTTCATGGCCGTATGCTTCCCCGAGAGCCATCTCAAGATAATCGACTACAACCGTGTGGTGAAAGACCTTAATGGCCTTTCCAAAGAGGCTTTCCTGAAGGCCCTGGAGGAGGATTTCGACCTTGAACCCATACGGAGCGAGGCAAAGAATCCCACAGGCCTGCATAACTTCAGCATGTATCTCGACGGCAAATGGTACTCCCTCACCGCCAAGGCCGGGCGCTACGACGACTCCGACCCCATAGGTGTGCTGGACGTCACCATCCTCTCCAATCTTGTGCTCGACAAGATCCTCGGTATCAAGGACCTGAGGACGGACAAGCGCATCGATTTCGTAGGAGGCATACGCGGACTGGGCGAGCTGAGCAAGCGCGTGGACAGCGGCGAAATGGCAATGGCCTTCGCACTCTATCCCGTGTCGATGAAGCAGCTCACCGACATTGCCGACACCGGCAATATAATGCCTCCGAAGACTACCTGGTTCGAGCCTAAGCTCCGTTCCGGGCTGGCGATTCATTCTTTGGATTAAATTGATTTTATGAAAGACTACTCCGCGCAAATACATAGCACGCTGAAGACTTTCTTCGGGTACGACACTTTCAAGGGGGACCAGGAGCAGGTGATTAACCATCTTCTCAACGGCGGCGATGCCTTCGTGCTGATGCCGACCGGGGGAGGTAAAAGCCTCTGTTACCAGTTGCCCGCCTTGGTGGCGGAGGGCACGGCAATCGTGATCTCTCCGCTTATCGCACTTATGAAGAACCAGGTGGATGTGTTGCGCGGCTTCGTGAACGGCGAAGAGAGCATAGCGCATTTCCTGAACTCGTCCCTTTCGAGGCAGGAAATCGACGAGGTCCGTGCCGACCTGCTGGCCGGCAGGACCAAGATTCTCTATGTTGCTCCGGAATCCCTCACGAAGGAAGAGAACGTAGCCCTTCTCAAGGAAATCAAGATATCATTCTATGCTGTGGACGAGGCGCACTGTATTTCGGAATGGGGGCACGACTTCCGTCCGGAATACCGCCGCATCCGCAGTCTGGTGAACGAAATAGGGCGTTCGCCAATCATCGCCCTCACCGCAACGGCAACACCCAAGGTGCAGAGCGACATACTCAAGAACCTCGGCATCCAGGATGCGGTCATATTCAAATCCTCCTTCAACCGGCCCAACCTCTACTACGAAATACGCAACAAGGTCGAGCCCGAGAAGGATATAGTCCGCTTCATCCGCCAGAATCCCGGCAAATCGGGCATCATCTACTGCCTCAGCCGCAAGAAGGTCGAGGAGATGGCGGCCTTCCTGAGCATCAACGGCATCCGCGCCCTGCCATATCACGCCGGGCTGGAGGCCAAGGTGCGCGCCGAGAACCAGGACAAGTTCCTGATGGAGGAGATAGATGTCATAGTGGCCACCATCGCCTTCGGAATGGGAATCGACAAGCCGGACGTGCGCTTCGTCATCCACTACGACATCCCCAAGAGCATCGAAAGCTACTATCAGGAGACGGGCCGTGCCGGCCGCGACGGCGAGGAAGGCATCTGCATAACCTACTACTCCTACAAGGACATACGCAAGCTGGAGAAGTTCATGCAGGGCAAGCCGGTGGCGGAGCAGGAAATCAGCCGCCAGCTGCTGAACGAGGTGGTGGCCTACGCCGAATCCGGGCAGTGCCGAAGGAAACTTCTGCTGAACTATTTCGGCGAGGAATACGACAAGGAGAACTGCGGCTGCTGCGACAACTGCCTGCATCCCAAACCCGTATTCGACGGGCGCAAGGATATGCAGCTGGTCATCGACCTCATCACCAGCCTCCCGGAGCATTTCAAAGTGGAGCACCTTGCCTGCATCCTTTCCGGAAAGGAGACGGCCCTGATAAAGAGCTACAAGCACGACGAACTGGAGTTCTTCGGCAAGGGCAGCGCCCACGACGAGCGCTTCTGGATTACCGTCATACATCAGGGCGTGGTGCATCATCTGCTTGACAAGGAAATAGAATCCTACGGCCTTATCTCGGTCACGGAGTCCGGCCTGGAGTTCCTGGCGAACCCCTGGAAGCTGGAGCTGGTGCAGGACGGCGTATTCACCGACGATGGCTCCGACGACTTCGACGACGACGATGCCGCTGCGGCAGTGAATGCCGTGCGCGGCGGGGGCGGATGCGACGAGGTGCTGCTGAAGATGCTGAAGGATCTCCGTAAGGACCTGGCCCGCCGTCTGAAGCTTCAGCCCTGGATTATCTTCGGCGACCCGGCCCTGCAGGACATGGCCATACTCTACCCCGTGACCATCGACGAGGTCAAGAACTGCCAGGGTGTGGGAGAGGGCAAGGCCCGCAAGTTCGGCGCCGAGTTCGTGAAGATGATAGCGCAGTACGTCGAGGAGAACGACATCACCCGTCCGGACGATTTCGTTGTGAAATCGGCCCCCAACCGCAGCGCCAACAAGATTTTCATAATCCAGAGCATAGACCGCCGCATGGATCTGGAGGACATTGCCTCCGCCAAGGGCCTCGACCTCGAGGAACTGGTATCCGAGATCGAGGGCATAGTATCCACCGGCACCAAGCTTAACCTGGATTGTTACATCGAAGAAAACTACGATGAGGAAGATGTGGAGGATATCTACGATTACTTCCGCTCCGAAGCCGAATCCGACTCTGTCGAGGACGCCATCTCCGCACTCGGCGGGGACTTCGAAGAGCTGGAGATTCGCCTCATCCGCATCAAGTTCCTCTGCGACATTGCATCGTGATAAATAAAGATACCGTAGACCTTATCCTGAACACCGTCCGTATTGAGGACTCTGATATCATTATGAGATTCCGTTTATTTCTTTCTGTTTGTTTGCTTTTTGTATTGATAGTTCTAGTACCATCGTGCTCGAAAAGCAAATCCTCGTGGAAAGATTATGGGGATTATTATTCGTTTGATGAAGGGTTTCGTTTTGATGGAGAAGAGTATCATGAGCGTCTAATGGCCCTTAGAAATGGAATGATGCATAGGAAATATGTTTTGAGCGTTTCTGATTCTGTTATGAAAATCTATTATGCATCATATTATCTATCTACGAAACCGCGTGGTAGTCGCGATGCATTATTGGCGTTCGGATTAACTATTGACTCATGTTTATTTACTAATGGTTTAAAGTGGAGAATGATAGGCATGAGCCCATTTCGGGATACCAGTCTTATTATTAATGGTCAGCCTGCCGGCGTTGTTGAGTTTAACCATAATAAAATAACATCGGCCTGGGATATTCAAGGATGGATATCTTTTTCCGTTGGTAATCTAGTGAAAGAGTTTAAGGAACAAAATGTAAGGTTTTATGATTGCCCGGAATGTTTGTTTGAATTCGAATTAACTGGGCCGGACAATCAAGTCATGAAGATTTCTGATGGTTACATTCATTAGTTTTATTCTTGATGTCAGTGATGGAAACGGAAGTATCTTCTCTGGGGAAAAAACAATTATATTTGCGTAAAGCATGATAAATAAAGATACCGTAGACCTTATCCTGAACACCGTCCGTATTGAGGACATAGTGGGGGATTTCGTGACGCTGAAGCGCCGCGGGGCCAACTATGTGGCCTGCTGCCCCTTCCATCAGGAGAAGACACCTTCGTTCTACGTATCTCCCTCGAAAGGTATCTACAAGTGCTTTGGCTGCGGCAAGTCCGGTTCAGCCGTCGGCTTCCTGATGGAGCACGAGCACAGTTCCTATGCGGAGGCCCTGCGCTACATTGCAAAACGCTACAATATAGAGGTGGTCGAGGAGGAAGAATCCCCCGAAGTGCTGGCCAGCCGCCAGCGCAGCGAGAGCCTTATGCTGGTGAGCGAGTTCGCCCAGAAGTTTTTCGTGGACCAGATGAAGGATGGGGAGGGGAAGGACGTGGGCCTTGCCTACTATCATTCCCGCCGCCTGGAAGACGAGACCATTGCCAAGTTCGGCCTCGGCTGGGCCCCATCGGGAAAGGATGACCTTCTGCAGGCCGCCCGCAAGGCAGGTTATAAGGATGAGTACCTGATCGACGCCGGGCTGGTGGTGAAGCGCGAGGATGGCACCCTAACGGACAAGTTCCGCGAGAGGGTGATGTTCCCCATACAGTCGGTGAGCGGGCGTACCATAGCCTTCAGCGGCCGTACCCTCAAGGCCGACAATCCAGCCAAATACGTCAACTCTCCGGATACTGAGATCTACCGCAAGAGCAACATACTCTTCGGTATCTACTACGCCAAGAGCGACATCTCCCGGCAGAACGAATGTATAATAGTCGAAGGGAACATCGACTATGTGATGATGCAGCAGCTGGGTATCCACAATGTGGTGGCCCCTTGCGGCACGGCCCTCACCACCCAGCAGGTGCGCCTGATAGGCAAGTTCACCGAGAACATACTGCTGATGAACGACGGTGACGGCGCCGGCATACACGCATCCCTGAAAGATATAGACCTCATACTCTACGAAGGCCTGAACGTGCGCGTGGTGCTTCTTCCCGACGGGGAGGACCCCGATTCCTTCAGCCGCGGGCGTTCGCTGGAGGAGGTGCAGAAATACATCGCGGACAACGCCAAGGACTTCCTGGATTTCAAGTCGGAAATACTCTTGGGGGAGGCTGCCGGGAATCCTCTGAAGAAGGCCAACTTCGTGAACGACATCGCCGACACCATCGCCCGCATACCGGATGCGGTCAAGCGTTCGGTGTATGTGAATGCGGCGGCCGAGAAGTTCGACGTGGCTCCTGAGATCATCTTCAACCGCGTGAAGGCCACGCGCGATCGCCTGCTGGAGGATGAACGCCGCGAGCGCGAACGTGCACGCTCTTCCGCCGACGGTGCTCCCGAGCCCGCTCCCGCCCCTGAGTACGACGACCGGGCTACGGTGGAAGAACCCCGCAATGCAGGGCGTTACGTGCCGGAGAACAAGACCCTGGCCGCGGTAGAGGAGGACATACTCACTTTCCTGCTGCAACACGGTTGCGAGGAACTGCATTTCGAGACCGATTCCAAGTTCTACGATCCCGAAACGGTGGATACGGTAGCCGATTTTATATCTTCCGCAATAGAATCTACAGGAGAACCCTTGTCGAATTCCGGATATCGCCGTACCTTTGCGGCCTATATGGAGCTCTACTATGCCGGGCATTCCCAGGAGGAGATAATCCGCGCCTTGCTGGATTCTCCCGACCGCCTGGTCGCCGACATCGCAGGGGAATTCTCCACCAGCAAATATCAGCTGTCGATGAAGCGCCTGGTGAGTTCGATGCGCTCCGAGCAGTCTTGGCTGGCAGCCTATGTCCCTAAGGCTATGCTCACCCTTGCGGAAAGACGCATCGATTACCGCCTCACCGAACTGAGGCATTCGCTGAAAGGCCTTTCCGCCGAGGAGCAGTATCCCGTGATGAAGGAGATGACTGCCCTGCAGAAGCATCAGAGGATGCTGAAAGAAAAAATGAAAAAAGAAGACTGAGATAAATGGAAAAGAAGTTCAAGAGAACCCTGGTGACCTGTGCGTTGCCTTATGCGAACGGCCCCGTGCATATCGGGCATCTTGCCGGAGTGTATGTGCCGGCGGACATTTATGTAAGGTACCTGCGTCTCCGCGGCCAGGACGTGCTTTATGTATGCGGCAGCGACGAGCACGGAGTGCCTATCACCATCAAGGCCCGCCAGCAGGGCTGCACACCCCAGGATATAGTAGACAAGTACCATAAGATCATATCCGACAGTTTCAAGGCTCTCGGAATCAATTTCGACATCTACGGACGCACTTCGTCCGAGATACACGCCAAGAATGCCGCCCAGTTCTTCCGCAAGCTCTACGACGAGGGCAAGTTCGTAACCCAGGAGAGCGAGCAGTACTACGACCCCGAGGCCAAGACCTTCCTGGCCGACCGCTACATAGTGGGCACCTGCCCCAAGTGCGGCAACGAGAATGCCTACGGGGACCAGTGCGAGAAATGCGGCTCCACCCTCAGCCCCGAGGAACTCATCAATCCTCATTCCAAGCTGAGCGGAGCGGAACCCATAAAGAAGAAGACCACCCACTGGTATCTCCCCCTGCAGGACTATGAGCCCTGGCTTCGCGAGTGGATACTGGAGGGCCACAAGGAGTGGCGTTCCAACGTTTATGGCCAGGTCAAGAGCTGGCTGGACGGGGGCCTGCAGCCCCGTGCCGTTACCCGCGACCTCGACTGGGGCGTTCCCGTGCCCGTCGAAGGTGCCGAAGGTAAGGTGCTCTATGTATGGTTCGACGCTCCCATCGGTTATATCTCCAATACCATGGAGCTTCTTCCCAACGATTGGGAGAAGTGGTGGAAGAGCCCGGACACCAAGCTGGTGCACTTCATCGGCAAAGACAATATAGTGTTCCACTGCATAGTCTTCCCTTCTATGCTGAAGGCCTACGGCGATGGTTTCATCCTTCCTGAGAACGTGCCTGCCAACGAGTTCCTGAATCTCGAAGGGGATAAGATATCCACTTCCCGCGGCTGGGCCGTATGGGCGCACGAGTATGTGCAGGATTTCCCTGGCAAGGAGGATGTGCTTCGTTACGTGCTGACCGCTAACGCACCCGAGACCAAGGACAATGACTTCAGCTGGAAAGAGTTCCAGACCCGCAATAATTCCGAGCTGGTGGCCATCTTCGGCAACTTCGTGAACCGTGCGGTGGTGCTGACCCACAAGTATTTCGAGGGGAAGGTGCCTGCTGCGGGAGAGTTGAGTGCCGTCGATCGCGAGACTCTTGCGGAGATACCGGCTCTCAGGGAGAGTATCGAGAAGAATATCGAGAATTATCGTTTCCGCGAGGCGCTTAAGGATGCTATGCAGATTGCGCGCATCGGTAACAAGTATATTTCTGACAGCGAGCCTTGGAAACTTGCGAAGACTGACCTGGGGCGCACGGCGACCATTCTTAATGTCTGTCTGCAGCTCTGCGCCGATCTGGCTATCGCTTTCGAGCCTTTTACTCCTTTCGCCTGCGAGCGCCTTCGCAAGATGCTCAACATCCCCTTCGCGGCCGGCAATGCCGAGCCGGGAGGCGTGGGTTGGGAGCAGTTGGGAGAAAGTGATATACTGAAGGCTGGTCATCAGCTGGGCGAGGCGGAGTTGCTGTTCGCGAAGATCGAGGACGACGCCATCCAGAAGCAGCTGGACCGCCTTGCTGCCATCCGCGCCGAGAAGGAGGCCGAAGCAAAGGCCGCACTCGCTAAGCAGGTCACTCCCCAGAAAGCCGAGTGCAGTTTCGATGACTTCGAGAAGATGGACATCCGTACCGCCACCGTGCTGGAGGCCGAGCGCGTGCCCAAGACCGACAAGCTCCTCAAGCTCACCATCGACACCGGCATCGACAAGAGGGTGATAGTCTCCGGCATCGCCGAGTACTATTCTCCCGAAGATATGATTGGCAAGCAGATATGCATACTTGCGAACCTCCAGCCCCGCACTATCAGGGGGATAGAGAGCAAGGGAATGATACTGATGGCCAAGCAGAACGACGGCAAGATGCGTTTCATCACTCCGCAGGAAGCGGTGGTGAACGGTGCCCAGATAGGCTAGACCAATATTCTCGAGATGTATTTCCTGTAGGCGGTAGGGGACATACCCTTCGCCTGCAGGAATATTCTGTTGAAATTGGATTTGTTGTTGAATCCGCAGTCCCAGCAGATTTCGCTGACGCTCTTGGCCGTGGATTCAAGCTCACGGCAGGCCTTGGAAATGCGCAGGCCGTTGAGGTAGGTGACGTACGAGAGGTTCGTGTGCTTCTTGAAGAAATGGGAGAAGGCCGAATCCGACATCCCCACCAGCCCGGCCACATCCGTAAGGCGTATTATCTCGCCTATATGCTTCTGGGAGAAGTCCATCACCTTCGCTATCCTGCGTGAACGGGATTTTCTTATGCCCGAATCGAAGTCGCCCAGCACCGTGAACTCCCTTTCCGACATCGAGTTGAGCAGATGCAGGAAGGCAAGGGTGGCGTCGAAGCCCTTGGCGCCGGTCAGGGCCAGGGTTTCCTTTACCAGGGGATCGTTTTCGGAAAGATGATATTTTGCCGCAGGGACCACCCTTTCCAGGTATGATTCTATATGCCTGAACTGGCGCAGCCCCATCATCTGGAACTCAGTCATCTTGCCCGAAAACTGCACCGTGACCACCCTGTTGCCCTCTTCGCGTGCCTTCCATACGTGGGGAACGAAGGGGGCGATGATTATCAAATCCATACCCGAAAACGGCTCCTGACGCGTTCCTATTATGTGTGTGCCATCGGAATGCAGCACCAGGTTGATCTCATATTCCGCGTGGCAGTGTATGGGGTAATCGAACTTGGCATCGTTGTGGTCGAGCACCACGAAAAGGTCGTCGCTCTCGACGGGCGTGATTTCCTCTTGTATGTCTTTCATAGCCGCAAATGTAAATAAAATTCAAAATAGTATCAATCTTTTGCTGCATTGTAAATAAAAAGACCGATATTGTGGTCTATCTTTGTAACGCACTAAAATGTAATGACAATGCACTTTTCGGGAATCGGTACAATAGACATCATCATCATCGTAGTCTATCTGCTTTTCATCATATGGTGGGGGCTGCGTAATGGCAAGAGCCAGAATGCCGGATCATACTTCCTTGCGGGCAGGGGAATGCCCTGGTTCATAATCGGTCTGTCGCTTTTCGCGGCCAGCATCTCCAGCACTACCCTAATAGGGCAGACGGGCGATGCCTACGCTACCGGAATCGCCGTGTTCAACTACAACCTCACTGGCGTGTGGGTGCTGGTGTTCTTCGCGGTATTCCTCCTACCTCTATATATAAGGTCCAGGGTTTTCACCATCCCCGAATTCCTGGAGAAGCGTTTCGACAGCCGTTCGCGATACTATTTCTCCGCCATCAGCATAATCGGCAACATCTTCCTGGATGCTGCCGGCGCGCTGTATTCGGCGGCCTTGATACTGAAACTTCTCTTCCCCGAGGTGGAGCTATGGGTGTTCGTGCTGATATTCGCGGTCATCGCGGCATCCTACACTATCCCCGGCGGGCTTTCCGCAGCCATTAATACCGACCTGATTCAGGCTGTGGTGCTCCTCGCGGGCTCCCTGATAATGATGGGAATCTGCTACGCCAAGGGGGGAGGGGAGTATTTCGCAGGCCTTATGCAGAGCGGGGATGTCTCCGCCAGGCTGATACGCCCGCTGAGCGATTCTTCCACTCCCTGGCTGGGACTGCTGGTGGGTATGCCGGTGCTGGGAATCTACTTCTGGGCCAATAACCAGACCCTCGTCCAGAGGGTGCTGAGTGCCAAGAGCGTGAACCAGGGCCGCATAGGCGTAATGCTGGCCGGCTTCCTCACACTTTGCACCTTGTTCATTTTCAATATCCCCGGCGTCATGGCACGCAAGTTCTTCCCCGGCGTGGATAATCCCGATATGATCTATCCCACGATGGTGCTTAAACTGATGCCGGCCGGAATCCTGGGCCTTATGCTTTCCGCAATGCTCGCCGCCCTTACTTCCACCTTGAGCGCCATACTGAACTCGGCTTCCACCCTGTTCACCATGGACTTCTACGCCAAGATGGACAAGAAGGCGGACCAGAAGAAGCTGGTGCGCGTCGGCAAGATCTCGGCCCTGGTAATAATCGTGATAGCTACGATATGGGCTCCGAACATCGAAAAGTTCGGGTCCCTGCTCAAGTACTATCAGGAGATGCTTTCGTACATCTCCCCGCCCATCGTGGCCACCTTCCTTATGGGTGTCTTCGTGAAGCGGACCAATGCCCGCGGCGCCTTTGCAGGGCTTCTGTCCGGCCTGGCGCTGGCCGTAGTGCTGCTGTTCTTCCGGCACGACATCTTCGGCAATATGCACTTCCTCTTCATTGTGCCCATATTGCTGGTGTTCAGCATGCTGGTAATCTGGCTGGTCAGCCTCGCCACCGGCAGGCCCGCCCCCGAGAAACTGGAGAATACTACTTTCAGCATAGCCGATTTCAAGTCGGAGACGCCTGAACTCAAAGCCGGAAAGTGGTGGCAGAACTACAGGGTAATGGCTTCCGGCCTGATCGTGATGAGTCTTTTATTATTATTCATTTTCAGATAATGAAACTGCTTAGATACGGGGGAAACCCCATCCTCTCTCCTAATCCCGCCAATGAGTGGGAGAACCTGGTAGTCTGCAATCCCGGTGTAATACTTGACAACGGAACGTTCTATATGCTCTACCGCGCCGCCGGCGACGACGAGAAGCACGTAATCCGTTTCGGCCTTGCCACCAGCACCGACGGATTCCATTTCAAGCGCGAGAGCGAGCTTCCGGTCTTCGGCCCCAGCGCCGACGGCCCCGACAGCGGCTGCGTGGAAGATCCCCGGATCGTGAAATTCGGCGATACCTTCTACATCACCTACGCCTACAGGGCTATGGCTCCCGGCAGATACTGGACCTTCCCCCACGACTGGGTGCTCAAACCGGATGTCGATGAGTTCGCGCCCCTCGCCCTGAGGGAGAATCTCGGCAACACCGGCCTTGCCTGCACCCGCGACTTCCGCACTTACCAGCGTCTCGGACGCATCACCTCCGCCGTCCAGGATGACAGGGACGTGATACTCTTCCCCCAGAAGATCGGAGGCAAGTTCGCAATGCTCCACAGGCCCAAGCACACCGATGCCACCGAATTCCCTTCGATCTGGCTGAAGTTCTCGGACGACCTGCTCAAATGGGAAAGCGTCGAAGACCATCTGCTCATCCAGGGCCGCCCCGGCACCAAGGAAGAGAAGATAGGCGGCAGCACCCCTCCCATACTCACCGACCGCGGCTGGCTGGTGCTCTATCACGGAGTGGCGGACGGCGGCCTTGCGGACTATACGGTCTGGGCTATGCTGCTGGACCGCGACAATCCTCTGAAAGTATTGGCCCGTACACCCGAGCCCATACTCGAGCCCGAACTCCCCTTCGAGAGGGAAGGCTTCTATCCCGGATGCGTCTTCCCGACGGGAAATGTCGTGAAGGACGGTATCCTCTATGTCTATTACGGTGGCGCCGACAGATACATTGGCGTGGCAACCTGCCCTGTCGACGAACTGCTTGACTATCTTGAAACCAATAATCAATAACGATGAAAAAGAAAATCTTAGGCTTTTTCCTTGCAGTCGCTGCGTTGTTGATTCCAGGGACGCTCCTCGCCCAGAACGTGGGACGTGTCTCCGGAACAGTCAGCGATCCGCACGGCAACACCGTCCTCGGTGCTGCGGTACTCGTTACGGGATCGAACAAGTATGCGATCACCGACGAGAACGGTGCCTGGGCTATCGAAGGAGTGGCATCCGACGCCACCCTCTCGGTCAGCTGTCTCGGCTATGAAGATGCCACCCTCGCCGTCAACGGCAGGGCCGTCATCGACATAGTGCTTCAAGAATCTTCCTTTATGCTGGAAGAGACCGTGGCCATCGGTTATGGCCGCATGAAAAAGAGCGACCTCACAGGTTCGGTGGCTTCCCTCGATCCCGAGAATCTCGTTTCCAAACCTTCCAATTCAATCGAAAACCTGATGCAGGGCCGCGTGGCCGGTGTCCAGATTACCAATAACTCCCAGGAACCTGGCGCAGCTTCCATAGTCCGCGTACGAGGCAACTCCTCGATGAACGGTTCCAACGCACCTCTGCTGGTAGTCGATGGCTTCCCCTTCGGCGATGCAGGTAACCTGGCACAGATCAATCCTCAGGACATAGTTTCGATGGAGGTGCTGAAGGATGCTAGCGCATCTGCAATCTACGGATCCCGCGGTGCGAACGGCGTCATACTCATAACCACCACCAAGGCTTCTGCCAACAAGACCAGCATCAGCGTACGCCAGCAGACTACGCTCTCGCAGATGACCTCCGAACTCGATCTCTGGCACGATCCCGTGCTGATGGCCATCACCCAGAACGAGTCCAAGATCAATGCAGGCCTCACTCCCCAGTATGTGGGCGCGGTGAATGCCAACGGTATCTACTATCCTTCCATCGAGGAACTCCAGACCACCTGGACAACCAATACCCGTTGGGAAGACATAGTGCTGAGGGACGTTCCCGTCTCCAACAATACCACCGTGCAGGTGCGCAGTTCCAACGACAAGACCAACTTCGTGGCCAGCGCCAACTACTACCGCAACAACGGTGTGTTCGTGGACGACTACTATCAGAAGTTCGGCGGCAAGTTCTCCGTCGACCAGAAGATATACCCCAACTTCACGCTCAAGCTGGGCGCGAACGTGGTGAGCGGGGTCCGCAACTACAACCCCGGCCGTTCCTTCAACCGTAATCCTATATTCCCCGTCTATGATGACGAAGGCAACTACTGGCTCTACAGCGCCAGCGACTACTACCATCCCGTCGCCCTCAAGGAGCTTTCCACCAATGTCACCAAGGGTACCGACGTGATCGCCAATGCCGGCGTGGAATGGAGGATGTTCGACGGATTCACCCTTACCAGCCAGTTCAACTTCAAGCACGGAGAGACCGTACAGGATGTCTATAATCCCAACGTGTACTCCGAGACCGGCAACTTCAACAATGGTTACGGCAAGATAGCCAACTGGCAGGACAACAATATGGTGGTTGATGTGTACGGCACCTATGACAAGGTGCTCGCCGAGAAACACCATGTGACCGCCATGCTCGGTTATTCCTACGAGAACTATCAAAGCCGTTCTTCCGACCTCACCGGCGTCGAATTCGTCAACGAGGCCCTCGGCAACGAGAACCTTCAGGCCGGTAACCCCGAGCTCTACAGGATAGGCAACGGCCTTTCCAAGAGCGAACTCGTTTCCGGGCTGATGCGTCTGAATTATGGCTACGACAACCGTTACCTGTTCACCTTCACCTCCCGTGCCGACGGCTCCTCGAAATTCGGTGTAAACGAAAAGTGGGCTTTCTTCCCTTCCGGAGCATTCAGCTGGAACGCACATAACGAATCCTTCCTCAAAGACGTGAAGGCGATCAACACCCTGAAGTTCCGCGCATCCTACGGTGTGTCCGGTAACCAGGGCATTTCTCCCTACCAGACCCTCAGCCGTTTCGGCCAGCACAAGTATTACTACAATGGTTCCTGGATGACTGCCATCGGCCCCGGCTACAAGTCCGGCACCACCGGTGAAGGCGGCATCTACGCGGTCTGGAGCGGTATAGCCAACGAAAATCTTAAATGGGAAAGCACCACGCAGCTTGACTTCGGCGTTGACGTAAGCCTCTTCGGCAACAGGCTCAACCTTACGGTAGATGTTTACGACAAGGTTACCGACGACCTGCTCCGTGAGCGCAACATCGCCCCTTCATCCGGTTTCGACCGTATGTGGGTAAACGACGGAAAGATCCAGAACAGAGGTGTCGAGGCGACATTGGACGGCATCATCTATTCTAGCAAAGACTGGAAGGTGGGCGCCACGGCAGTTTTCTCCTGCAACCGTAACAAGGTGCTCAGCCTCGGCAATGCCAAAGAGGCCGGCCTTATGACCGACGACCGCACCGGAATGCAGTATGAGTACTATGGCAACAGTCTCGGCCAGTACCGCGGATACACCAATATCCTGGCCATTGACAAACCTATGTTCGTATTCTACGGATACAAGGTGGACGGAATAGTCCAGGCTCTTGACGAGGGACTCTCCGCCGGACTTACCGGCAGCGATGCTGAGCCCGGTGAATTCAAGTACGTGGATGTCGATGGCAGCGGAACCGTCGATGAGGATGACCGCTGCATCATAGGCGATCCCAACCCTGATTTCCTGGCTTCGCTCAACTTCGATGTCGTGTGGAAGAATCTCGACTTCAGCATCTTCTTCAACGGAGTGTTCGGCAACGACGTTATCAACACCCAGCGTTTCGGACAGCCTTCCAACAACCCTCTGCGCTGGACGACCGACAATCCTACGAACAAGTATCCCAAGCTCCGCGACGACCGCCAGGTCAAGTTCTCCGACTGGTGGATCGAGGACGGTTCCTTCGTCCGCATACAGACCGTGGCCCTCGGATATACCTTGCCTCTGCGCAAGAGACTTTCGTTCATGGAAAGCGTCCGCTTCTATGTGAACATTGACAATCTCTACACTTTCACTAAATTTACAGGCTACGACCCCGAGGTCAGTGCGCTTGGAATCTACAGCGGAGGATATCCCCGTCTGAGAAGGTGGACTTTCGGAATCGACTTTAACTTTTAATGATTGCAGCCATGAAAAATAAGATCACAGCATTGATATTTGCAGCAATCCTCTTTGCGGGCTGTTCTCTTGAAGAGTATCCTTACGGCTTCTACTCGGAGCGTAACTACTATAAGACCACCGCTGATGCGGAGGCTGCGACCCTGTACATCTACGATGCCATCAACTACATCGAGTACTCCCGCGCCATAGTGTTCCTCGGCGGTATGAATACCGACGAGCTCGACCCTAAGGGCGACGCTACCCCGTCGACCAAGGACCTCGATGCCTGGAGCCAGAACAACTTCAGGAGCAACACTACCCTTGGAAACTTCTTCAAGTATTCGTACATCACCATCAACCGTGCGAATGCGGTTATCAAGCACGTTCCCTCGATGAATATCGACGCAGGCATACGCAACCGTTTCACCGGCGAGGCCTATTTCATGCGTGCTTATTCCTACTTCAACCTTGCCCGCAACTTCGGCCGCGTGCCCATCCATATGAGCATGGTTTCCAGGCTCGAAGACACCCAGGCCGGCCTCCCCGAAAACCTGGACGAGATGTGGGGATACATTATCTCCGACCTTGAGGATGCCATCGAACTGCTGCCCTATTATGCCAAACCGGAACCCGGTCGCGTGGACAAGGCTGCAGCCCAGGCTTTCCTGGCCAAGGCCTATCTCTACCTTGCATCCGCCAAGGCCTACGGAGTGCCCCAATACTCCGAGATGAGCTTCAGCGTAGATGATTACTACGCCAAGGCCGCGCAGTATGCCGGCGAGGTCGTGGACAATCCCGAGCAGAAGACCTATGGCTTCGACCCCGACCTGATGCACATCTACGACGTGGATTATCCTGACGGCCCCGAGCACATCTTCATTATGAGCATGGACCGCACGGGCGAGACCGAGGGCCAGTACTCCAAGATTTCGAAGATGTACATCCCTTATATCTCCGGCGGCACCGTCTATCTCAAGCAGGGCGACAGCGACAAGATGATAGCCACCCACGACGGATGGTCGGAATACAAGACCAACATCACCTTCTACAATTCCTATGCAGCCGGAGACCTCCGCAAGGACTGGCTCATCTGCAAGGAAGTTTACGACGCTTCCGGTGCGGTAGTGGCCGCTTATCCCGGCTCCCTTTCCTATCCTTTCTGCCGCAAGTACGTCGATCCCGGTTTCAACGGCGACAAGACTTCCACCAAGCCTTATCTGCTCCGTTACTCGGACGTGGCCCTTATGTATGCCGAGGCTGCAGGCCCTACCGCCAAAGCCTATGAGCTGGTGAACTACATACGTAACAGGGCCGGCCTGGGCGACCTGACTCCCGGCCTTTCCGTTGCGGATTTCCGCGCGGCCGTCATCAGGGAGCGCGTCTATGAACTTGCTTTCGAAGGCAACATCACCTACGACCTCCGCCGTACCGGCCGTCTGCATACCGTGACCGCGGTGCAGGAGCAGGGCATCACGGAAGAGGCTGACGTGCTCTTCTATCCTATTCCGTCCATCGAGACCGACCTCAACCCTAACATCAAGTAGTTATGAAACGCAGTATATTATTCATAGCCTTAGGCGCTCTGGCATTGCTGAGCGCGTGCACCAAGGATCCTTGGGCGCAGGTGGAAGAGGGCAGCTGGAACAACGACCACAGGATTCTCAACATCAAGTTCGCCGGCCAGGCAGGCCTTGCTGTAGTGAAAGATGTGGATGAATCCACCGGAACCGTCAACGTCCAGCTTGCCACGGACCTTGTGCCGGATATGTCCAAGGTTACGCTCGAAACCCTCGAACTCTCTTACAAGGCGAGTTGCAACGTGGAGCGTGGCGCTATCATCGATTTCTCCGGTGCGGCACCTGTCATTACGGTTACATCCGAAACTGGCAAGTCCCGCGACTATACGGTCATAATGAAGGAATTCACCGAAACCATCGTGGGTAAATACTCCCTCGACAGCTGCCGCGTATGGGGCGGTACAGGCCCCGAGTTCGGTGGCTGCGCGCTAGTGAATCCCACCAAGAAACCTTGGTGCTGGTATGACAATGGTCACGGCCCGGGTGCCGAGTATGACGACTATCTGGAATTCACCCTCGACGAGATACTTCCCGACGGAAACACCACCGGCAAGTGCATACACTATGGTGGCGTGGACGGCAAGCATTGGAACTGCCTCTACGCTGCGGCGAACAACAAGGAGGGCGATACCGATATCGACCTGCACAAGTACTACCGCAAGATTCCCGTCGGTGAAAGCACCTGGGTGCGCGATTATACCAATAATACCATCAGCTTCACCGATGCCAACGGCGTGGTCACCAAGGGCGTGTTCGTCGATTCCGGGACCTATGACGTGTATAAGGACGACTCCCGCGACGTGAAGATCACTATTGCCAAGAAGGCCTTCCTCTTCACCTATACTCCCAGCGTGGACGGCACCAAGGACGACTGGACCAACATCTACACCGACTATGACAAGTTCGCCAAGAGGCCCAGGGCATTCTTCGTACTGGTCACCCCCGTCAGCGAGATTCCCGCGGCGGCGGCAACTACGGGTACCGAAGGCAAGAACACCGTAACCCCTCCCGAACCCGCTCCCGTATTCGGTTTGCCCGGCGACTGGAAGGTCAAGGAACTCTGGGTTTATGGCGGTGCCAAGAACAGTATCACCAAGGACCAGGCTCCTACCAAGAGCTGGTGCTGGAACAACTGCAGCAAGGAACTCGACAACATACTGACCTTCACCCCCGCATCGGAAGGTGCCCTGAACGGAAGTTTGCTTTATTCGCCGGGCGCCGACGGGGCCTATTGGGATTACCTCTATGTCGGCTCGAAGTCCGGAGTAAAAGTGGATCCTCCCATCGACTGCAGTCAGTGGTATGGCTGGCTGCCTCATACCGAGACCAGTTACGTCTACAATCCGGACGACAAATCCCTCTCGGAAGGCGGCTCGGTCTCTGTCAGGCTCAAGGGCGTACTCAGCTACAATGTCCCTCTGCTGCTTCCGGGCAGTTACGAGTTCCTCGGGAAGACGGCTCTGGACATCCCCGAGGGATGCATGGCCCTGGCCCTGCCTCTTGCCGATGCGCCTTCTGAGGATCTCTCATACCAGTGGACCGACTACGACAGGTTCGTGAACAGCCCTCTGCTCTATGTGATGGTATTCCAAAAGCAGATTCCTACCGAATAATGTCAAGACATTTGCTACTGATACTTCTCGCAGCCGTCCCCCTTTGCTTTTCCTGCAAGGGGGACGAGCCTGCGAAGAAAGAAGAGGCCCCGAAAACGCTTACGCTCAGCCTCTCCGATGCCGATGCCACCCCGGAAACCAAGGCTCTCTATTCCAATCTGTGGGCTATCAAGTCCAAGGGATGGATGTTCGGACACCAGAACGACCTGCTCAACGGCCGTAGCTGGAAGCACGTCGAGGGCCGCTCCGACACCAAGGAGGTGTGCGGGGATTATCCCGCCGTATATGCGGTGGACGTGGCCTCCTTCATGGACGGGCGCAAGGCAGCCCTGCAGGATACTCTTGACAACGATGTCAAGCGCCGCACCATCAAGGAAGCCTACGACCGCGGAATGGTGGTAATGGCCTGCATGCATCTTAACAATCCCCTCAACGGTGCCGGATACGGTGAAAAGAACTACAACGCAAGCAATCAGGTGGCTGCCGAAATCCTAAAGACCGGCAGCGAAACCAACTTGCTTTTCAATACCTGGCTGGACAATCTCGCTAAGCTCGCCAAAAGCCTCAAAGGCAGCGACGGAGTGCAGATTCCCATCATCCTTCGCCCCTTCCACGAGCACGGGCACGAATGGAGCTGGTGGGGCTGTTCCTGCACCACGGCCGACGAGTACGTTAGGCTCTGGCGCTTCCTGGTGGACGGAATGAAGGCCCGCGGAGTGCATACCTTCATATATGCCATATCGCCCGCAATGAACGGCCAGCAGGCCGAAAGTGATTTCTCCTACCGCTGGCCCGGCGACGACTATGTGGACTTTATGGGAATGGACTGCTACCTCGGCATCAACAATACCGTATTCCTCAACAATCTCAAACTGCTCAAGAAGGTTTCCGAGGCCAAGAAGAAGCCGGCCGGAGTGACCGAGATAGGCGTCGAGGGATTCAAGGCGGAGGATTACTGGACCAGGAACATCGCCGCGCCTATGGCCGGCCGCAATATGAGCATGCTGGTGACCTGGAGCAACAAATATGACCCCATAGGCGAATACGACGTGTATTACTCGGTATTCCCCGGCCATCCTTCCGAGGAATCGTTCCGGGAAATGTACGCGCGCAGCGATACTTTCTTTTGCGAAGACCTTCCCGACATGTACGTAATGGCGGAAAACATAATAGTTGAATGATGAAAAGATTAGTTCTTGCCGCACTGCTTGCGGCGCCCCTATTCTGGAGCTGCGGAAAGCACCAGGACAACAAGGACCCCGAACCGGTGGATACCACGGTCGAGCTGAAACTGGCCGATCCTGCTGCCACCCCCGAAACCAAGGCCCTGTATTCGAATCTCTGGGCTATAAGGGAGCACGGATGGATGTTCGGGCATCACGACGACCTGATGTATGGCCGCAAATGGTATGGCACCGAGGGCGGATCCGACACCAAGGACGTGTGCGGGGACTATCCTGCCGTATATGCCCTCGACCTGTCAACCCTTATGGATGACAGGTACGACGACCTCTCGGAGGCCGATGACAATGCCTTGCGCAAGAAGCTGGTCAAGGAGGCCTACGACCGCGGAATGGTGGTGATGGCCTGCCTGCATATGGACAATCCCCTCGACGGGGACGATTCCTGGATAGACCAGAGCAAGCCCGTGCGCGTTGCAGCCGAAATCCTCAAGGAGGGAAGCGAAACCCGCCGTACCTTCAACGAATGGCTGGACCGCCTGGCCGAGCTCGCCAAGAGCTTCAAGGGCAGCGACGGCAAGACCATCCCCATCATCATCCGCCCCTTCCACGAGCATACCGAAAAATGGAGCTGGTGGGGGACCCTCTGTGCAAGCGACAGCGAGTTCGTGGCCCTCTGGCGTTACTTCGTGGACTATATGAAGGCCGCCGGAGTGCACAATTTCATCTATGCAATATCCCCCCAGATGGACTCCCAGAAGGTCGAGAGCGACTTCCTATTCCGCTGGCCCGGGGATGATTACGTGGACTTCATCGGCATGGACTGCTACCACGGCATCAACAACAATGTGTTCGTGAACAATCTGAAGGTCCTGAGCAAGATATCTACCGGCAAGAAGAAACCCGCCGGAGTCACCGAAACCGGCGTGGAAGGCCTGAAGAATCCTGATTACTGGTTCACCAACATCGCCGCGCCCATGGCCGGCCGCAAGATGAGCCTGCTGGTTACCTGGCGCAATAAGTACGACCCCATCGAGCAGGGAAGCCACTACTTCTCCGTATATCCCGGCCACGTTTCCGAGGACAGCTTCATCCAGATGTACGACCGTTCGGACACCTTCTTCTGCCAGGACCTTCCCGATATGTATGTCCCTGCCAAAAACATTACCGTAAAATGAAATCCGCCACCGCAATGCTGATGACCCTGGCCTGCGCCGCCCTTATGCTTACATCCTGTGCCGACAAGTACGAGCTTACAGTGACCGGAGAGGTCATAAACCCCTGCTACCTCGGGAACGGGGTGGAATGGGACCCTTATGACGAAGCCGCCGACTGGGGCTGCCAGCTTTCGGAAGATGACTGGAACACCCTCTACGAGCGCCTGGACTATATGCGCCCGCAGTACGTGCGCTGCATGATCAACAGCCCCTTCACATATTTCGACGGCAAAGGCTTCGACCACGGGCGCAACTCCGGCAATATCCTGAAACTGCTCTCGTACTGCCAGAGCCGCGGGGTGATGGTGGTTTACGGAGAGTACAATCCTCCTACCTGGGGGATGAAGGGCTCGCGCAAGTGGGTCGAGGCATCGGTGCGCCACCTGGACTGGCTGGTGGGCGAAAACGGCTTCGACTGCATCAAGCACTTCGTCATCTTCAACGAGCCGGACGGCAACTGGGCCTCCACCGACGGGGACTTCGCCTTCTGGAGGAAGATGGTGGCCGAGTTCCAGGCCGAGATGGACAAGTACCCGTCGCTCAAGGGCAAGGTGTCCATAGCCGGCCCCGACGCGGTGATAGATTACAGGAATCCCGCATCCAGGTACGACTATGCCGGATGGCTCAAGGCCACGGTGGAAGGAGTACCCGAAGTGGGCATCTACGATATGCACGCCTATCCCGGCCAGCGCTACGTGCGCAGCGGGGAGTTCTGCGAAAGGCTGAAGGAACTTAAGGCGATGGTGGACAAGCCCATCATCCTGGGAGAGGCCGGTTTCAAATACTTCTCCGATCCGGCGGATTCGGCCCTGGCGGACGAATACTGGCGCAGGGTCAAGGGGCATCCCTTCACCAAGGGTTCCGACTGCAATATGCTGGTATATGACCAGTTCTATGCCCTCGATATGCCCCTGTTGCTCTGCAGCGTGATGAACGCCGGCTTTTCGGGCGCGGCCGCCTGGATGCTGGATGACGCGATGCATTCCTCCGGCGATTCGGGAAAGACAGAGGACGTGAAGCTCTGGGGTATGTGGAACATACTCGGCAGCGAGGTGTTCGGGGATGCTTCCCAGGAGGAAATCCGTCCCTGGTACTACAGCTGGAGCCTGATGTGCCGCAATTTCCCCGCTGGCAGCAAGATTCTCCGCATAAAGGAAGAAATGCCCGAAGGCGTGGCGGCCACTGCCGCCCAAACCCCCGGCGGGAGCTATTCCGTGGCACTGGTGAACTTCGGCTCCCAGGACCGTGAAATCTCCCTGAATCTCCCCGAAGGAGGCGAGGGATACAGCCTGCAGTTCTATGGCGAGGGGCTTGAAAAACGCCCGGCCTCCACATCCGCAAAGCAGAGCTTCGTGCTTCCGGCCCGAACTTTTGCTATATTTGCGAAAGAATGAGAAAGTTATTTGCAATTATAGCCGTCCTGCTGGCCATCGGTCCCCGGACGGCAGCCAAAGTGACGCTCCCCAGCCTTATGGGGAGCGGCATGGTTCTACAGAGGAACAGCCAGGTCAATATCTGGGGATCTACCGACAGGTCCGCCACCGTCAGGATAGAAACTTCCTGGGACGGACGCCGCTACAGCGCCCGCCCTGACGGGGAAGGCCGCTGGAGCGTCAAGGTGTCCACACCCGATGCCGGCGGCCCCTATAGCATCTCCATCAGCGACGGCGACAAGCTCCGCCTGGACGACATCCTGATAGGGGAGGTCTGGATCTGCAGCGGCCAGTCGAATATGGAGATGCCTGTCGGCGGATGGGACCATCAGCGCGTGAACGACGCCTACGCCACGATAATGGATGCCAAGTCCACTCCGCTGCTGAGGATGTTCACCGTCGCGAGGAACAACGCCGACGAGCCCCAGGAGGATTGCAGCGGGCAGTGGAAGAAGAGCACTCCCTCCGACGTACGGGGCTTCAGCGCCACTGCCTACCATTTCGGTAAGACCCTGTCCGCCTTTATGCCTGACGTGCCCATTGGGCTGATATCCACGGTCTGGGGCGGAACTCCCATCGAAGCCTGGCTAAGCATAGGCGCACTCGAGGCTACCCCCGGAATCAATCTCGAGCTCTCCAAGAGCCTCTATTGGGACGTGGTCCATACAGGCCAGCTCTTCAATGGAATGATATATCCTCTGCGCAATTATGTGGCAAGGGGATTCATATGGTATCAGGGAGAGGCCAACTTGGTGAACTCCTCCGACTATGCCGCGCTGACCGTTTCGATGGTAAACGAGTGGCGCGCCCTCTGGGGGAATCCCTCCATGCCCTACTACCTGGTGCAGATAGCTCCCTTCCGTTATGATGATCCCGACGGCATCGAGCTGCCACTGCTGGTGGAGCAGCAGTACAGGATTCCTTCCCTGCTGCCCGGTTCCGCCGTCGCGGCTACCACCGACATAGGCCACAGGGACTGCATACATCCTCCGTTCAAGAAGGAGGTGGGGGAGAGGCTCGCCTGGCTGGCTTTGGCAAGGGACTATGGCTTCGAAGGACTGAGCGTCGCCCCTGTTTACAAGAGTATGAAAGTCGAGGGCGGCAGCATACGCCTCAGCTTCGACGGAGTCTCCACCATAGGAAACTGCCTACGCATACACGGCCAGCATAAGAAATTGGAAATCAAGGGATTCGAAATTGCGGGCGAAGACCGCGTCTTCCATCCGGCATCCGCCGAAATAGACTGGAAGACCAATGACGTGCTGGTGAGCTGCCCCGAGGTGCCCGCGCCCGTGGCGGTGCGCTACGCATTCCACAACTGGCCAGAAGGTGCGAACCTGCTGACCGACGACGGCCAGCCCGTGCCTATGTTCAGGACGGATGACTGGCGCTAGCGTTTTTTCTTGATACGACGGAGTTCGTGAGTGTCGGTGGTGATTATCATCTCTATGCTCTTTCGGGAGGATGAAGATGTGATCACCACCTTCGCATTCTTGCCCGGCTCCCCGGCCAGGAAGGCGGAGATGGATGCCTGCCTGTCGTCGAGGATTTCGCCGCTTGGCCTTGAGCAGAGGCTCCTGATGCCGCGGAAGGCCACCCTCTCGGAAACCATGGCCTTGGAGATGTATTCCTGCATTATATCGATGTAGGCGGGTAGGTACACCAGTTCGTCACCGCCCGTCATCAGCGCCGGAGCTATGGGTATCATCACCACGTCGAAACCCTGCTTGAGCTGGTTCTCGTCGTCGGTGTCCCCGCCCTTGGTGAGGGTCATATAGGTGAAGTCCGAATCGAAGGTGAAACGCACGAAATAGTAGAGGTCGGTGTAGCGGTCGCGGGTGTAGTCGGTGACCGTGCAGAACTCGTAGGGGGATGCCATCCATCGGCTGGAGATCTCTTCCTTGAGCACGGCGTCGAATACTTCCTGCCCCGTGAGCACTATGCGCGTGGTGCGCGCCGGGAAGTCCTCCAGACGGGCTCTCCTGGTATAAACCCTGCCCTCGCCGAAGGCGCATATCTGGCAGAACACCAGAAGCAGGGGTACCAAATATTTTCTTATCATCTTGCTCACTGCGGCAAATTTACACTTTATTTTATTATTTTTGTAATCTTATGAGTGAGTATATCGTTTCGGCTCGGAAGTATCGTCCGGACTCTTTCGAGACCCTGATAGGACAGGACAACATAGCCAGGACCCTCAAGAATTCCATTCTTAGGGGCCAACTGGCACACGCCTATCTTTTCTGCGGCCCCAGGGGCGTAGGCAAGACCAGTACCGCCCGTATCTTCGCCAAAACCATCAACTGCCTCCATCCTACTGCAAATATGGAGCCTTGCGGCGAGTGCGAGTCCTGCGTATCCTTCGCCGAAGGCAGGTCCTACTGCATCTACGAGCTCGACGCCGCCTCCAACAACAGTGTCGAGGACATCAAGACGCTGATGGAGAAGGTGCAGATACCTCCCCAGGTCGGAAACTACAGCGTATATATCATCGACGAGGTGCATATGCTCAGCCAGGCGGCATTCAACGCCTTCCTGAAGACCCTCGAAGAGCCCCCGTCATACGCCATCTTCATCCTCTGCACCACCGAGAAGCACAAGGTGCTCCCCACCATACTTTCCCGTTGCCAGACCTACGACTTCAACCGTATAGGCATCTCCGATATGGTGCGCAACCTGCGTTCCATCGCCGACAAAGAAGGCGTGAAGGTGGATGACGAGTCCCTGCACGTGATAGCCCAGAAGGCTGACGGTGCAATGCGCGACGCCCTCACCATCTTCGACCAGACTGTTGCCTTCTGCGGCACCGACATCAAATATGCCGACGTCATACGCAACCTCGGGGTGCTGGACTACGAATACAGTTTCCGCCTGACCGACAGTTTCCTTGCCGGGGACTATGCGGCCGCCCTTCTCGAATTCGACGACATACTCTCCAAGGGCTTCAATGCCTTGCATTTCATATCCGCCCTCGGGGAGCATTTCCGCAATCTGCTGGTCGCCCGTACCGGCGGTCTGGATTCGTTGCTGGATCTGCCGGAGTCGCTCAAGCAGAGGTATCGTGAGCAGGGTGCGAAGTGTGGCGTCAAGTTCATCTACGACGCTCTTGGCATCACGACCGCTTGCGAAGCCGGGTACAAGGCCAGCACCAATCAGCGTCTTCATATCGAATATGCTCTGATGAAGCTGGCGTTTTTGGTGAATGCTCCTGCCGCCACTGTTTCCGCGGCTGGATCTCCGGTCGCTGCGGCTGGGGACGTACCTTCCAAAACCGCTGCCACCCTCGGCACGCTGAGAGGGAGGGGCCCAGCTCCGCTGGGAGGGGTCGAGCGAAGCGAGACGGTTTTGGAAGGTACTCCGCAAGCCGCAGCCCCTGCCTCAGTTCCAGCCCCTGCAGTTGCAGCTGAACCAAAAACGCCGGCTACCGTAAAGGCTGACGAGACGGAGAAGGTTGCTGAGGTGCGGGAAGATGCTGATCAGTTGACGCCGAGGAAGCGCAGCAGCCGTGCCAAGAGCGTCATGTCCGGCCTCCTTTCCGCCGAAGACGAGAACGCCGCCGAAAGCAAGAAAGCCAGCCAGGCCGCAGCCGGCACGGAAGACCAGATTCCCTCCGACGATGCCGTACGCGCAAAGTGGCCCGAACTGGTGGCCAGGTGCGCTGCCGGGAAACCCCGCCTGCAGAATGCCCTGAACGGCGCCCAGCTGACCATGGAAGAGGCCGACGGCTTCAAGAACGTAAGTTTCGAAGTGACCAACGAGGCTCAGAAAAAATGGATAGAGGATGGCCTGCTCCGCAATATGGAAACCGCTTTTGCCGGGATACTGGGCAGCGGCAAGGTGCATCTCTTCGTAACGGTGAAACCTTCCGAGGAGATAGCACACAAGGTTTATATGCCTGCCGAAAAGGCACAGGAATTGATGAACGCCAATCCCGAGGTGATGAATTTGGTGAAAGACCTCGGACTTGACGCAAACTGACATTGTAAATGAAACTGCACTGCGAAAATCTTGTTAAGAAATATGGTGTGCGCACCGTAGTTAAAGGTGTGTCCATGGAGGTGAACCAGGGGGAGATCGTGGGATTCCTCGGCCCGAACGGAGCCGGCAAGACCACGAGCTTCTATATGATTACCGGACAGATAGTGCCCAACGAAGGCCGCATCTTCCTCGACGACGAGGAAATCACCGGCCTCCCTATGTACAAGCGCGCACAGAAAGGAGTGGGATACCTCCCGCAGGAAGCATCCGTATTCCGCAGGATGAGCGTTGAGGACAACATACTCTCCGTAATGGAGATGGCGGATATGTCCAAGGCCCAGCGCAAGGAGAGGCTCGAGCAGCTGATCGACGAGTTCAACCTCTCGAAGGTGCGCAAGAGCCTGGGCGTGCAGCTCTCCGGAGGTGAGCGCCGCCGCTGCGAGATAGCCCGCGCGCTCGCCATCGATCCCAAGTTCATCCTCCTCGACGAACCCTTTGCGGGCGTCGATCCCATCGCCGTCGAGGACATACAGTACATTATCGCAAAGCTCAAATACCGTAATATCGGAGTCATCATCACCGACCATAATGTGGGAGAAACCCTCGCCATCACCGACAGGGCCTATCTGCTCTACGAGGGGACCATACTCCAGCAGGGCACTCCCGAGGCTTTGGCAGGGGATGAGGACGTGCGTACCAAGTACCTTGGCTCGGGCTTCGTGCTCAAGCGTTCGGTTTCGGTGGAAAGGGCCCAGCGTGAATACGAGAATAAGACGATATGAAAATTCTGATTATAGACGACGAAAGGTCCATCCGCAATTCGCTCAAGGAAATCCTCTCCGACGAGGGTTATGACGTGGATCTGGCGGAGGATGGCGCAACCGGCATCGAGATGCTGGCCAAGGAGCATTATGACGTGATTTTCTGCGATATCAAGATGCCCGTCAAGGACGGCAACGAAGTGCTGGACTACGTGCGGGAGGAGGGTATCGATTCCGCCATGGTGATGATTACCGGCCACGGTGACCTGGAAACCGCCATCGACTGCATCAAGCGCGGGGCATTCGACTACATCCCCAAGCCGCTCGACCTGAACCGCATACTTATTACGGTCAAGAACGCGGCCGAGCGCACCACGCTGGTGAAGGACAATAAAGTGCTCAAGAAAAAGGTTTACGGCCAGCAGATGGTGGGCTCTTCCGCTGCCCTGCAGCAGATCCGCGACATCATCGCTAAGGTGGCCCCCACCGATGCCAGGGTGCTGATTACCGGCGCCAACGGCACCGGAAAGGAACTGGTGGCCAGGAGCCTGCATCAGCAGAGCGACCGCAGCGCAATGCCCTATGTCGAGGTCAACTGCGCGGCCATTCCTTCCGAACTCATCGAAAGCGAGCTTTTCGGCCACGAGAAGGGTTCCTTCACCTCTGCCATCAAGCAGCACAAGGGCAAGTTTGAGCAGGCTGACGGCGGCACCCTCTTCCTCGATGAAATCGGAGATATGTCCCTTGCCGCGCAGGCCAAGGTGCTCCGCGTGCTCCAGGAAAAGAAACTCTCCCGCGTGGGCTCCGACAAGGATATACAGGTGGATGTGCGCGTGATCGCGGCCACCAACAAGGACCTGCGCAAGGAAATCGAGGAGAACCGTTTCCGCGAGGACCTCTACCATCGTCTGAGCGTGATCCTGATAAAGGTTCCCAGCCTTGACGAGCGCAAGGAGGACATCCCCGAACTGGTGGAATATTTCGTCGGGCAGATTTGCTCGGAGAGCGGCAAGAGCAGCGTCTCTTTCAGCCCCGAGGCTCTGAAATGCCTGCAGGAACGCCACTGGCCAGGTAATATCCGTGAGCTCCGCAATGTCGTGGAGCGTCTTCTCATTCTGGGCGGTAATCCCGTCAGTGAAAAGGATGTAAAAGATTTCGTATGATAAAGGTACCCGACATCATCATTGCCGTGGACGGATGGTCCTCGACCGGCAAGAGCACCTTCGCAAAGTTCGTTGCGAAGCGTTTCGGTTTTCTCTACCTCGATTCCGGGGCAATGTACAGGGGAGTGACCCTGCTTGCAATGGAGAAAGGTCTGATCAGTCCCGAGGGCATCGACGAGGATGGCCTCAGGAAAGAGCTGGAGGCAGGTTATGACCTGCATTTCGAGAGGCCGGACGATGGTGCTACCCAGCTTTTCAGCGGTAGCCGCAACATCGAAAAGGAAATCCGTACCATGGAAGTCTCTTCGTACGTGAGTCCTATTTCGGCGGTTGCGTTCGTGCGTAGCTGGGTGGACGAGCGTCTGCACGCCTTCAGTGCCAACGGCCGCGTGGTGATGGACGGGCGCGACATCGGTACCACGGTTTTCCCCGATGCCGAACTCAAGATATTCATGACCGCCAGCGCCGACGTGCGTGCCAAGCGCCGTTACGACGAGCTGATCCTCAAGGGCACCCCTGCCACTATGGAGGAAGTGGTAGCCAATCTCAAAGAGCGTGACTACATAGATTCTCATCGCGCCACATCCCCCCTTCGCAGGGCGGACGATGCTTTCGAACTGGATAATTCCGAGATGACGCTTCACGAAGAGCTTGTCTGGATCCAGGGTCTCATCCAGGGAAAATTCGGAATCCTAGATTGATGACTGTCGAGATTGACAGGAATTCGGGCTTCTGCGGCGGAGTCATCCGGGCCATAGATGGCGCGGAGAAGCTTCTTGCCGAGAGTGGTCCGTTGTTTTCTCTCGGAGCTATCGTGCATAATGAGGCGGAACTGGGGCGGCTCCGGGAAAAAGGCTTGCGCACGGTGGACTCCCTGCAATCGGTGCTGGGGAACGGCAGGACCTTGTTGATCCGTGCCCACGGAGAGCCTCCCCAGACATACAGGATTGCGGAGGAAATGGGCTGGAAGGTGGTGGATTTCACCTGCCCGGTGGTGCTGAAGATACAGAAGAGCATACGCGAGGCGCGTGCCGCCAAGAAGGATGGCCAGATAGTCATTTTCGGAAAGATAGGCCACGCCGAGGTGCTGGGGCTGGTGGGCCAGGTGGATGGAGATGCGAGCGTGGTGGAGAACCTGCACCAGCTGCAGGAGGCCATAGCTTCCGGGAAGATCGACCTGAACCGCCCCGTGGATATCTTCTCGCAGACCACCAAGAGCCCCGTAGAATATGAAGAACTCTGCACCTCTCTTGCCGGCCGTATGGCCTCGCCGGGGCTTCTTACCGTGCATAATACGATCTGCCGTCAGGTCGCCTCGCGTCACGATGAACTCTCGGAATTCGCCCGCACTCACGATGTCGTGGTGTTCGTTTCGGGGAGGGAGAGTTCGAACGGAAGGGTACTTTCCGATCTTTGCAAGAGCGTGAATCCGCGTACTTACGTGGTGGGGAATGCATCCGAACTCGATCCTTCGTGGTTCAGCCCGGACGATAATGTCGGGGTGTGCGGAGCAACTTCCACTCCCAAGTGGCTGCTGGAAGAAGTGGCCGTGCAAATCAAAAATTTGCATTAATGCGTGAGAATCGTTAATTTTGCGCGTTATACTCGTAATTAATCAATTGATTTATATATGGCAACAACAGCTGATTTCAAAAACGGCCTCTACCTGAATTTCAACGGTAAACCTTGTATGATCGTATGGTTCCAGCACGTCAAACCCGGCAAGGGCCCTGCTTTCGTCAAGACCAAACTCCGTAACCTCGAGAACGGCCGCATCCTCGAAAACACCTTCACCGCAGGTGCAAAGATTGAGACTATCAATGTCGAAAGGCGTCCCTACCAGTTCCTTTATGGCGACGAGGACGGTTTCAACTTCATGCACGAAGAGACCTACGAGCAGATCCACCTCCCTCACGATGTTGTGGAGAACTCCGATCTCATGAAGGAAGGCCAGCACGTCGAAATGATGTTCGTCACCGGAGACGAAGAACGCTGCCTTACCTGCGAGCTCCCTACCTACGTAACACTCGAAGTTACCTATTCCGAGCCTGCAGTAAAGGGAAATACCGCTACTACCTCCGCCCTTAAGGAAGTCACCCTCGAGACCGGAGCTAAGATTATGGTTCCTCTCTTCATCAATCAGGGAGACAAGATTACGGTTAATACTACAGACCGTACTTACGGCCAGAGAGTCTAATTTGCGAGTTTCGCTTATTACAGTCGGTAAGACCGACATCAAGTGGGTATCCGAAGGCCTGGAAGTGTATTCTTCCAGGCTTCGCCACTATATACCCTTTGAGATCCGCGAAATACCCGAACTGAAAAATGTCTCGGCTTTGAGCCGGGATCAGATCAAGACCGCAGAGGGGAAACTGATCCTGAAATCTTTGAAAGACTCCGACGATCTGATACTTCTCGACGAGCGCGGAAAAGAGTTCCGTTCCGTAGAATTCGCCGACTGGCTTCAGAAACGGATGACCGCTGGCCGCGATATCGTCTTTGTCATCGGCGGGGCCTATGGCTTCAGCCAGGAAGTATACCAGCGCGCCGGCGGAATGGTCTCCCTCTCGAAAATGACCTTTTCGCACCAGATGGTGCGCACGATTTTTGTTGAACAGCTCTATCGCGCTCTCACTATCCTTAAGGGAGAGTCGTACCACCACGAATGAAAGTCAGTCGCAAAATCTTATCGGCCATTTTCATAGGCGCGTCAGCATTGCTGTTCGCCGTATCGCTCTTTATCCCTAAGGCCAAGGGAGATACCGCTCGCGCAGCACACCGTGTGGAGACCGTTCTGAACCACCGCCTCAAGACCCTTGATTCTTTCGCCGAAAAGGCCCTTGAAGGCTCGCCGGATCAGTGGATGGAGCTTGGGAAACTGCCGGGCGATATGGTGGTATACCGCTATGTAAGCGACCGTCTTCAGTCGTGGAAAAATCAGTTCCCGGTAGGAAACGACGACATAGTCCGCCGTTCGTATTCGACCCGCTACCGTCGCCGCGGAGCGGTCCAAACCCCTTTCCTGGACCTCAATTCCTACTATACTTATATGAAGCTCGCCCAGCAGGAGAGCTATCTGGTGAAGAGAATAGACAGGGGACTGGTAACAGTAGTGGTGGGCTTGAAACTGGAAGGAAATGAGAAGCTCCGTCTCCATGAAGGCTACAGCATCCGCAGCCTCCACACCCAGGACGGCTCCGCCGTCACATACAACGGTCAGCCCGTCTTCAAGGTGGTCTATGAGTCGCTGCCCGTGCGCAGTAAATTGCCTTCCCAGCTTGTCTGGATAGCGTTCCTGCTTTTCGCTATAGGAATTGTCATCAGGTTGAAAGCCGCCCCGAGCGTTCGCGCTTCGCTGGTATCTATTGGCCTGCTTCTGCTCTCTACCGTAGCCCTTGCGAAATGGTATCCTCTTACTGAAGGAGAGTTAAGCCAGATATCAATTATCCTGGTAATCAACCTGATAACCTTCATGATTTCGCTCTGCCTGTATCTGTGTAGGGAGAATATCTGGGAGAGAATCAAAACCAAGGCCGGTAAGATAGTCGCCGCAATATCCGATGTTATAGTCATACTCGGCATCTTCGGCTTTACATATATCGAACTGTATAAGGTATTCGTATATACCCACATAAGCCTTGATCTCACTAAACTGGATCTTCTGAGTTGGGAGTCGGCCCCGGTCCTCGGGTCTTTCGTCTTGATGCTCTTCTCGATCCTTCTTCTGGCCGCTCTGATGCGCCCCTCCGCAAACCGCACTGCCAGTTCACTGGACGTCTTATCGGTGCCGGGCAGGGTAGTCGGTTCTCTGATTCTGGCGCTCTATCTGGTGTTGGTGACTACCTCGATGGGCTTCGAGCGCGAACAGCTGATCGTTTCTTCCTGGGCGGAGAATTTGGCCAACGACCGCGACAATGCAGTCGAAGAGCAACTGAAAAAGGCGGAGAATCTGATTGCCTCGGACGAGGTTCTCAGCCGAGCTTCCGGTTCGGAAGAAAACGAACGTATCGCAAGGGAGCGTATTATCGATAACTACCTTTTCAGGGTTCTTTCAGACTACGATATCAGGGTCCAGATCGGCGGTGATTCAGGCGCCCTAGGGCTGGAATCCGGAACCCGTATAGACCAGAACTCACACTTCTTTTACGCTCCTCTTTCTGGCCAGCGCAGCCGCTATGTCGGAGCCTTCCAGTATTATC
>JAEEXQ010000073.1 GCA_016287875.1 Bacteroidales bacterium | reverse complement strand
GTATCTGCGCGATGACGACATCCCCGGCGTAGTGGAAGGGGGCGCGTCCGACATAGGCATAGTCGGCCTCAACGAGATAGCCGAGACCGGCGCCGACGTGGAGGTGGTGCGCAAACTCGGCTTCGGGGCCTGCCGCATCTCCCTCGCCGTTCCCAAGACCGTGGAATATCCCGGCCTGGAGTGGTTCCAGGGCAAGAGCATAGCCACATCCTACCCGGCCGTGCTCCGCAGATTCCTCTCGGAGAACGGCATCGTGGCCAAGGTCCGGGAAATCAAGGGCTCTGTGGAGATAGCCCCCGCCGCCGGCATCGCTGATGCCATCTTCGACATAGTATCCTCCGGCGGTACCCTGGTCTCGAACGGCCTGGTGGAGGTGAAATCAGTGCTCGAAAGCGAAGCGGTGCTCATTTGCCGGAAGGATCTCCCCGCCGACAGGAAGGCCCTGCTGGACACCATACTCTTCCGCATCGATGCCGCCCTGGAAAGCCAAGGAAAGAAGTACGTGCTGATGAACCTCCCTACCGCAAGGATCGAGGATGCGCTCAAGCTCCTCCCCTCGATGCGCAGCCCTACCGTGATGCCCCTGGCCGCCGAGGGCTGGAGTTCGGTCAGCACCGTGGTCTGCGAGAAGACCCTCTGGCAGACGGTCGAGTCGCTGAAGGGGATAGGAGCCGAAGGAATACTGGTACTGAATCTGGATAAAGTTATAGACTGATATGCGAATCTACGATAACCCTGCCCGCAGCGAATGGGCCGCGCTCTGCCGCCGGTCCCTGCCGGACGATGCCGCCATCGAAGAGCGGGTCGCCGACATACTGGAGCGCGTCCGCAAGGATGGTGACGGCGCCCTGAAGGCCCTCTCGCAGGAGATCGAGGGCTTCGTGCCCGAATCCTTCGTGGTGAGCGCGGAAGAGATGGAAGAGGCCGCGCGCCTCCTCCCCGAAAGCCTCAAGGCCGCAATCCGCGTGGCTGCCGTCAGGATCGAAGAGTTCCACGGCAGGCAGATTCCCGGGGAAGTCTGCTGGGATGACGGCCGGGGCACTATCTGCCGCAGGCGCTATCTGCCCGTCAACTGCGCCGGGCTCTATGTGCCAGGGGGATCGGCCCCGCTGTTTTCTACCGTGCTGATGCTCGCCATCCCGGCACGCATAGCCGGATGCCCGCGCCGCATACTCTGCACCCCGCCGGACAAGCAAGGCCGCATAGCCCCCGCCATACTCTTTGCGGCCGGCATCTGCGGCGTGGACACCATCTACAAGCTCGGAGGCGCCCAGGCCATAGCCGCAATGGCCTTCGGCACGCAGACGGTCGCCAAGGCAGATAAGATCTTCGGCCCCGGGAACCGCTATGTGATGAAAGCGAAGCAGCTGCTGAACCGCCGCGGACTTGCGATAGATATGCCCGCAGGCCCTTCGGAGGTGATGGTGGTGGCCGACGATGGCGCCGTGCCTGCCTTCGTGGCTGCAGACCTGCTCTCCCAGGCGGAACACGGCCCCGACAGCCAGGCGATGCTGCTCTGCAACAGTGCCGGGTTTGCCCTCCAGGTGCAGGAGGAAGTGGACCGCCAGAAGGCGGCCCTGCCCCGCGAAGGAGTGGTTGACAGGGCCCTGGAGAACAGCCGCATCATCATCTTCCCCGAACTCGATACCCAGCTGGAATTTGCCGATATGTACGCCGCCGAACACCTTATACTGGCCGTACGCGACCCCGAAGCTGCCGCCGCAAAAGTCAGCGCCGCAGGCAGCATCTTCCTGGGAGACTGGTCGCCCGAAAGCGCAGGCGACTATGCCAGCGGCACCAACCACACTCTGCCCACTTCCGGGCTGGCCAACGCCTGGAGCGGCCTCGGAGTGGACAGTTTCCTGCACGCGATAACCACCCAGAAGCTGTCCCGCGAAGGACTCGCCGGACTTGCTTCTACCATTATAGAAATGGCCGAGGCGGAGGGCCTGCAGGCCCACGCCGAAGCAGTACGCAAACGAATCTATGGAAACAACTGACCTTATGCGCCTGGTGCGCAGCAACATCGCCTCGCTGGAGCCCTACTCCACCGCCCGCGACGAATACAAGGGCAACCTGGGGATACTCCTGGATGCCAACGAAAACCCCTTCGGAGGGGGGCTTAACCGCTATCCTTCCACCACCCTGCGCGACAGCCTGGTTGCCAAGCTGGCGGAGATCAAGGGCGTGCTCCCCGGGCAGCTCTTCCTCGGCAACGGCAGCGACGAATGCATAGACCTGTGCTACCGGGTGTTCTGCCGCCCCGGCAAGGACAATGCGGTGATGATTTCCCCTAGCTACGGGATGTACAAGGTTTGCGCGGATATCAACGACGTCGAAGCCCGCCAGGTGAAGCTGGGAAAGGATTTCTCCCTACCGGTGGAAGACCTGCTGGCAGCCTCCGACAATAACAGCCGCCTGCTCTTCATCTGCTCGCCCAACAATCCCACCGCCAACTCCTTCCCCGAATCCCAGATACGCACCCTCCTGGACGAGTTCCCGGGGATAGTGGTGCTGGACGAGGCCTATGCCGATTTCTCGGCCCGCGGAAGCCTGAAAAAGCTGCTGGAAGAATACCCCCGTCTCATAATACTCCAGACCCTTTCGAAGGCCTGGGGGATGGCCGGCCTGCGCCTGGGAATGGCCCTGGCGGACTCCGCCGTGGTGCGCCTCTTCAACCGCGTGCGCTATCCCTACAACATAGGCACCGACACCCTGCAACTGGCCCTGGAGCTGCTGCCCAAATCCTATGTGGAAAGCAAGGTGTCCATAATAGTCAAAGAGCGTGAAAGGGTGCGCGCGGCCTTGGCGGAGATTCCCACCATACGCGAAGTGCTGCCCTCCGATGCCAACTTCTTCCTGATACGCACGGACTGCCCGCGCTGCCTCTACAATTTCCTGCTCAGCCGCGGAATCATAGTCCGCGACCGCAGCAACACTCCGCTCTGCGGCCCTGCCCTGCGCCTCACCATAGGCAATCCCGGCGAAAACGACAAGCTAATAAAAGCGATAACCGAATATGACAGCATTCAAAGCACTATTCATTGACCGTGATGGCACCATCCTCCGCGAGCCGGACGATGAGCAGGTGGACAGCCTTGCCAAGTTCCATTTCGTGCCCGGAGCCATAGGCGCGCTGAAGAGCCTGCGGGCCCTGCCCTTCCGCTTCGTACTGGCCTCCAACCAGGACGGACTGGGCACCCCGGCATTTCCGGAAGAGGATTTCATCCCTCCGCACAGCCTGATGAAGGAGATACTCGCGGGGGAGGGGGTGAGCTTCGACGACGAGCTCATAGACCCCACCACGGCAGAACAGAATGCCCCCACCCGCAAGCCCGGCACCGGAATGTTCGGGGCCTATATGGATGGCTCCTGCGATCTGGCAGGCAGTTATGTGATAGGCGACCGCGTGAGCGACGTGCAGCTGGCGGCAAACCTCGGTGCCAAGGCCATACTCCTGGCATCCCCCGCCCAGGCGGAGAAGATGCTGGAGGGTACGGGCTTGAAGCCCGTCCTGGCCAGCGATTCCTGGGACGAGATAGCCGATTTCATCCGCCGCGGAGAGAGAGTCTTCGAACTCAGGCGGGATACCCGCGAGACCAAGGTCCGCGTACTGGTAGATCTCGACGGCAGGCAGCCCTCCGGCATCTCCACCGGCCTTAAATTCTTCGACCATATGCTCGACCAGATCCCCCACCACGGCGGCATCTCCCTGCAGATAGAGGCCGAGGGCGACCTGGAGGTGGACGAGCACCACACGATGGAAGATGTGGGTATTGCCCTCGGAGAGGCCCTGCTGGCGGCCCTGGGCGAGCGCCGGGGCATAAGGCGCTACGGTTTCGCCCTGCCTATGGACGATTGCGATGCGATGGTGCTGCTGGACCTCGGCGGGCGCGCGGATTTCTCGTGGGACGTTCCCTTCTCCCGCGAGTATGTGGGAGATACCCCCACGGAGATGTACTCCCACTTCTTCGGCAGCCTCTGCTCCGCCCTCAAGGCCAACCTGCACATAAAGGCCCGCGGAGAGAACAACCACCATCTGGCGGAATCCGTGTTCAAGGCCTTCGCCCGTGCACTCGGCGAGGCGGTGGAGGGCCGTCCGTTCAACTACGACATCCCCAGCAGCAAAGGAATGATATGATAGCAGTCATCGAATACGACGCCGGCAACATCCGTTCGGTAATCCACGCACTGGAGCGCCTGGATGCGGGGGATGTGTGCCTGACTTCCGACCCTGCGGTAATCCGCGAGGCCGGGCGTGTGATACTGCCCGGCGTGGGGGATGCCTCGGTGGTGCTGGAGAGCCTGCGCAGGGCCGGCCTGGCGGATCTGGTCTGCGGCCTCACCCAGCCCGTGCTGGGCATTTGCGCCGGGATGCAGATTCTCTGCTCCCATACGGAGGAGGGGGATGCCGACGGCCTCGGGATCTTCCGTACCCGGGTCAGGCGTTTCCGCCCGGAGGACCCTTCGCTGAAGGTTCCGCATATGGGATGGAACGAGCTCCGGTCGATGAAAGGGCCTTTGTTCGAAGGCCTTCCGGAGCCGAGCTACACTTATTTCGTGCATTCCTTCTATGCCGAGCCCTGCGAAGATACCATAGCCCTCTGCACCCACGGCGTGCCGTTCAGCGCGGCCCTGCGGCGGGGGAATTTCTTCGGAACCCAGTTTCACCCCGAGAAGAGCGGCCCTGCCGGCGCTGCCATCCTCGCCAATTTCCTGAAGATATGATAGAGATAGTACCTGCGATAGACCTGATGGACGGGCGCTGCGTGCGTCTGAGCCAGGGGGATTTCGCGCAGAAGAAAGAATACTCGGCGGCGCCGGAGCAGATGGCCGCCGTCTTTGCAGGGGCAGGCGTCCGGCGCATCCACGTCGTGGACCTGGACGGTGCCAAGGCCGGCAAGCCCTGCAATCTGGCGGTGCTGGAGCGCATCCGGGCCTCCGTCGGCGTGGACATAGAATGGGGCGGGGGAATCAAGACCGAAGGCGATGTGCGTGCGGCATTCTCGGCCGGTGCCACTGCCGTGGTCTGCGGCACCGTCGCGGTGCGCGAGCCCGATACCTTCCGCCGCTGGCTGGAAATCTTCCCCGCGATGGTGCTTGGGGCCGATGTGCGGGGCTCATCCCTCGCGACCGACGGCTGGCTTAAGGACTCGGGGAAGGATATTTCCGAGCTGGTGCGCAGCTTCCCCGCCCTGAAGGAACTGGTAGTTACCCAGATTTCCAGGGACGGCATGCTCGCCGGGCCGGACGTGGAACTCTACCGCCGCCTGAAAGCGGAATTCCCTTCGATAGTGCTTACAGCCAGCGGCGGGGTGGGGAATATGGCCGATATCGCCGCCCTGCAGGAATCCGGTGCCGACCGGGCCATAGTCGGCAAAGCCATCTACGAAAACCGTATAACAATGGAGGAAATTGCCCTATGGTGTGCAAAAGGATAATCCCCTGCCTGGATGTCAAGGACGGCCGTACCGTCAAGGGCGTGCATTTCGTCAACCTGCGGGATGTGGGAGATGCGGTCGAACTCGGGGCCCGCTATGCCCGGGAAGGGGCTGACGAACTGGTTTACCTGGATATCAGCGCCACCCAGGAAGGCCGCAGGACCTTCACCGACCTGGTGCGGAAGATATCCCGGCGCATAGACATCCCCTTCACCGTCGGCGGCGGAATCTCTTCGCTGGAAGATGCCGCCAAACTGCTTGAGGCCGGTGCCGACAAGGTCAGCATCAATAGCGCTGCCATACGCAATCCCGGCCTTATCGACGAGCTCTCTACCCACTTCGGCAACCAGTTCGTGGTAGTAGCCATCGACGCCGCCTGCGTGGACGGGCGCTGGATGGCCACCACTCACGGTGGCACCCGCCCCAGCGACAAAGAGCTCTTCAGCTGGGCCCGGGAGGCCCAGGAGAGGGGAGCGGGCGAGATACTCTTCACCTCCATGGACCACGACGGCACCCGAAACGGATATCCCTGCGATACTATGCGTGCGCTGTCATCTGCCCTGCAGATTCCCATAATCGCCTCCGGGGGAGCCGGAAGCATCGCCCATATTGCCGAAGTGCTGTCGGATGGCTGCGCCGATGCTGCCCTGGCCGCAAGCATCTTCCATAGCGGGGAAATCCCCATACCGGTGCTTAAGAAAGCCCTTATCGAACAAGGAATAAATGTAAGACCAATATGAAATTTTCGGATTTTAAACTTGAGAAAAACAGCGACGGGCTGCTTCCCGTCATAGTGCAGGACGCTTGCACCGGGAAGGTGCTGATGCTGGCGTATATGAACGAGGCCGCCTTCGACAAGACGGTCGAGACCGGCCTGGTGACCTTCTGGAGCCGTTCCCGCGGGGAACTTTGGACAAAAGGGGAGACCAGCGGCAACTATCTGCACCTCGAGAAGATGTACCCCGACTGCGATGCCGATACGCTGCTTGTGACCGTCCGTCCTGACGGTCCTGCCTGCCACAGGGGCACCACCTCCTGCTTCGATACTCCCGAAGAAGAGGGCTTCCTTGGCAAGCTGGAAGATGTGGTGCGGGAGCGCCGCGAGCAGATGCCGGAAGGCAGTTATACCAGTTATCTGTTTACCAAGGGTGTCAACAAAGCTGCCCAGAAGGTGGGCGAGGAGGCCGTGGAGACCGTGATCGAGGCGGTGGCGGGCAACCGCGACCGCTATGTGTACGAGGCTTCCGACCTGCTGTATCACCTTTTGGTGGTGAACAACATAATGGGCGTGAGCCTCGACGACCTCCGTCGCGAGCTTCTGTCACGGCATAAGTAGAATTGTCAGTGGAACAATGTTTGCTCTTAAGGGTGCTAAACTCTTGAGTGACAAAATGACAATTAATCTGGAAGAAAAGCAGATACCGGTACTCCTGGTGACCGGATACCTGGGAAGCGGCAAGACGACCCTCCTTAACCGCATCCTTACAAATAAGAAAGGAATCAAGTTCGCCGTCATAGTGAATGACATCGGCGAAGTGAATATCGATGCCGAGCTCATACAGAAGGGCGGCATCGTGGGTAATTCCGACGATTCGCTGGTAGCCCTGCAGAACGGATGCATCTGCTGCACCCTCAAGATGGACCTTGTGGCGCAGCTCGCCGAGCTCTGCAAGATGGACAAGTTCGATTACATAGTGATCGAGGCCAGCGGCATCTGCGAACCCGGCCCCATCGCCCAGACCATCTGCTCGGTTCCCCAGATAGGCCCCAAGCAGCTCATCAATCCAAAGCTGGACTGCATCGTTACCGTGGTTGACGCCCTGCGCATGCAGAGCGAGTTCGCCTGCGGCGATGCCCTTCAGAAGCCGGATATAGGCGAAGAGGATCTGGAGCGCCTGGTGATAGAACAGATAGAGTTCTGCAACATAGTGCTGCTCAACAAGGCTTCTTCCGTCAAGCCCGAAGAGCTCGCTCGCGTGAAGAAGATAGTCTCCGCCCTGAACCCCGGTGCTGAAATCCTGGAGTGCGATTTCGGTGACGTGGATCTGGACAAGCTCGTCAATACCGGCAAGTTCGATTTCGACAAGGTGGCTACTTCCGCTGCCTGGATTTCCGAAATCGAGGGCGGTGCCGGGGAGCACGACGACGATGATGATGACGATGACGATGATGACGACGATGAGCACGAGCATGAACACGGGCATGGGCATCACCATCATCACGAAGGCGGCGAGGTCGAGGAGTACAACATAGGTACCTATGTGTACTACGCCCGCCCGGCGATGGACCTTAACAAGTTCGATTACGCGGTGGCCCGCCTCTGGCCCAAGAACATCATCCGCGCCAAAGGCCTGTGCTACTTCAAGGACGATATCGACAAATGCTATCTATACGAGCAGGCCGGAGTTCAGAAGAGCCTTCGCGAGGCCGGTCTCTGGTATGCCGCGATGCCCAAGGACAGGCTGGCGGAACTCATCGTCAGCGATCCTGCCCTCGCCCGCGACTGGGACCCTAAGTACGGGGACCGCATGCAGAAAATAGTATTCATAGGCCAGAATCTCGACAAGGCCCTCATCAAGGAGGTTATGGACTCCTGCTTAGCTGAATAAATATGTTTACACTCGGATACCGCAACAGGAACGAATGCATCATCAGGGCCATCCTGGCCATAGTTTTGGGTGTCGTACTGCTCGTCAATGGCAGCTTCGCCGCCTGGATCGTCAAGGTCGTTGTCGGCGTGCTGATGGCCATCGCCATCCTGCAGCTGCTGGTCTTCGGCAGCATCAAGGCCCTCGCCCAGCTCGACCTGGGGTCGATCTTCTCCTCGGCCCTGGTAATACTGGTCGCCGCCGTGCTGCTCTTCAACCCCTTCAGCCTGGCGCTGATGCGCATCATCGCCGGCATCTGCCTCATCCTCTACGGCATCAACGAACTCCGCAGCACCCCCAAAGTCAACGCCGCCATCACCGACAACTACGGCCCCCTCGGTGAAGACAAAGGCGTGGACGAACAATAGCGCCGCACCCCCGCCGCGCGCTTGCCGCCACGTCTCGTCCACTCCTTTGTCTTCGCCGCTACTCTCTGTCCGCGCCGGGGACTTGTTCGATTCGCCCCGGGGTGTGCATTTCCTGAAAGGTGAAGCCCTGCCGCCCATTTTCGTTGTGCAGTCGCCACCCTGATCTTTCGTGGCGTGTCAGTCGCGCATATCGGAGATGGCGCTAAACGTTTTAAACGTTTAAATTTTCAGAGACCACCCTTGGAAGCCCTTGGGAGGCGGTTTGCTGTAAAAAACGCCCCCTTCAACCCCCGTCAATTTACAGCAC
>JAEEXQ010000014.1 GCA_016287875.1 Bacteroidales bacterium | reverse complement strand
CGCCGACCTCGTCGTCTTCGCCATCGGCCAGACCGTGGTGCTCAAGGATCTGCTGAAAGATACGAAGGTAGAATTCTTCCGCGGTGTGTATCCGATTGCCGATAAGCTGACATACCAGACAGCGGAGCCCGACATCTTCGTGGGCGGCGACGTATTTACCGGCCCGAAGTTCGCCATCGACGCCATCGCCGCCGGCAAGGAAGCCGCCGAGAGCCTGCACCGCTTCGTGCAGCACGGCCACATGACCATCGGCCGCAACCGCCGCGATTTCATCGAGCTCGACAAGTCCGACATCGTCGTAGAAAGCTATGACAGCGCTTCCCGGCAGGTAGAAGGACAGGACGGGTCCAACGGCCCGTTCCGCGAGTACCATCTCACGCTCACGGAGGAGCAGGTGCGCAAGGAAACGGCCCGCTGTCTCAAGTGCGGCGCTTCGGTGGTGGACGAGAACCGCTGCATCGGTTGCGGCATCTGCACGACCAAGTGCGGTTTCGACGCCATCCACCTGCACCGCGTCCATCCCGAAGCCAGCAACATGGTGGTCTCGGAAGACAAGTTCAGTGCGATCCTGCCGTACATGATCAAACGCACCGGTAAGATATTATTTAAGAAAAAATAACCGTCATGCCGGGCTTGACCCGGCATCTCCTATGCACGAACTGGGCATCGTATTCTATATCATCCGGGACGTCAAGGCGGCGGCCGAAGAAAACCACGTAGAGAAAGTCTCCGGCGTGGTCATGAACATCGGCGAAGTCTCGACCATCGTCCCGGAGTACCTGACGGACTGCTGGCGCTGGGCCGCCGACAAGGAAGCGATGCTCAAAGGTTGTGAACTCAAGATCAACATCGTTCCGGCCGTCACATTCTGCGAGGGGTGCAGAAAAGAATACGAGACGGTCAAGCATGGGCGCACCTGCCCGTACTGCGGCAGTGAACATACTTATCTGCTTCGCGGAAACGAGGTGGAAATCAAGGAAATAGAAGTACCTGACAGTTAGAAATCATTTAAAATAAAAGAATATGTCTTGTTTTTTGGTTCCATTGGCGGAGGCCATCGTCGTGAGCGCCGTCCGCAAGGGCAATGAAAAGAAAATCCACGGGGAAAACGCACGTCCCTTGCTGCGCGAACTCCCGACGCTCGAGAAAATGCTCTGGGGCGGTTCCCTGATGCTGGTGGTCGATCACGCCATCAACCGCGAACTCACCACCTTCTCCTGGCACGACATCCTCACCGTCGGCGTTCCGATGGCCGTCGTGCTGACGGTCGCATGGGCGGTCTGGGCCGTCGTGAAATCACGCAGGAAATCTGTCGCTAAAACAGCATGAAAGCCTTTCGTTTGACAGGGGTGGCTGCGTTGGCCGTGTCCTTGTTGCTCCAGGGATGCGGTTATCGTGCGCCGCTTCATGCTTCCTACATACCGGAAGTAACGGAGGAGGCATACTATGACGGCGTGCGCAGCGATTATCAGGAACTGGCCGCCCTCATGACGAAAGACACGGGCATGGAGCCGACGACCGGCAATACCGTCGGCCTGGTCACCGACCAGCACCAGAAATTCGACTTGCTGCTCGATGACGTGAGCAAGGCGCAGGAGAGCGTGTACATCGACCACTATCGTTTCTGTTATGACTCCTGTGGCTCCCAAATCGCAGACCGGATGATCGAAAAAGCCGCGGCCGGAAAAGACATGCGGATCATCATCGACCGGGGCGCCCACGACAAGGCGTACATGGAAGGCCACGCGCCCCTGGTCAACAGCCAGGTGGACTTGTCCTATTTCCGCATCCCCGTCATGCTGTTGGACTATCTTTCCCTGCCGCAAAGTACGCATCGCGACCACCGGAAGATCGTGATCCTCGACGGAACGACGGCCTATACCGGCGGCCGGAACATCCAGGACCGCTATTTCGAGACCTGGCGCGACGCCGACATCCGCGTCACCGGACCGGTGGTCAACGACCTGGTTTCCGCCTTCAATGAAAACCAGTTCCGGGTCGCGCCGGGCCGGGAGCCGGTCCCTATGAAACCCGAAGAGGAGTTGCGGACTGCCGCCGCGCATGACAGCGTGCCCGGGCTCACGCAGTTCTACGGCAAGACGATGCAGGTCATCCCGGATTCTCCCACCGACCGCCGCCTGCCCATCCGCAACGCGTTCCAGTGGTCCATCGAGCATGCCCGCAGATATTTCTGGTTCTACAATCCCTACACGCCGCCGCCGGCCCAGATGATAAAAGCTTTGAAGGCAGCTGTGGCCCGGGGTGTCGATGTCCGCTGGATCGTACCGGCCAACAACGACGTGAAGCCGGAGAAATGGATGGGGGAGTCGATGTACAAGGACCTGCTGAAAGCGGGCGTGCGCATTTATGAGTATCAGGGGCCGGTGCTGCATGTCAAGCAGTTCATGGTCGACGACTACCTGAGCTGCATCGGTTCAGCCAATATGGACAACCTGAGTTTCTTCTTGAACTACGAAGTGCAGACCCTTATCTTTGATGAGGAATTCACGCGGCATGCCAGGGAGATTTTCGTGCAGGATATCGAAGAACACTGCCAGGAAATCACGCTCGAGGAAGTCCGGCACTGGAGCATCTTCCGGAAAATCCGCAACGGCTTTGTCCGCTGGTTCGGCCCGCTGGGTTAACGCTGGTCGATGATCTTGGCATCAGGATAGTCTTCAACCCGGAAATCAAGCAGCTTTTCATCGACACCGATGACGACGTCGCGGAGCGTCAGCCGTACGCCTTGCATCTTGGTACTCAGGCTGATCGGAAGGTATGTCTTCTTGGAAACCACCAGGTCCATCTTGGAAGGATCATCCTTGTCGGTATTGTCCTTGGATTTCTTGCAGACCAGGTACCAGGCATCAGCCGTTTCATTTTTAAGGGTGACATCATAACCGTCCGTGATTCCTTCGAACATCTCCGCTTCGGGGGAGGAATCATCCGCGGGGGCGTTCTTGATCGTCAGTTCATTGGACTTGGACTCGTACTCCCATTCCGTGACGCCGTCCGAGAACGTGATCAGCTTGTGCCCAAGCAAGGAGGTCTCCGTGCGTACTTTGTCGCCCAGCATGTACATGGTGGCTGTCGTCGTGCCGAGGATAGGAATCTTGAGGTCCATGACCATGGAGAGACCGGCTGTTTCAGCCGCTTCCATGGCTTTATCCATCTTGGCCAGAATCTCTTCCGGCGTCTGTGCCCATGCCGTCACCAGAAAAGTGAACGTGGCTGCAATACTGAAGAAAATCTTTTTCATAACCCTGCAAAGCTAACATTATATTATTAATATCTTTGCGTCCCCATGCAAATAGCGCTCCACGGACATTACGGCTACCGGCGATTGATGTTTTCCGCCATTCCGAGCATCCTGATGATGGTCGTGATCAGCATCTACAGCGTGGTGGACGGTCTGTTCGTATCCAACTACGTCGGAACCACGGCTTTTGCCGCCCTCAACGTTATCTGGCCCGCCATCATGCTCATCGGTGCGCTGGGCCTGATGGTCGGCACGGGCGGTTCTGCGCTTGTCGCCAAGACGATGGGGGAAGGACGTCGCGACAGGGCACAGGCCATGTTCACGATGATGGTCCAGTTCACTTTCGTGCTCTCCGTCGTGTTCCTGGTTCACGGGTCTGGGCAACGGCAAAGTATCCGCAGTACTGGCCTTTGTGCGTAATCTGGTCCTGGAACTCGGTTTTGTATTCCTGTTGCCGGCGCTGTGGGGCCCCGATGGCATCTGGTTCGCCGTCGACGTAGCAGAAGTCTGCTGCCTTGTCCTTTCGCTCTCAATGATTTTCGCCTACCGGAATCGGTATGGCTATTTCTGATTTTCAGTTCGAATGGGCAGTTTGCAGGATACTCCGGCCATGACCCAGATGCCAGGCTGGGGTATGTCACCGAAGTCGTACCAGTTCCGGTTCAGCAGGTTGTTGGCACGAAGGTAAAGGTTCAGCAGCGGGAAATCATAGCTGACCTTTGCGTCCAACAAGGAGTAAGGGGTCAGGAGCGTCGAACCGGCATTGCGGTCGACATACCGCCAGGAAAGGTCGATGGACAGTTTGTCCAGGATTCTGAAATCGGCTTGGACAACGACCTTGTGGCGGATGTATTCCATGGAATAAAGGGAACGCAGATGGATTTCCATCGGCTTGTCCTGGGATAGGTGAGTGTACCCCAGGCTGAGGGTGCGGACGAAGAATCCGGGACGCCCCAGCAGGTCGGGGAGGGCCAGCCGGAGCGTGATTTCCTGTCCGAACGTATTCAGTCGCGTGTGGTTCATGGAAGTCCACGGCGCATCTTCTCCGGCAGAAGTGTCCATGATCCAGTCGATGAGGTCGTACCCTCGGTTGTAGTACACGGTGGCGACGGCGCGGATGCCGCGGCCCAGATATTTCACGCCCCCCTCCAGCGCACGGAGTTTCTCCGCCTTCAGGTTCGGGTCGGCCAAATGACCGCCCACGGAATAATAGAGGTCAGTGAAAGTGGGCATCCTATAAGATGTGTTGTAGGATGCATAGATCCGAAAGGCATTGGAAATCTTAAAGTTTGCATCTACACCCGGGAAAAGTTTCACGCCCTCGCGATTCCCGGTATTGTAGACGGCAGTGAGCCCCGCAGAAGCGGAAAGGCGTCCTATCGAGACATGGTGTTCCAGAAAGAGATTCAACGCCGTGCGGGAAAGGCCGCAAATATAGTTGCCCCTGGGCTGTGCAAGTTTTTCGCCCAGATTCGTGCTGACAATCCGCTCATGTCTGGCCTCGGCGCTGAAGGCGGTTTCGCCCAGGCGGGATTCGACCCGGAAACTCAGGTTCGCGCCTACGACATCTGTCTTGTGGTAATTGTACGGATATTTTTCCGGAGCCCCCCGGAAAAGCTCGAAGCGGTCTTCCCCGTGGTTCCAGTACAGGGCAGGGGTGAAGTGCAACGTGCCTTTTCCTTCAGACCGGAGGGCGGCGAAAGTTTTCAGCGTATGTTCGAACTGGTCGTCGTACTTGGAACTGTAGAATGTGCTTGAACCGAAGTTCTTGTTGCTGAGACCGGCTTGCCAGCGAAGGTCGCGACGGCCGAAGTCGTGCGAGCCGTGCCAGAAGGCCTTGACGGCGTCGTAGTCGCCGTTCAGGCCACCGGCCGCGTTGCGGCTGAAGCCGTTGCTGCGCTGATAGCTCGCCGAAATGCCGTTGAAACCGCCGGGATGCATGATTTCTGCGGAGGCCGTCGTGCCGGCAGAGACGAAGGATCCCCCTTCCAGACTGGCATTCACGGAACTGCCGGATGCTTTGCGTGTGACGATATTGACAGCGCCCAGCAGGGACGATGTTCCATAGACCCTGGCGGCAGGGCCTTCCAAAACTTCGATGCGCTCGATATCGCAGATGTTTACCGGGAAATCGAAGGAATTATGGCCTGTCTGCGGGTCGGTGATGTTGATCCCGTCCAGAAGCACGGCTACCTGGTTGTAAGTGCCGCCCCGGATGCTGATATCGGTCTGCATGCCCATTGCGCCCCGTTGGCGTACATCCACGCCCAACGCGTACTTGAGCAGGTCGTTGACTGTCTCGGCAGGAGCCGATGCGATGGTCAGGCTGTCCAGGAGTGTGACTATGCGGGCGCTGCTGTGCAGGGCTACTGGAACGCGTGTTGCCGTGACCCTGATGCTGTCGAGCGTCTCGGTGGGGGACTGCGCAAATGCAATTGTGGCCGCCGAAATAAGTGCTATGAGAAATGCGATCCTCTTCATCCGGGCGGCAAAGGTACGGATTTTCCGGCTTTATTTTCCAAGAAACTCCGTCGGTGTGATGCCTGTCACTTTCTTGAAGAGGCGGGTGAGATGATGCGGGTATTCAAAGCCAAGGAGGTGGGCGGTTTCGCCTATGTTGTGACCGTTCATCAGCAGGTTTTTTCCCTGTTCAATCACAAAGGAGTGGATGTAGCCGATGGCGGTATCTCCGGTGGATTTGTGAATCACGTCGCCCAGGTAGCGGGGCGAATAGGCAAGCTGCTCCGCGCAGTATTGGACGGTGGGGACGCCAAGGTCCATCTGTTTGCCGTCCAGATAATACTCCCGCAGCAGGTTATGGTAACGCTTGAGGATGTCCGATGATGTCCTGTCTTCCTGCGAGAGCTGGCGCTGGTAGATGCGCTGGCAGTACTCCAGGACAAGACGGATATATCCCAGAATGACGGCCCTCAGTGCCGGGGAATCCTCGTTTTCCTGCAGTTCGTACCTGAGTTGCGTAAGAAGTTGGGTGATACGGCCCCATTCGGACGGCTCCATTATCAAGGTCTCTGTGGCGAAGTAGGAGAAGTATGGATAGTCTTTTATCTTTGCCTCCAGGTCCGTTCCGTGCAATAGTTCCGGAGAGAACAGCAGTACCCATCCGCTGATATGTAGGTCCTCGCCACTATCTTCCTTCCCGCCGATTTGGCCAGGCTCCACGGCAATGATGGAAGCATCGGCCGCATCGAACATCTTCATTCCATAGGTCAGGTTCCTGGGGAAATTCTTCTGGATGAAGAGACCATAGACGCCGTAATTGTTCAGGCTGGTACGGATTGGTGAGACCTCGTCATAATGGATAATGCTCACCAGCGGGTGCAGCTGAGGCGCCCCCACGAAACGGGCGTAAACATTGGGATTTGAGACGTGCAAGATGCTCTTCATATCACGCGAAAGGGTATGGTTTCGTGCAAAAATACGCAAAGTTCTGCGATATTGGTAGAAATCAAGCAAAAATCGGTTAAAGAATACCCGAAAGTCCGCCTACCTTTGCACCATCAAGCACCAAAGACATGAATATCAAATCCTTCCTTGCAATCTCCAGCGCATCCCTGATGCTGCTTGCCTGCAGAACAAACACGAACGAGAATATGAGTACTTTGAATCTTACCCGGGAATGGGACAAGACCTTTCCCAAATCCGAACTTGTAAACCACAGCAAAGTCACCTTCCACAACCGCTACGGCATTGAACTGGCGGCCGATATGTATGCCCCCAAGAACGCGGAAGGCAAACTCCCCGCCATTGCGGTCAGCGGCCCGTTCGGCGCCGTGAAGGAGCAGTCGAGTGGCCTCTATGCCCAGCACATGGCCGAGCGCGGGTTCCTGACCATCGCCTTCGACCCGTCCTTTACGGGCGAGTCCGGCGGAGAGCCTCGCAGGATGGCGTCTCCGGACATCAATACGGAGGATTTCCTGGCGGCAGTGGATTTCCTTTCCACCTGTGACCTGGTCGATCCTGCACGCGTCGGCATCATCGGTATCTGTGGTTTTGGTGGAATGGCGATCAACGCTGCAGCACTCGATCCCCGCATCAAGGCGACCGTAGCCAGTACTATGTACGATATGAGCAAGGTCAACGTGGAAGGTTATTTCGCCAGCGAGGACACGCCTGCGCAGCGCCAGGAAAAGCGCCGTGCCCTGGCCGCCCAGCGCACGAAGGATTATGCCTCAGGCACATATGAGCGCGCCGGCGGCGTGGTCGACCCGCTTCCGGAAGATGCGCCCTCGTTTGTCAAGGATTATCATGCCTACTACAAAACCCGGCGCGGCTATCACCCTCGAAGCGGCAACTCCAACGATGGCTGGAACGTCATCGGCTGCCAGAGCTTCCTGAACCAACCCCTGCTTGCCTGGGCGGGTGAAATCGAGAATCCTGTTCTGCTCATCCACGGCGAGAAGGCCCACAGCCGCTATTTCAGCGAGTATGCCTATGGCCTCCTTACTGGCGGCAACAAGGAACTGATGATCATCCCCGGAGCCTCCCATGTTGACCTCTACGACGATGTTGCCGGCGTAATTCCCTACGACAAAATTGAGAGTTTCTTTAAAACAAATCTGAAATAGTATGATTCGCACATTAGCCATCGGAATCCTGTCCACTTTAATTTTCCCGGCCATGCTCTCCTGCGAGAAGCTTCCCGATCCGGTCCAGCCCGATCAGCCCAAGCAGGAGAAGAATGAAAAACATGAGAATAATGGCAACGACAATTCCGGAGAAACCGATACCACCATGCCAGAGACCATCAAGATTACCGTGTCCGGAAAGACGCTTCCGGTGAAGATTGAAGACAACGAAGCCACTAAAGCCCTTGTGGCAGCACTAAGCGAAGCATCCATTACCTATGAGGCCCACGATTACGGCGGCTTCGAGAAGGTGGGGCCGCTGGGACTGACGCTACCTGCAAACAATTCCCAGATCACTACGCAACCCGGTGATGTCATCCTGTATAGCGGTAATCAGATTGTATTGTTCTACGGTAGCAACACCTGGAGCTATACCCGTCTGGGCAAGATTCAATACGAATCCTTGGATGAACTAAAGTCATTCCTTAAAGCGGGAGAAGGTAATATTTCCGTAACTTTGTCATTATGAAAAAAGTAGTGGTCATATCAACCAGCCTCCGTCCGGGCTCCAACAGCAATGCGTTGGCAGAAAGATTTGCCGGAGGCGCCAAAGAGGCCGGAAACGAGGTGGAGTTCATTTCGCTCCGGGGCAAGGAAATTAAGTTCTGCATCGGCTGCCTGTCTTGCCAGAAAACCGGTGCCTGTGTATTCAAGGACGATGTCCCCACCATTATGGACAGTGTGCTGAATGCCGATGTCGTTTGCTGGGCGACGCCCATCTACTACTATGAGATGTCTGGCCAGATGAAGACGCTCATAGACCGTATGAATGCCATGTATCCCAAGGATTACCGCTTCCGCGACATATATCTGCTGACCACAGCGGCCGAGGACGAAGAATCCACGCCGAAGCGTGCCGAGAGCGGCCTGCAGGGCTGGATAGATTGTTTTGAGAAGGCAAGCCTCAAAGGCCTTCTATTCTGCGGCGGTGTCAATGATCCGCGGGAAATCTCAAGCAGCGCCAAGCTGGAAGAGGCATACGAACTTGGGAAAAGCGTTTAGCTGGTATATACGGACTTGTCGAAAAGAACTCTCGTACTTGCTATTTCCCGATGCAGAACTTGCTGAAGATGCTTCCCAGGACTTCGTCGGGGGCGATTTCGCCGAAAATGGAACCCAGTTCGCGGATGGCGGAGCGGAGGTCTTCGGCGAGTAGGTCGGTGGGGATGCCGGCGTCCAGGCCGCTGCGGACGGCAGCAAGGTCGGCGCGGGCACGGGAGAGGGCTTCGTAGTGACGAAGGTTGGTCACCAGTGTAGCATCCCCGGAAACGGCTGCAAGCGAATAAGAAGTTGCAATCCTGCTCTTGAGTTCATCGATACCCTTGCCGGTCTTTGCAGAAATATCCATTAAATCCAGTCCCTCAGGAGACGCGGCAGTGCAGACATCCACCTTATTTCGCAGCATAATCAGAGTCTGGGAAGGGGAGACCTTGCCGGCAATGGCTTCATAGGCCTTATGAAGCTCCTCAGGGAGCGCGCAACCATCCAGCACACCGAGTACCAGCTCGGCCTTGGAAAGGCTCTGTAACGAGCGTTCTATGCCTATTTTCTCGATGGTATCGGAGGATTCGCGTATTCCGGCGGTATCTATGAAGCGGAACTGCACGCCTCCCAGAGTCAGGACTTCTTCCACGGTATCGCGGGTAGTTCCGGGGATATCCGAAACAATAGCCCGGTCTTCGCCGAGAAGCGCGTTCAGAAGCGTACTCTTGCCAGCGTTGACCGCACCCACAATCGCCACGGGCACGCCCCGCTTGATGGCATTTCCGGCGCGGAAGGACTCGCATAGGCGCTGAACGTGGGCGGATGTTTCATCAAGAAGCACGCGCAGCCTGCTCCTGTCGGCAAACTCCACTTCTTCTTCGCTGAAATCCAGCTCCAGTTCCATAAGCGATGCCAGCTGCACCAGCTGGTCCCGAAGCACCTTCAGTTCAGAGGAATACTTTCCCTTGAGCTGGTTCAGGGCTACCCTGTGGGCGGCCTCGGATCCCGCGGAAATCATATCCGCAACGGCCTCTGCCTGGGCCAGGTCCATCTTCCCGTTCACGAAAGCCCGGCGGGTGAATTCCCCCGGTTCTGCGCTGCGGGCGCCGGCGGCAATCAGCAATTCCATTATACGCGATACGATAAAGCCGGATGCATGGCAGCAGATCTCCGCCGAATCCTCTCCAGTATAGGAATGAGGGGCGCGGAAGATGCTCACAAGCACCTCGTCCACCTCGGGGATGTTGCCGTAGCTGACGGAGTATCCGGACGCTTCTGAAGCACTTCCTTTGCTGAACTCCACCACGGCATCCACGATCCCGAAAGTTCCGGGACCGCTTACCCTGATAATGGAAATGGCACCGGTTCCCACGGAGGTTGCCGGTGCGCATATCGTATCGTCGAATTTGAACATAGACTAGTAAGTGTCGTAGTACTTCGCCTCGCGAGGTGTGACCTTGTTCATATTGTCCAGGAGGTCGTCGTTGCTCTTGTACTCGTCCATCAGCTGGAGCATGAAGTTCATTGCCTCCAGAGGATTCATCTCGGCGAGGAGCTTGCGGAGTATCCAGATGCGCTGGGCCCTTTCCTTGGGAAGAAGGAGGTCGTCGCGGCGGGTTCCGGAAAGTATTACGTTAACGGAAGGGAAGATACGGCGGTTGCTGAGGTTCCTGTCGAGCTGGAGCTCCATGTTGCCGGTACCCTTGAACTCCTCGAAGATGACGTCATCCATCTTGGAACCGGTCTCGGTAAGGGCCGTAGCAAGGATGGTGAGGGAACCGCCGCCTTCGATATTACGGGCGGCACCGAAGAAGCGCTTGGGCTTCTGGAGGGCGTTGGCGTCCACACCGCCGGTAAGGACCTTGCCGGAAGCAGGCTGGACGGTGTTGTAGGCACGTGCGAGACGGGTGATGGAATCCAGGAGGATGACCACGTCGTGACCGCATTCGACCAGTCTGCGGGCTTTCTCGAGGACCATATTGGCAACCTTGACGTGACGCTCGGCAGGCTCATCGAAGGTAGATGCGACCACCTCCGCCTTGACACTGCGCTGCATATCGGTAACTTCCTCAGGACGCTCGTCGATAAGGAGCACTATTTCATAAACCTCGGGATGATTATCAGCAATGGCGTTGGCTATGCTCTTGAGGAGCATTGTCTTACCGGTCTTAGGCTGTGCGACGATGAGTCCGCGCTGGCCCTTTCCGATAGGGGAGAAGAGATCCACGATGCGGCAGGACACGTCGTTCATATGCCCGTGGCCGAGGAGGTTGAATTTGGAATCAGGGAAAAGAGGGGTAAGGAAATCGAAGGGAACGCGGTCGCGGATGAACTGCGGAGTGCGCCCGTTCACGAACTTGACCCTTACGAGAGGGAAGTATTTATCGCCCTCGCGGGGAGGACGTATCTCGCCGGTGACGGTATCGCCGTTCTTGAGACCGTTCTGTTTGATCTGCTGCTGGGATACGTAGATATCGTCGGGGGAGTTGAGATAATTATAATCGGAAGAACGGAGGAAGCCATAGCCGTCGGGCATAACTTCCAGAACGCCCGTAGCCTCGACGGTGCCCTCATATTCGGGCATCTTGGGCTTCTGCGGCTGCTGAGGCTGCTGAGGTTGCTGGGGTTTCTGCACGTGAGGCTTGAGGTACTCGGCACGGGCCTGGTCAAGATTCTCCTTGGCCAGTTCTATTGCCTCCAACTCTTTTCCCTCCACGACTTCGGGAGCAGGCTCGACAGCGGCCTTGGACTTGCGCCCGCGCTTCTTGGATGCTGCCTTATCCTGTGCAGGAGCCTCCTCGGAGGGTTTCTCCGCAGGTTTTTCCGCAGGCTTCTCAGCAGGCTTTTCAATCTTGGGTGCAGATTTCTTGGCTGCCTTCTCCACAGGCTTCTCTGCGGGCTTTTCAGCAGGTTTTTCGGCCTTGGGGGCTGCTGCCTCGGCGTTTTCCTTGCGGGGACGCCCACGACGGGACTTAGGTTTCTCCTTGTCCGGCTTGAGCGAAGCCTCGGTGGCCTGCGCGTCAAGGATGGCGAATGCCAGATCCGCGTCTTCGAGGTTCTTGACCTTCTTTATGTTATACTGGTTTGCAATTGACTCGAGCTGCTCTCTACTCATCTTATTGAGCTCGAAAAGAGTGTGTGGCATATTTGAAAAGTTAATTGGGCATCCCGGAAGGGGATTGCCATCGTTTGATATGCAAATATAATAAAAAAGAAGATATGTGCAAAAAAATCAATTATCCCACTGGCTGCTGCTCTTCTTGAAGCGGAGCAGGTCGGCAAGCGAAGCGGCATTGGCCTGGATACGGAAGCTGTACTGCTTCCAGGTACCTACCGGAACCCAGCTGACAGAGATGTTGAAACAGTGCATGTCGTAACCTGCGGTTATCTGCGTAGGTGAGAAGTCTTTCATGACGAAGTCGTATCCTGAATTCAAGGATATGTTCATCTTGGGAGTAAGCTTGATGTTTCCGGAGAAAGAAAGCGTCTTGGTGAATTTATCGACATAGTCGGCTTTCTTGTTGACGGTGTCGTACTTCCAGTTCCTGATCAGCCTGTAATTGAAGCCGAAGTTCACCGACCAAGGAACATTGGGATTGGTATAGTAGAGCCATCCGCCAGGAATATACTCTCCGGTCACCGGGTGAGTATAGATGCGCTTGTAGAAATTGGCAGGACCGGAACCGCCTCCATCTTCGCCGCTGCCCGAACCGTCGTTACCGTTTATGGCGCCTTTCCCGGAAAGGCTGTAAGAGACCGTAAAGCCTGCGGTGGTCAACCTGGCCAGCCCCTGATTATTGTTGATGGCCCATTCGGCGCACCTGTTCTTCTTGAAAGCATAAGGATCGAAAGTGGCGTCGGCGCTGATGGAAACCTTGCCGAAAAGGGATGTCGACATACGGGCGGAGATATTGCTCAAGCGGCAGGAATCCGCCAGGAAATTATACGAGGAGCTCAAGTTCAGCTGGTCTATCAGCTTGATCTTCTTGGTTCCGGTGCCGGTGGTATCCGCGAAATCCCTCGCCTTGGCCTCAAGGGTATTGCCGATGGAGAAGCTGGCAGAAGCTGTCTTGCCCCTGCCGGGAGCAGTGTACATCAGACCTTCATAGAGATTGTAATCATATGTCTGCACCTCGTTGTTCTTGTCCATATAGGTGAAGGTCCTGTAACCATTGGCATATGTGGCCAGGTCCGGCTGGAGATTAAGGGAAAGAGTAGGGGATACTACGTGCCTTATGGCCTGCACGGTGCTGTACTTTCCGAAATTGTACATACCGTAGAGGCGCGTCGAAGCGGTTATAGAGCCTGAGTAAGTCTGCAAGACTCCGAAGTGCGAGAAGGCTCCGGTCTTATCCAGCACGACTTTTCCGCTTTCCTCATCGTAACGGGCCTCGTTCTTGCGGAAGTTCCAGTTCTGCGCGTAACTTACACCAGGATTAATGTTAATGTATTTGAACAGGTTGAAGGAAGGCAGGCCGATCTGGAAATTATGCGACATACCGTTCTGGAACTTGTCCGTAAACCCGGGCTGGCGGAACTCGGACTGTTTGAAACCGATCTTGTTCTGCAGGGTGGAAGAGTATCCGAACGATATCTTCTCGTACAGACGTTCCTTTCCTACTCTGTGCTTACGCTTGAAGGGGTAGAAGGTAGGAACCGTCAAGGAAACGTTAGGCAGCGTGAAAACATATGAACTGTCCCTGGAATTCTGCGAATGCAGGGCGTTGACTGATATGCTGGCCTTGCCATTGAAGCTCTTGGAGAAGGTAATGGACGACGACGCCTGGTTCTGGACTGCCTCCTGCACGGAATGGGCGTTGTACCTGTTGTTCTTAGGGCTGGAGAAGTTCACCGATGCGCTGAAGGTGGTTCCGGGATGGGATTTGGGATCCTGGGAGTGGGACCAGCGTATACCGAAGTTGGTGCTCTGGTTATAGTCAGCGCTGCCTTTCTCGCCGGTACGGTCGTCGGAATAATTGATGGAAACGTTACCAGTGAAGTTGTAGTTGACCTTGTATCTCGAATTCAGGTCGAGGGCCCACGAACCAAGGGTGAAATAATCGACCGTAGCGGACAAGTCAAGATAATCCCCGAATACGAAGTACATTCCAAGATCCTTCAGATAGAATCCGCGTGCAACCTCTTCGCCGAAAGTAGGGAAGAGTATGCCGGTAGCTCTCTTGGGCCTCTTGGGCACGAACCCGAAAGGAAGCATCACCGGATACAGTTTGACATCCTCCACCACCAGGTAGGCGGGGCCGAAGACTATCTTCTGGCTGGGTTCGGTTACGACCTTGGCAGCCGTGAGCTGCAGATAATAGTGGGGATGGTCGTCATCGCAGACGGTGTATTTGCCGCTGGTGATGTTGATCGACTTGTCGGGCATCATCTTGATGTTGCGTCCGTGCAGTATGCCCTCATCCTCGTTGGTCACCATATTCTTGATACGGGCCTTGCGCGTGTTGAAGTTGTAGCGCAGTTCCTCCATATTATATACCTTCCCTCCTTCCTTCATCACAGGGCGGCCCTTCCACTCCGCGGCAAGCGAGTCATAGACGCCGTAGGCGTGCACGACGCCGGAGGAGACATCGTAATCCATCCTCTCTGCGGTGAGTTCCATATTCTGGTATTTGACGCTCACGTCCCCATAATAATGGATGAGACGCTGTCCGTTGGAGAAATCTTCTATGACCGAGTCCCTGGCCGCCGAAAATGCGGGGGAGCGCAACGAGGAATAGGCCATCATCGCCGCGGAATCCGCCCTGTACAGGGAGTCCGCGACGCGAATGGAATCGCGCCGTGCAAGTTCCAGAGAATCAGGGAGTATCACCTTCTTTTCCGCCACCTGGGAACTGAAATTCATCCCTCTGGAGCGCCTGGGGCGCTGGGCAGAAAGATCAGTGGAAGTTACGGCCAGGAGTACCGGAACAAGAAAGAAGTATATATATTTCCTCAATTGCAATTTTTTCCTAAATTTGCAAGGTACAAAAATAACTATAATTTTCTGAAACGCACAATCTGCATACTCGTTTCTTTGTTGCTGGGGCTGCTTCCGCTCCGGGCGGACAACCTCAAACTTCATACCGTGGTGATCGACGCCGGGCACGGAGGGAAGGATTCGGGTGCAGTCAGCAAGGACAAACAATCCTACGAGAAAAGCTTCACCCTCTCGATAGCGACCCTGCTTTCCAACAAAATCAAGGCGGCCTTCCCCGATGTCAAGGTGATCCTGACCCGCAGCACCGATAAGTTCGTGGAACTGCGCGACCGCGCCAACATCGCCAACAAAGCCAATGCCAACCTTTTCATCTCCATACATATCAATTCCGCCACATCCACGTCCCCGAACGGTTATTCGGTGCACATACTCGGAAAGTCCTCGAACAAGAACAGGGACCTGTTCGCATATAATATGGATGTGGTGAAAAGGGAGAACTCGGTGGTGCTGCTCGAGGACGATTACACCACGAAATACCAGGGCTTCGACCCTTCGGATGAAAAGTCCTACATCTTTATGACCCTTATGCAGAATGCCTACCTGGAACAGAGCCTGCTGATGGCATCCGTAATATCCGAGAAGCTCAAGGGCGGGCCCATCAAGGCGGACAGGGGCATATGGCAGAACCCCTTCCTGGTTCTGTGGGCGACGGCTATGCCCGCCGTGCTGGTGGAACTGGGATTCATCTCCAATTCGGGCGACCTTGCGGCATTGAGACAGGAAAGCAAACGCGAGCAGATTGCCCAGCGCCTCTTCGAGGCTTTCAGCGATTATAAAGTAATGTATGACGGAAGTCTCGAGGTCCAGCAGCAGCAACGGCAGCAAGCGTCCGTGCAGCCTGAGCCGGCCCCTGTGGCCCCGGTCAGATACGGCACTCAGATTTTCGCAAGCAGCAAGCTCATCGATGCCTCGGATCCGGCCTTCATGGGATACAAACCCGAGGTAATCAACATAGGCTCCCTCAATAAATATATCATAGGGATTTTCGAGTCCGAAGAGGAGGCCAGGAAAGCAAACGAAACTATTAAGGCCAAGTACCCCGGTTCTTTCATGGTAAAACTGACTTCCGAGGGTGCAACCCGCTTCAAATAAGGCCTGTAGCTAATTTAGAATTATTCAAAATAAGAAAATGAAAGCAGGCCAGCAGGTTTGTTTTTCAGATAGTGTAATTGCCTAGTAATCAACAATTTAATTTATACGCCCAAATAGCCCGGCTTTTCCTTATTATAAGACATAAAAAATTAATATGCAATAGTTAAAAAAATTTTTTGAAGATTTTTTTTAACCATTTTTGCACAGTTCAATCTTATGGAAAATACAGGAAAACATTTAGACCGTTGGAACAACTGTCTGCAGATAATCTCGCAGATAGTCGAACCCCAGCATTTCGAGACCTGGTTCAAGAAAATCAGGCCTGTTTCCCTGGTAGATTCCACCCTCACGGTCGAGGTCCCTTCGGACTTCTTCCGCGAATATCTCGAAGAGTCTTACCTTGATGTAATAAAGAAGACTCTCAAGCGTGTGATAGGTGCCGATGCACGCCTGAACTACCTTATCCGTCCCGTCACTAACCAGATGCCGATGAGGCTTCCCGAAGGCCCCGGTAATCCGCCCGTGAACAAATCGGTAGGTATCAGCAGCTATCAGCCCTCCGGCAATCCCGGACCCTTCGTCTATCCCGGTCTGCAGAAGATACAGATAGATCCCAGGCTGCTCCCCGTGTACAACTTCAGCAACCTGGTGGCAGGGGACTGCAACCGTCTGGCCATCTCGGCAGGCAATGACATCGCCCTCAATCCCGGCAAGACCCCTTTCAATCCGCTCTTCATCTTCGGCGGTCCCGGCCTGGGCAAGACCCACGTCGCCAATGCCATCGGTCTGGCCATAAAGGAGAAGTATCCTGATCTCGTGGTCCTCTATGTGACCGGCAACGAGTTCAAGACTCAATATATGGACGCCGTCTATGTCCGCAACAAGCTCACCGACTTCCTGGCCTATTATATGAAGATAGATGTCCTCATCATCGACGATATCCAGGACCTCGTGGGCCAGGGCAACCAGACCGCGTTCTTCAACATCTTCAACCATCTGCACCAGAACTCGAAGCAGCTGATCCTTACCTCCGACCGTTCCCCGGCCGAGCTCCAGAACTTCGAGGACCGTCTGCTCTCCCGCTTCAAATGGGGCCTTTCGGTCGAGCTCACCCATCCCGACTATGCTACCCGCCTTGCAATGCTCAAGGCCAGGGCCTTCCGCGAGGGAATGAACATAGGTGACGACGTGCTCGAATACCTCGCATCCAACATACAGACCAACTTCCGCGAGCTGGAAGGCGCTCTGATCTCCGTGGCGGCCCATGCTGCCCTTTCCAAGGAGGAGAATTCAGTGGAACTTGCCTCCAGGGTAACCAGGAAGATAGTCGGAATCGAGGTGAACAACGTCACCATCGACAAGGTGCAGAAGGCAGTCTGCGACTACTTCAACATCACCAGGGAATCCCTGCTCTCTCCTTCGCGCAAGCGCCAGATAGTCCAGGCCCGCCAGATTTCGATGTATCTGTGCAGGAGTATGATAACCAACTGCTCCCTGTCCTCCATCGGCGCCGAAACCGGCGGAAAGGACCACGCTACGGTGCTTCACGCCTGCGCCACGGTAGCCGACCTCATGGCCACCGACAAGACTTTCAAGAGGTACGTCAGCGATCTTGAATCGATGCTCGCACCTTCCGTCCGATAAACCACTACTCAAATATATATGACATCAGAATCCGTACTTGATATCTTCAAACAGATAACCCGGATTCCGCGTGAATCTGGAAAAGAGGGTCCGATGACGGACTTTCTTTGCAAATGGGCCGAGGAGCATCACTTCGAGCATAAGAAGGATGCCATCGGCAACGTACTGATAATAAAAGAAGCCGCGCCCGGCAAAGAAAATGTCCCCGCGATAGTACTCCAGGCACATCAGGATATGGTCTGCGAAAAGAACGCAGGCTTCGAATTCGATTTCGGAAAGGATCCCATCCCCTATGAGATAGAGGACGGCTGGATGATATCCAAGAACACTACCCTCGGGGCCGACGACGGCATCGGCGTGGCAGCCTGCCTCGCCCTGCTGGAAAGCGATGCTCCCGCCGGCAAGATTGAATGCCTGTTCACCATCTCGGAGGAGACTGGAATGGACGGCGCGAATGCCTTGCAGGAGGGTTTCTTCTCCGGAAAGACCTTGGTAAACCTCGATTCCGAGGACGAAGGCCAGCTCTTCATAGGTTGCGCCGGCGGAGAGCATACCGACGCTTATTTCAAGTATGACACCGAGAAGGTGCAGCACGGCAGCGACGTGATCTGCCTCTGCATCGACGGCGGAATAGGCGGCCATAGCGGCGACGACATCAACAAGCACCGCGCGAATACCGTCAAGCTTCTTTCGGATTTCCTGGCAGGGGAGATACGCCCCGGTTTCCAGCTGGTAAGCCTGCAGGGCGGCGGAAAATCCAACGCGATAGCACGCGAATGCAAGGCCGTGATAGCTTCGCCCGATGCCGAAGGAGTGGCCGGCCGCTTTATGGCCTATGGCAACAAGATAAAGGCCGAATATGCCGGAACCGAGCCTACGCTCAGCTTCTCGACCGCAAAGGCCAAGGCCCACAAGGCCATTGAGTCCAAAGTGGCGGAAGCGCTTCTCAAGGCTCTCGCAGCCTGCCCTCACGGAATGGTGAAGATGAGCCCGGACATAGAGAACCTGGTGCAGACTTCCACCAACCTGGCAGCAGTGTTTATGGGAGAAGGAGAGATAAAAGTGGCCACCAGCCAGCGCAGCAGCGTCGTAGCGGAGCTGGACGAACTGGTGGAAAAGGTGGCAGCCATTTTCAAGGAAGCCGGCGCCGAGGTCAAGTGCTACAGCAAGTACCCCGGATGGAATCCCAACCTCAAATCCAACATACTCCAGGTATGCGTGAAGTCCTACAGGAAGCTCTTCGATGAGGAGCCTCTGGTGCTGGCCATTCACGCCGGCCTGGAATGCGGTCTCTTCCTCGAGAAGTTCCCGGACCTGGATATGATTTCTTTCGGTCCTACCCTGCGCGGAGTACATGCTCCCGGCGAGAAGCTGGAACTTGCTTCTATGGACAAATTCGTTAAACTCCTCGACGACGTAGTATGCAACTTCAAATAGCCCCATCCATACTCTCCGCCGATTTCAACGATCTCGGGAGGGATATCAGAATGCTCAACCGTTGTGCCGACCTCATACATCTCGACATAATGGACGGCAGCTTCGTACCTAATATCTCGTTCGGATTTCCGGTGGTGGAGGCGGTATCGCGGAGTGCTACCATTCCTATGGATGCCCACTTTATGGTGGTGCATCCCGAAAGGTGGGTTGAGCGCTGCGCGGAACTGGGTGTGGCGATGATGAGCTTCCATCTCGAGGCTGCAGGAGATGACAGCGCCAAGATACTGGAATCCATACGTGCCAAAGGGATGAAGGCAGGATTGGTAATCAATCCCGACATCCCCGTGGAGAAGTTGTTCCCTTATATTGGGAAGGCGGATTATTTCCTGATAATGTCGGTATTCGCCGGTTTCGGCGGCCAGAAATTCATTCCGGAAAGCATCGGACGCATCGAGGCCCTGAAAGCGGAGCTTGAAAAGCGCGGGAACGACGCTCCGATCGAAGTCGATGGCGGCGTAGGCATTGCCAACGCTGCAGCCCTGCGCAAGGCTGGAGCCAGCATCTTCGTAGCCGGGAGCTCGGTTTTCAACGCCGACGATCCTTGCGAGGCGGTTGCGCAGCTTCGAAATTGTCGATAGCCTCTGTCAGCACCTCCTGCTTGGAACGCTCGAGGTGGAACAGATGTGAATTGAATTCTTTTTCCAACTCGGATCTGCCGTCGGATGTGCCCAGAAGGGCCGTCCGGCGGCAAATATATTCATACAGGACCTCCAAGGTAGAGTCGGGATCGTAGTCCCTGCCCGTGAGCAGGCTGAGCGAAACCGGATTGGGAAGCTTGGGGTCGAATTCCTTCTGATTGAGGTTGAGTCCTATGCCTACGATACTGGCAGCGACCTTTCCTTCCTCTATTATATTCTCTATCAGCATCCCGCATATCTTCTTGTCGCCAACCCAGATATCGTTGGGCCATTTTATCCTGGCGCTGACGCCTTCCGAAGCAAGGAAATCGCGCACGGACAGCGTAGCCATCTGGATTATTCTAACGGCATCGTTTGCATCGAGGGGGAGAGGGGACGCGTCCTTGAGCCTGATGAACAAGGTGAAAGTAAGATTGAGGTTCACCTCGGACAGCCAGGTATGCGAGCCCTGGCCCCTGCCAGCCGTCTGGAAACGGGCGGCGACCACTGACATATTGTCAAGGGAATCCATCCTGCGGCGGACTTCGGAATTCGTTGAATCAGTGGTATCAAGCCACTCTATGGGACGGAATTGGTATGATTGTTTAAAATTTGTCATTATATTTGTATGATTGAGCACAAAGTTACAATTATATCTCAAATGGCTAAGAAACAAAATAAAAGAATCTCCATACGTTTCAATCTTTCGTGGCTCTATTTCATACTTATCATCGGAATAGGCTATATGTTGATGACCAACGGAGGGCCGGGTCCCCAGAAGATCGAGTGGGCGGCAGTGAAGCAGATGATCAAGGACGGGGACGTCAAGGAAGTACACTTCGTGCGCAACGACTATAAAGGTTCAGTAACCGTCAAGCCCGAGGCTCTCGGCAAATATGCCGACCTTTTCCCCGCAGGGCAGGTTCCGGCCAAATCTCCTCATTTCACCTTCCTTGTCTCCGACAAGTTCGACGCCGAGAAAGAGTTCGAAAACCTTCCCGTTAAACTGGTGATGGAGAACGATGCCAAGATGTGGCGGAATACCCTGTACTGGCTGATCTGGCCGATACTGCTTATCTTGATGTGGGTCTGGATGTCGCGCAGTATGGGTAACGCTATGGGCGCCGGTAAAGGCCAGGGCGGAAATGCAGGAGGAATCTTCAACGTAGGCCGCTCCACCGGCAAACTCGCCGACAAGAATACCGTCAACGTCACCTTCAAGGACGTTGCCGGGCTCTACGGAGCCAAAGAGGAAGTGATGGAAATCGTGGACTTCCTCAAGAATCCCCAGAAATACACTTCCCTCGGAGGAAAGATACCCAAGGGTGCCCTCCTGGTAGGCCCTCCCGGCACAGGTAAGACCCTGCTTGCCAAGGCTGTGGCAGGGGAGGCCAACGTGCCTTTCTTCTCCATCAGCGGCTCGGATTTCGTGGAGATGTTCGTGGGCGTGGGCGCAAGCCGCGTACGCGACCTCTTCGCCCAGGCCAAGGAAAAGGCCCCGTGCATAGTCTTCATCGACGAAATAGACGCCGTAGGGCGTGCCAGGGGCAAGAACGTGGGCTGGTCTTCGAATGACGAAAGGGAGAACACGCTTAACCAGCTGCTTACCGAGATGGACGGTTTCGGCACCAACAGCGGCGTTATAGTGCTGGCTGCTACCAACCGGGCGGACATTCTCGACAAGGCCCTTATGCGTGCCGGGCGCTTCGACCGCCAGATACACGTGGAGCTCCCCGAACTCAAGGAGCGCATAGAAATCTTCAACGTACATCTGCGTGGAATCAAGGTTGCCCCGGACTTCGACGTGGAGTTCATGGCCAAGCACACCCCCGGATTCTCGGGAGCCGATATTGCAAATGTCTGCAATGAAGCGGCCCTGACCGCCGCCCGCAGGAACAAGCAGGTGGTGGAGAAGCAGGACTTCCTCGATGCCGTCGATAGGATAGTGGGAGGCCTGGAGCGCAAGAATTCCACCATAATGACTCCGGCCGAGAAGCGCACTACGGCATATCACGAGGCAGGCCACGCAGTGGTCGGCTGGCTGCTGCCCAACGCGGATCCCGTGTTCAAGGTCAGCCTGATACCCCGAGGGCAGGCACTCGGCCTGACCTGGAGCCTTCCCAGCGAAAGGAAGATTCTCTCCAAGTCCTGGATGATGGACGAAATGTGCACCCTAATCGGAGGGCGCGTCGCCGAGGAAATAATCAATGGAGAACCGGCTTCGGGCGCACTGAACGACCTCGAGCGCCTTACCAACATAGCATATAGCATGGTCCAGTTCTACGGAATGAGCGGAAAAGTCGGCCAGCTCTCGTTCTACGACTCCACCGGAGCCCGCGGATACGAGATGACCAAGCCTTATTCCGAAAAGACCGCCGAACTTATGGACAGCGAAGTAAAGGCCATCGTGGAAGAAGTACACAGCCGTACCCTGAAGATACTTACCGACAACCGCGCCGCTTTCGAGAAGATAGCCAACCTGCTGCTGGAGAAGGAAGTCATCTTCGCCGACGATATCGAAGCCATCCTTGGTCCTAAAGTCAAAGCAGAATAAAATGAAAACGGTAGTAGTAAGGTCGATAAGCGGATTGCTTTTCATAGCAGTGATGCTGGCGGGCTTGCTCATCAACGGGCATCTCTTCAGCTTGCTTCTGGCGGTGATGACCTTCGGAATGATTTCGGAGCTCATCAAGGTCCCCGGTTTTGCCAGACAGAAGCCTGGCGTACTCTACTACGTCGTAGGCACCGTGTATATACTGATGGCTATGGCCTTGCTGATCGTCCTTGCCTACGCCGGCGGAGATTTCTCCGGAAAACTGCCCCTTTGCTTCTTCATACTCATATGGTGTTCCGACGTGGGTGCCTATTGCATAGGAAGCACCATAGGCAAGAAGACAGGAAGCAAGAAGATGGCTCCCACCATCTCTCCCAACAAATCCTGGGCTGGTTTCTGGGGCGGTATGGCGTTTGCGCTCATCGGCGCATTCGTCCTTGCTCGCACCTCGATGCTGGAGTTCCCCATCTGGGCAGCTCTTGTCCTCGGACTGCTAATACATTGCTCGGGAGTGGTCGGGGACCTGATAGAGTCCGCCTGGAAACGCCATTTCGGTGTCAAGGATTCAGGAAGCATAATGCCGGGCCACGGCGGCTTCCTCGACCGCTTCGACAGCTCCCTGCTTGCAATTCCCTTCGGTACACTATTTCTAGCTGCAATTAATTTAATCTGATGAGACAAAGAATAGACGGTAATTCATACGGAACGCTGGCAATCGTTTTTCTGATTGCCGCCATCTTCATCTATATCATCAACCAGACAGTTTCCATTCCTTGGGTCAAATGGCCCCTGATAACGGCTGCCTGGCTTTTCTGCATATGGCAGCTGTATTTCTTCCGCCTTCCCAAGCGCACGAGCGTCGGCAGCGACAAGATAGTCAGTTCGGCTGCGGACGGCAAGGTGGTGATAGTGGACGAGTATTACGAGAAAGAGTATCTGGAACGTAACTGCAAGAGGGTATGCGTCTATATGGATTTCTTCGACGTGCACGCCAACTACTGGCCGGTCACGGGAGAAGTCGTCTATTACAAGTATCATCCCGGCAAGCACCTGCTCGCCTTCAAGCCCAAAGCTTCGGAAGAGAACGAGCACGCTTCCTGCTGCATACGCACCGAATCCGGGGCCGAAGTGCTGTTCAAGCAGCACGCAGGCACCTTCGCCCGCCGCATAGTGAATTATGCCAAACCGGGCATGAAGGTGGTGGCCGGGCAGCAGTGCGGCATCATCAAGTTCGGATCGAGGATGGATATATTGCTCCCGCTGGATGCTGAGGTAAAGGTCGCCGTAGGGGACCATACCACGGCCTGCGAGACCGTCATTGCTCAGCTTCGATAAGTTCCAGCAGTTTGTCGGGAGCTTCGCTTTCAGGAACGTGCATCAATACGGGCACGTTCTTTTTGTATATGCTGACCTTGCCATTGCCCTCTCCGACATAACCCCAGTCGGCATCCGCCATCTCGCCGGGGCCGTTCACTATGCAACCCATCACGGCAATCACCATTCCCTTCAGATGGGAGGTGCGAGCCTTGACCTGCTCGAAGGCTTCCTGGAGATTGTACATAGTGCGTCCGCAACCGGGGCAGGCGATGTACTCGGGCTTGTAGAAGCGACGGCGCGCGGCCTGCATTATCTCGTCGGCAAGGTAGGAGTCGAATCCGGCGCCCAGGCCGGTTTCGAGCGCAAGGGTATCGCTGCGATGCATAAGCAGGGAAGGACCGTATTTGCATGCGGCCTCCAGCATGGTCCTTTCCCTGGACTCCGGCATGCTAATAGGCTTGCCTGAATAGTATTCGGAGAGGAAACGCGCCACCGGCAGCTCGGCCACGGGATCCTCGGTAAGGGATACCCTGATGGTGTTTCCTATGCCCATCTCCAGCAGTGTGCCGATTCCCACGCAGGACTTGATACGCCCGCTGTCGCCATTGCCGGCCTCGGTGACGCCAAGATGCATAGGGAAAACTACGCCTGCTTCTTCCATCATGGAATGAAGGTGCCGGTAGGCATCCACCATTACCACGGTGTTGCTGGATTTCAGGGAGACGACCACCTGGTAGAAGTCGTTGTCGATGCAGAGCTGCAGCCACTCCATCGCGGCCTTGGCCATCGCCAGGGGAGTGTTTCCGTAGAGTTCCGTGATATATTTGCCGAGGGAACCGTGGTTGAGACCTATCCTTATGGCCGTGCCGTGTTCCTTGCAGACTTCTATCAGCCGGGCCAGCTGGGCCTTGGCTTCTTCATGGTCGGGATGGAAATTGCCGGGGTTTATGCGCACCTTCTCCACGTAGGGGGCCACTTCTATGGCCGTACGGGAAGAGAAGTGGATGTCTGCAACCAGGGGAGTGTCCACACCCGCGGAGCGCAGACGCCTGCTGATCTCCCTGACGCAGGGCACGTCCTTGGAAGAGGGCACCGTTATCCTTATAAGCTCGGCACCGGCCGCAGCAAGGGCCTTGCATTGGGCAACGGTGGCATCTACGTCGTCCGTATGGGTGTTGCACATAGTCTGGATGACTATATGGGAGGGATCTCCTATTACGAGATCCTTACCTATCCTGACTTTCAGTATTTCCGGAGATTTCATTTTCCAATTCCCAACCTTTGATGACTATTTCCCTGGCCTGGCGCCTGAGGTCCTTGGATGTGCGGCCGGTACGCTTGGTCAGCTGAATATGGATACCTGCCGTAATGTTTATGTCGAACGGATAGACATAACGGTAGAAATAACCCTTGTAAGAACCCGAGAAAGTGTCCGGCTCGCATATGCTGGACCAAGAATAGCGTACAAGGGCGTTCACGTGGAATTCCACGGGACTGAACACCAGGCCGAATCCCGCACCTCCCTGGAGACCGTAGTCGAAGCGCCGGTCGGTGGACGAGAAACTGTTTTCGAGGCCCTGGGTTACGTTCGGCCCCTCCCTGGTGATTGCCAGCCTGTATCCGGCATAGAGGCCGGCGTTGGCCATTACCTTGAAGTAAGGGGCATCATAATGAAGATGGGCGAGGAAGGGAAACTCCACGACCTCTATGGTCGCCTGCGTGGCACCTTCTTCGGTATCCACCGTACCTTTCTCCTTGTCAACCTTGAAACGGTAACCCTCGTGGCCGTAGGCCAGGCCCATCTGGTAGCCGAAATAGGGCAGGAAATCGAAAAGCTTCAGATAGTGCGTATAGGTAAGCGACACATAAGTGGGATTGAAGAGCCTTTCCTGCTTCTTGACTTCGTTGGCGAAGTTCATTTCGGAGAAGGAGACACCGTAGTTGACTCCTATGAGATCGTAGTCGTTGATGGTGAAAGACTCCTGGGCTCTAGTGCTCAGGACCGTACATATCAGCGATGCCAGTATGACTGCGGCTTTCCTTATCATTTCGCGAACAGTTCAGAAAGATTGATGGTCTGGTCGATTTCGGACGACTTCAGCACGTCCAGATAATCGGCCCCGCCGAAGACTACGAAGCGGACGGGCTCCGGCTGACGGTGCTGCAGCAGGTCGCCTGTATCCACTATGGAGTTCCTGTTGCCGTCGTCGGCCACCCTCATATAGTATTTCCCTTCACGGAGGTAGGGGAAGTCCAGGGTGCAGTCCTTATCGATTATGTAGCTGCGCAGGACCTTGCTGCGCTTCTCGTCAAGCAGGTCGATGATGTATTTCCTGTCCACTCCGGTGATTTCGGCGTGCAGGGTACTAAGGGATTCGTCCGTAGGGAGGCTGACCTTGACCTCGGTACTGTCGGACCAGAATCCGTTGATGTCCTTGAAGGAACGGTGGGGGACCTTGAGGAAATACTCGAAACCGGGCTGGAACTTGACCTTCGGCCTGATAGTGTAGCGGCGCAGGTTGAGCGAATCCCTTTCCACCGTGAACTTGTCGGTAAACTCCTTCTGTTTGGGATTCACATAGCGGAACCTCAGCGAATCGAAATGCTCGTAGATTATGGGATAGTTGAACTCCAGCACGAAACCGTCCTGTTCCACCTTTTCGGGCTCAGCCTTGAGCGTGAACACGCAGGTGGTATCCTCGTGCTTGAGGTTGCGTCTGCGGCTCTTGGAGAAGTTCTTTTTGACATCGGGCTCCATCACCAGTTTCACATGTTCCAGTTCGGGCTTCAGGACGCCCAGGGAATCGGTCTTCCTGTAATTCACGAAGAGATGCAGGGTGTCGGGGGCGGGACGCCGGTCGTTGAGCCAGAGTTCGAGGCTGTCCTGCTGTATGTTGAACTGGGAGATGACCCTGTCGGCAGGATATCCTCCGAACCAGAGGGAATCTATCCAGGCATCGGGAGCCATGAAGGTGATGTAGGCCGAACGGGGAGACATCCTGACCTTGTTCACTATGAACTGCTTCGAGGGGAACTCGCGGAAGACCTTGAGTTCGTACTGGCTGCGGCGCTCCTGGCATCCCAGGGTATCGGTCATATCGTATTTCAGCAGCTCGGGGATGCTGTCGGCGACCTTCCACTCCGGGCGTATGAGGGAGTCTATGAATGCCACCCTGTCAACATCGGGATTATAGATATTGTCCTCGCCGGTATCCTTTATGGCATACAGGCGGTAGAGGGTATCCTGGATATAGGGCAGCACGAAATAGCCCCAGTCGTCGGTCTTTCCTGCAGCATAAGGCCTGCTGAGGAAGATGGCCGAGTCGGAATGGTCCTTGTAAAGCATCACCGTCGCCCCTTTGACAGGAGAGAGGGTGTTGCAGTCCAGCACCGTGCCGGTGACGAACATAGAATCTATCTGCTCACCGGTGGAGAACACATAGGTGAATCCCGGGAACTTGTTCCCTTCGTTATTGTCCGCTATCGCCCCGTTCAGGTTCAAGGTATAGGTCGTATTGGGCTGCAGGGGCTTTTCGAAGGTAACCACCAGGCTCTTACCCACTATCCTTGCCTTAGGCTTCTTCTCGAGAGGAGGGGAGAGGAAGATATCGCCGGGGGTCTTGATGGTCACGTATTCATCGAAATAGAAAACTATCTTTCCCTTTTCCAGAGGGAACATCACTTCTCCGGGCAGAGGTTTGATGTTGACTATGTAAGGGGGGATGGTGTCCTTGGGGCCGCCCTTCGGTGCTTCCGTGGTGTTGGCGCACGAAGGCACGAACACCGGAAGGAGCAGCGCTGAGACTATCAGTATGAGGGGCAGGTATTTCTTCATCATATATCTGTTCTGACGACATCCTGTATGCCGTCTATCTGGCTGAGGCCGCGTATCATGGCCTCAAGGTTGTTCTTGTCGCGCACCAGCATCTCGATATATCCTTCCATCACGCCGTCCTTTCCGCCGAGATGTATTTCCCGTATGTTGATTTCCATGGTCAGGGAGATGAACTGGCTGATCTTGCTCAGCAGTCCGCGCTTGTCGATGCCGCGTATCGAGAGCCTCACGGGGAATTCCTCGAACTCGGAGTCGAAGTTCTCTACCACTACGAAACGGGAACTGCCGTATTCCAGGGCCAGTTTCTCTACCTCCGGACAAGCCTTCTTATGTACAATCACCGTGCCGTCATCGGCCTTGAAACCTATGACGGGATCCCCGGGAAGAGGCTTGCAGCAGAGAGAAAGCACGTATCCCCGGCTGTCGGGCATCTGCTTTACCACCGAGAAGGTATCCCTGAACTCTTCCGGGCCGAGCAAGCCCAGGCCCACGCGGAAGTAGAGTTCCGAAGCGTCGTTCAGCATAGTGGCCTTGAGGAGTTTCTTGAGATTCTCCTGGGACCTCTCCACTCCCATCACCGAAAGCCTCTCGGCGTAGATTTCCTTGCCCTTCTCGATAAGGGGACGACGGTTGCGGCGGAAGAACTCGGTAACTATGTTGCGGGCGTGCCTGGTCTGGAGGAACTGCAGCCATTCCACCTTGGGCTGGCCGCTCTCTGCAGTGATTATCTCCACCTGGTCGCCGCTGCGCAGCACCTGCGAGAGGGGAGTAAGCTTCATATTCACCTTGGCGGCGATGGCCTGGTTGCCTATGTGCGTATGTATGCTGTAGGCGAAGTCCAGCACGGTCGCTCCGTTCTGTATGGAACGCTGTTCCCCCTTGGGAGTGAATACCACTATATCGGTGGTTATCAAGTCTTTATGTATGATGTCCAGCAGCTCGAGGGCATTCACGTCGGTGGATACCAGTATCTCCTGCACCTTCTTCAGCCACTTGTCCATCTCGCTGTCTTCCTCGGAGATGTAGCCGTTGTTCTTGTAGGACCAGTGGGCGGCGATACCCTTCTCGGCGATGTCGTCCATCCTGCGGGAACGGATCTGGACCTCTATCCAGAAGCCCGAACGGCTCATAAGCGTGCAGTGCAGGGCCTCGTATCCGTTGCTCTTGGGAGTCGTTATCCAGTCCCTGAAGCGGGATTGCTGGGAAGTGTAGAGGCCTATGAGGATGGAGTAGATGAGATATGCGCGGCGGCGCTCGGCATCAGGGTCGAGAGACTGGTCGAAGATTATCCTGACCGCGTAGAGGTCGTAGATCTGCTCGAAAGGCACCTTCTTGTTGCGCATCTTGAACCATATCGAATAAGGGGTCTTGATACGCTTCTTTATGACGAAGGGGATGTCGGCCTGTTTCAGGGCGGTTTCTATGGGAGTAATGAAGTCGTTGATCTCAGAATCCCTCTCGGCCACGTTGCGGCTCACCTTGTCGGATATCTCCTTATAGGCGTCGGGTTCCTTGAAACGCAGCCAGATATTCTCCATCTCCGATTTCACTCCGTACAGGCCGAGCCTGTGGGCGAGGGGGATGAAGATGAACATAGTCTCGCTGAGTATCTTGTCGCGCTTGTGCTCTGGCATGAACTCGATGGTGCGGCAATTGTGGAGGCGGTCGGCAAGCTTTATGAGCACCACGCGCACGTCGTCATTGAGGGTAAGAAGTATGCGTTTGAGATTCTCGGCCTGTATGCTCTCGGTGGACGTCATAGGGCCGCGCTTGCGGTCCTCGTTGTCCAGAACGGTCTTGATCTTGGTGAGTCCGTCCACAAGAAGGGCTATGCGGTCCCCGAAGAGGTTGCGTATGTCTTCTATGGTGTAGTCGGTATCTTCCACGACATCGTGGAGCAGGGCCGCGGAAATGGACTTGTAGCCAAGTCCTATCTCATTGACCACTATGCCGGCCACCTGTATGGGATGCAGTATGTAGGGCTCCCCGGAACGCCTGCGCACATTGCGGTGGGCACCGTTCGCGAAATCGAAAGCCTTCTGCACGACGGCCATTTCTTCCTCGTCGCGGCAACGCTCCGCAGCAACTTTGCGCAGCTTCTCCCACTCTTTCCTGATGAGATTGTAGTCCTTTATGGTAAACTTCGAGACGCTCATTTCTTAAGTTCGGCTTCATCCTGGAGCGCATAGCTGAGCTGGGCTCCGTACATAATGATCTGGAAACTGAAATTCAGCCAGATCAGGAACAAGGGAATGGCGGCGATGACTCCGTAAACGGCATTCAGACGGCTCACGAACACCTGGGTTTCCAGATAGATGTACTGGAAGAGGCAGAATATGGCGCCTGAGAACACCGCGGCCACCAAGGCGTGCCTGTAGCGTACGAGACAGGCCGGGATATATTTGAACGCAGCCGACAGCGTAAACACTACCACGGCATAGAACAGCAGCCACGACACGAATCTGGTGAGGTAGGCGGCATCTATGCCTATGAGCGAAACTGCATTGGTATAAGCTGCGATTCCGTAGCAGAAAATGATAACCACGAAGGGTATCATAAAAAGCAATCCTATGTAGAAACTGAATCGCTTATAGGTCTTACGGGGTATCTTGCGTATGCCCCAAACATTGTTAAAAACCCTTTCGGTCTGGAACATCAACCAGATGATGGTCCACAAGAACATCAGTGCGGACACTACGCCGACCGGCCCGGAATGGGCCACTTTGAGTATGTTGTCGGCCTTCTCGATGGCGATCTTCACCAGGTCAAGGTTGTTGGGCAGCAGGGTGGTGAGCAGCACTTCCAGTTTGTCCGCTATGTGCAGGCCCTTGGAGACGAAGAATATGAAAGCCACCAGGGGGACTATGGCCAGCGTCACGAAATAGCTGAGCGCCACGCACTGGAATCCCATCCTGTGTTCGGCAAAGGTGTCGAAGGTCTTGCGCACTATCCTGATGAAGTGCACTATGCTCCTCCAGGTCTTGGTGGCGAAGTCCGTCTCCATTGCCCAGACCTTATCGGTGAAGAGCTCCTTTATGTCTTTCCAGGTGACTTTCCTGTCGGTCATCTCATACTTTCTCATATCCTAGAAAAGACTAAGCTGTTCGACTTTATCATTTTGGGCCGAGAGCCCGGCGCTTTCGGGAAGAAGGGCCAGGAAGGCTTCTTCTCCCATCACGGGTACGCCAAGCTGCTCGCATTTGCGGAGTTTCTCGGGCCCGGGTTTCTCGCCCGCAAGCAGGAAGGATGTCTTGCTGCTGATGCTGCCCGAATTCTTACCTCCGTGTTTTTCTATCAGAGCCTTCATATCGTCGCGGGAGATGCTGAAGGTTCCGGAAATCACGATGCTCTTGCCGGCAAGGGCATCGGAAAGTTTGTCCGCCGCCTCGCCGACCCCGAAACGGAGGCCGTGCGAACGCAGACGCCTGATCTGCTCGAGATGAGCCTCGTCCCGGAAATATGAATAGATGCTGGCTGCGCAGACATCTCCCACGTCAGGGACTTCCTTGAGCTGTTCTTCGCTGGCGGCCTTAAGGCTGTCGATGTCTCCGAAGAACCTGGCCACCGTCTTTGCGGTGGTTTCGCCCACGTAGCGTATTCCAAGGGCGAACAGGACGCGCTCGAAAGGCACTTCCCTGGATTTCTCCAGGCTGTCGCGGAAGCGCATCGCGGATTTCTCCCTCCATCCCTCGAGGGCCATCAGCTGATGCAGGCTGAGGTCGTACAGATCGGCCGGAGTCCTGGCAAGCCCGAGGGTGAATAGCTGGTCGACAGTGGCCTCTCCGGCAAGAATGTCCATTGCCTTGCGGGAGCAAAAGTGCAGCAGTTCCCCCTTAATCTGCATAGGGCAGCCGTCACTGTTGGGGCAGAACCACTTGGCTTCGTCTTCTTCACGCACCAGGGGAGTGCCGCAGTCGGGGCATACCGAAGGGAAATCAGGCAGCCTGGCTCCCGCTTTGCGCAGGGAAGGCTCGACGGCCGTAATCTTGGGGATTATCTCCCCGCCTTTCTCGACATAGACTGAATCTCCTTCGTGGATGTCCAGCTGGCGCATCTGGTCCTCGTTCACAAGGGTGGCGCGCTTGACGATAGTCCCGGAAAGGAGCACAGGTTCGAGGTTGGCGACAGGGGTTATAGCACCGGTACGGCCCACCTGATAGTCGATAGAAAGAATGGGGGTGAGGGCCTGCTCGGCCTTGAACTTATATGCCACGGCCCATCGGGGGGACTTGGAAGTGTAGCCCAGGGCACGCTGGCAGGCCATCTCGTTAATCTTGATGACCACGCCGTCAGTGGCGAAGGGAAGCTCCTTGCGCTTGACGTCCCAATAGTCTATGTATTCCTTGATTTCCTTGATATCGTGGCAGAGCCTGCGATGCTCGGAAACAGGAAGGCCCCAGGAAGCGGCGGCGCGCAGGGCCTGGTCGTGGGACTCGAAGTCAAGGCTTTGCGCCGGGATGTGGTACAGGGTGCACCAAAGCCCGCGGCCTGCGACTTCGTCGGGATTCTGCAGCTTGAGGGAGCCGGAAGCGGCGTTGCGGGGATTCGCGAAAGGCTGTTCGTCGTCCAGGGTACGGAGTTCGTTCAGATGGTCGAATGCCTCATAGGGCATCAGCACCTCGCCGCGGATTTCGAATTCTTCGGGATAATCTCCTTTCAGCTGCCTGGGTATGTTGGAGATGCGCAGGGCGTTGCGGGTAACATCGTCGCCGACGACTCCGTCCCCGCGGGTAAGGGCCTGCACAAGCTTGCCCTTCCGGTAGGTGAGGCAGATGGCGGTGCCGTCGAACTTGAGCTCGCAGCAGTAGCTGAAGGATGTATCCAGAGCCTTGTCCGCCCTGGCCGAGAATTCTTCGACTTCTTCTATGGAGTAGGTGTTGGCAAGCGAAAGCATGGGATAGCGATGGGCACGCTGCACGAAACCGCCCTCCAGGTCGCTGCCGACCTTGCGGGTAGGGGAATCGTCGGAAGCGAATTCCGGGAAATCCGCTTCCAGCGCTTCCAATTCGTGCATCAGCTGGTCATACTCATAATCAGACATCCTGGGGGCGTTGTCGACGTAGTACAGCCGGCTGTTCTCCTCCAGGATGGTTCTGAGTTCGAGTATCCTGCTATGTGCCGCAGCTTTCTCCATGGGAAAAGGCTTACCAGCCCAGGATCTTCTTGAAATCGTACTCCTCGGGATTGGCTACGATGGCCTTGGCAGCTTCGTAGTCGGCGGGAGTGATGTAGTGGCAGATATGCGAATAGTAGTTCTGCGCGATGCCTCCTTCGATGCTGACGCGACGGGGAGGGATCTTGCCTTCCGCATTCTGAAGGTCCTTAAGATAGAGGGGATGGGCCTCGCCGTTGGCATCGACATAGACCATGCAGCCGGTCTCTCCCTTTGCGAAGAGTTCGTAGGCACCCATGGCGAGTTCGGTGCAGTAGGTAAGGTCGAATCCGATAGGATCCTGGCAACGCACGTCGTAGCCGATCTCCACGGGACGGGTCTTGATCTTGAGGCCGATCTTCTTGAACTCCTTCTCGAGGATGTCGTTGAAGAGAACTGCCTTGCTGATCTTGCCGAGCTCGGGATGTCCGTGCTCATCGTAGGTCATGGTGACGCCGGCTGCCTTGATCTCCTGAGGGTCGAGGTCGTGGAAGACGCCTTCGGCGACTACTACGGTGCCGTAAGGGATTCCGAGGATCTGACGCTTGATGATGGTGGAGATGGCAAGCTTGACTATCTTGTCGAGGCTGATGGCCGTCTTGTTGAACATCTCGGGGATGATGGTCATAGGGCAGTGGGTGGCCTCGCCTATACCGAGGGCAAGGTGGCCTGCGCTGCGGCCCATAGCGCTGATGAGCAGCCAGTTGCCGGAGGTGCGGGCATCTTCATAGACGGTGCGCGCGATATGTGCGCCTTCGTCCTTGGCGGAGTTGAATCCGAAGGTAGGAGCGTTTCCGGGCAAGGGAAGGTCGTTGTCGATGGTCTTGGGAACGTGGATGTTGTGGATGGGGTAGCGCTTGGCCTCGAGGAACTTGGCGATACGGTTGGCCGTGGATGCGGTATCATCGCCGCCGACGGTGACGAGGAGCTTGATGTTGTTGCTCTTGAAGAGTTCGAGGTTGAAGTTCTCTTCGAAATCTTTGTCGGTAGGTTTGAAGCGGCTCATCTGAAGGTAGCTGCCACCTCTGTTGAAGTAGGCGTCCGCCTTGAAGAAGTCTATCTCCTCGGTACGGGGAGCCTTGCTGAAAAGGCCGGAATATCCGCCGTGGAGGCCGATTACGCGATAACCATTGGAAAGGAATGTCTTTGCTACAGAGCAGACGACGGTATTCATACCCGGAGCCGGGCCACCGCCGCAAAGGATGATGATTGAATCTTTCATATTGTTAAATAAAACCTTCTAACTAATAATACGCGCAAAGTTAACAAAAAATATCCACACTTAGAGCGTAAGAATGCTGTATCCCCAGGCGGAAACCGAAAGCGATGCTTTGGCCGGGAGCCAGGCCAGTTCTTCGCGGGAGCGGAGGTCCTCAGGGATGTTCAGGGTCATGCTGGCAGGCTCTCCCGAGAAATTGCAGGCGACTATCACCGCATCAGCCTTACGTGCTCCAGGGGCGAGGTAATGCCGTATGAACGCAAAATGCTTTTCGGGATCGAATCCCAGCACCACGGAATTGCACCAGCAGAGGTCGTAGTTCTCCCCTTCGAGGAAGAGGGGACCGAATATCCCTCCGGGGGAGAGACACTCGAAAACGGCCCTGTAAGCTTGCAGTACGCAGGATTCCTCCTCGTTCAAGCCAGTCCCGGAATGAATATGGCGGTATAGCCTGCGCAGAGGATCCGGGTGCACCCAGTCGAATATGGATGTCCTGCCCTCGGCGCCTTCGGAAGCATCGGTACCAATCTCCTGACCCATATAGATCATATAGGACGCCCTGTTGAAAAGGGCGCCGACCACCAGCGCGGGGCCGGCTTTGGTGGCATCTCCCGCAAAGTAGGGGGATGCGAAGCGCTGCTCGTCGTGATTCTCCAGAAAGTTGAGCATATTGGGCTGCAGATCCTGCAGGAACTGCCAGTTGCGGGTGATTCCGCGGGCGGTGGAACCTCGGCAGATGATGGATCGCAGGTTGTCGTAGAGGCCGGATTTGTCGTAGAGGAGGTCGAATCCCAGTTCCTTGATATAGCGGCGGTAGTTTCCCTTGTCGTAGGCCTCTCCTATGAAGAGCATCCCGGGATACTCCTTCCTGACCTCGGAAATAAGCCATCCCAGGAATTCGGGCGGCACCATCTCCACCATGTCGCAGCGGAAGCCATCCACGCCCTTGGAAGCCCAGAAGAGCAGTATCTTCAGCATTTTCTCCCAGGTATCCGGATGATTGTAATCGACCTTGCGGGTATCCGACCAGTCATAGTCGTACCAGCTGCATACGGGCAGGTCCTTGCATTCGGGGGAAACGTGGTTGGGGATGTAGTCTATTATGACCTTGAGCCCAGCCTTATGGGTACGGCGCACGAGATTGCAGAATTCCTTCATCCTGGCGCAGGGATCATCGGCAAGATAGGGGTTCACATCATAATAATCCTCTATGGAATAGGGGGATCCGGGATCGCCTTTGACGTAAGGCCGGCCGCTGGCGTGGCGTATCACCCCTGTATACCATACCGCACTGACGTGCAGGCTCTTGAGATAATCGAAACACTTGGAGTCCCAGTCGGAAAACTTTCCTTTGCCCCAGATGCGGGGCAGTACCTGATAGATTACTTCCATCTCCTGAATTCGGATACGGTTATCGCAGCGGCTATCGAAACGTTCAAGGATTCCGCACCTCCGCCGAAGGAAGGAATGGTCAGAGCGCGGCTGCATTCCGCGGCCACTGCATCGCTGATTCCATCCGCCTCGTTACCGAGCACTATCAGTGCCTCGGAGGGAAGGGTGCTGCGGTAGATGTCGTCTCCCTTCAGGAAGGTTCCGAACACATCCAGGCCCGCTTCGCGGAATTCCCTGCATTTTGAAGGTATGTCACAGTATATAAGCTTCTTACGGAATATGGCTCCCATAGAAGCCTGCACCACTTTAGGATTGTAGAGTTCGACGCTATCGGGGGAAGCGAACACGCAGTCGATGCCGAACCAGTCGGCCAAGCGCAGGATAGTGCCCATATTGCCGGGGTCCCGCACCGAATCCAGGGCGAGGCAAAGGCCCGAGGCACCGTGGACGGCCGGGGCGGGCTTGCGGACGACCGCGAGCACGGGGGAGGGACTGGTCTGGGAGCTGATCCTTTCCATAATCTTTTCCCCCACATCCGACCTGCGTACCACGCGCACCACGTCCAGCCCTGAGGAAAGGGCTTCGGAGACCATCTTCTCGCCTTCTACCAGGAAGAGGCCCGACTCGTCGCGGAATTTCTTCTCGCGAAGCGAGCGGATCTGGCGGATTTCGTTGTTGCTGAGTGCTTCCATCAATGCAAAAATACATTCAAGGCGAGACAAAAGCAAATAATTGTTATCTTTGTAAGGTATGAAACGCCTTTTCCTTTACACTGGTTTATGCCTGCTGCTCTTCGCCTGCAGCACTACCCGCGTCCTCGAAGAGGGCCAGTACCAGCTGGAAGGGAACAATGTGGTAATCACCGACGACAACGGATTCTCCACCGGCGAAATCAGCAACTACATACGCCAGGACGATGGTGACGGCGGCCTGCTGGGCTTCAATCCCTTCGTCTATGTGTACAACTGGTCGAAAAAGGACGGCCTCTGGCATAAGATAGGCACGCCTCCCATCGTTTACGACGAGGCCTCCGTGGGCACGTCGATAAACAACATCTCCAACAGGCTGCGCTATCTGGGCTACTACGATTCCAAGGTGGACAGCACCACCATCAGGAACGGCAAGAAGATCAAGGTCAACTACATAGTCACCCTGGGCAAGCGTCTTCCCATAGAGAAGATAGAATACGAAGTGCCGGACTATATGCCTTTCGCAGGGGATTTCTACGCCGATACGGCCACAGTTTCTAGCCTGCTCAAAGGCAGCTACCTGTCCGAGAAGCTGCTGGAAGAAGAGACCGTGCGTTCTTCCTCCCGTATGCGCAACCTGGGTTACTACTCCCTGGTCAAGGACAATTACTCCTTCGAGGCGGATACCGTCGGGGGCCACACCCTGCTCAAATACCGCATCAGGGAATACGAGCGCAGCCAGACACCCGCCGCCGCCAGGCCCCTGAACCGATATACCATAGGGAAGGTGACCATATCCCTGCCCAAGGACCTCAAGTTCAGGGAGTCCGTACTCACCGGCCTGAATACGGTCAAGCCCGGGCAGCTCTACCGCGAAAGCACAGTTTCGACCACATACGGAAGGCTTTCCTCCCTGAAGGTGTTCAGCGGTGTCGCCATAGAGATGACCCAGGCGGACAGTTCCGTGGTTGATTGCAGGATCAATCTCTCCCGCTCCCCGATGCAGGGGTTCAAGGTAAACCTGGAAGGCTCTTCCAACTCTTCCGGACTGATGGGCATCTCTCCCCAGATAAGCTATTTCCACAAGAATATCTTCCACGGAGGAGAGTGGCTGAACCTCGGTTTCAACGGAAACTTCCAGTTCAAGTTCGACGACGATACCAAGGCTACCGAATACGGATTCTCGTC
>JAEEXQ010000072.1 GCA_016287875.1 Bacteroidales bacterium | reverse complement strand
GTCGAGCCGTTCCCCCCCTCGCTCCACCACGCTCATTTTTTGCCGGGCAACTAACTCATTGACTCACAGCAATATCCTGAAAACAAATCGGTTATTTTGGCCGATTTGTTTTCAGGATATAGTTGATACACAGCCACTTAGCCGCCCGGCATTTCCCCTCATGCCCGGTCGTGACCGGGCATTTTTGTCGCTGGGCTAAGGCCGCCGGCGAGGAGAGCCCTTCAGGGATGTTGCTCCCCGCAGCCGGCGCCGCCGTAGCTGCCCGCCCTGCCATTTGGCGGGCAGCGTTGCCCACCAGCCGCACCCCATTTCCTGCCACGACCTGCAGCATTTTTCGCCATTATTGCTCTAGGTCCCCGGTAAAACACGCCGACCTGCAGCGTTTTTGCCGTTTTTTGCTCTAGGTCCCCGGTAAAACACGCCGACCTGCAGCATTTTTGGCGTTTTTTGCTCCAGGTCTATCTAAGAAATGAGGTTTGATAAGTTATGGTAGGGGGAAGGAGTGAACAGAACGCCTTCTGATGGGCAAGGTCTAATTTCGTGGTGGGGACCTTGCCCATTGGAAGTATATGGGATGCCGAAATGCGGGCAAGGTCCAAGGCATAGAATTAGACCTTGCCCATTGAAACGCCGTGGAAGGGTGGTGGGTGTGCCTGGTCTGCAAGTTTTTGGCAGACCGGGAACAATTTCGGGCGTTTTTGTTCCTGGTCTGCAATTTTTTGGCAGACCAGGAACACCTAGGAGCTTATGCCGGCGCTCAAAATGGTAGTTATCGTGAGGCGGACAAACTTATGCAGCGGCCAAGTGATTGACAGACAGGGGATTACTGGAAAGAGAATCGGCGAATTTCGACGATTCTCTTTCCGGGAAAGTATTGATAGTCAGGCGGTTAAGTGCTGCAAGTAGCGGGGGAAAGATGCCCGATCAGGTCGGGCATGACGTGAGGATGGCGTTACAGCACCACCTTGTGAATGCCGGGGGAGAGGCGCAGCTGGTGGCCGCGGGAGTCGGTGACGACTGCGGTGGTGCTGGGCGGGACGTTGATCGAAGCGTTGATGTGGCACCCGCGTCTGCCCGCACTCGCACCGGCGCCAATGTCACCCACGCCGCTCGCACTCGCACCCGCACCCGCGCGCCCCCGCCTCTCGAGCACGACCTCGATGGGGCCGAAGGGGGTCGGGACGCGGCAGTCGATGTGCTTCAGGGAGGCCATCTGGGGGCGGACGGTGAACTCTTCGAAACCGGGCTTCAGGGGCACGATGCCGGCCAGGCGCTGGCCCATAAGTATTATGCCGTGCCCGCTCCAGGCGTGGTTGGAGGATCCGTGGTGGTTGCGATGTTCCCAGAGCGTGCTGTAGTCCGGCTTCATCACGCACGAAGCGTATTCCCGCAGGCGCTCCAGGGCTTTCTCCGGCCTGCCCATCACGAAATAGGCTTCGATGATATACCTCATAAAATAGGTTTCGGCTTCGCGCCTCTCGTCGAGCACGCGGAGGATGGCGTCGTACTTATCGGGACCTGCAATTCCCGAAACCACGGCCAGGGCCTGCACGCGGTCATCCGCGGGGCTATCGTATCCGGGGGTCCGGTAGAAACTTCCGTTCCAGAACAGCCGGTTGTATGATTCCTTCAGCCTCTCCATCATAGCCTCGTCCACGGCAACGTCGTCCATCTTTTCCAGGCGTCCTGCCAGGGCCTGCTCGCCCTTCAGCGCCAGGTAGTACCAGGGATGCAGCAGCGCCATCTTGTCTATATCCTTGCCGGCATCCGCCCAGTTCCAGCCCTTGGTACGCTCGACCGGCAGATCCTCTGCATCCACGGCCCAGGTTTCGTGGAGATACTTCCGTAGCGCGGGATATACCGTAGATACCAGCGCGTCATCGCCGGTGTAGAACCAGTAGTCGTGCAGGCCGTACCAGCCGGCGGCGGCGAGGCTCTGCTGCGCCAGCTCCTTGAACCAGTTCGAACAAGGCACGGGGGCATAGACGGACCCATCCGGCTTGGCCCAGGAGAAGAACTCCAGCAGGCCTTTCCGTGTCAGGGCGGCGGAAGATGTCCCCAGGGCATAGGCGGCCTCGCCCAGATCGTGCACCACATCGCCTATCCACTGCGCACGCTCGCGGTCCGGGCAGTCCATCCAGGTATCCCGCATGCATACGTACAAGGTCCTCTGAGCCTTCTGCCAGTATTCGTTCAGCAGGGGATCATCGCAGCGGAAGTATCCGTCGAAGCCGCAGTCGTAGCCGGTCTCGCGGAACTGCACTTTGCCCACCGAGACCCCCTCGGGCACGATGTAGTACATATATTCCCCGTTCATCCAGGGGAGATGCTCGTAGCTCTGCGCTCCTGCGCGGGTGACATATTCTCCGCCAACGCACTTAGCACCGAACACGTCGTCGTGGTCGGTCACCAGGCGGACGACCTTCCCCTCGGCGGCCTCCAGCTCCATATAGGGGGAGAACTGCGCATTGTAGGGGAGATGGCAGATGAGGGTGTCCCCGCTGCGGCGGACGGACTCGTAGTCGCGCAGGCCGTAATCCTTCCAGAGAGGGATGGGACGGGGAACCAGACGGCCCAGGGGCGCGCTTCCGGGGGCTATGCCCAGTTCGTAGGCGCTGCCCAGCTTCTTGGATGTACCCTTGTACCATTCCGAATTGAAGCGGCGGGCGTCGTAGCGGACGTTATTCTCGCTGAGGCGATAGTTGGTGGTCTTGCCGGATGCGGTGCCGTAGGCGAAGTGCTGGCAGGCATCCCAGCTGTCGTCGGAAAGGATCTCCACGCCATCCCCGATGGCCTCGAAGAGAAGCGTGCAGATGCCGCTGCCCATATGGCTGAAGCCGCTGCGGCCGAAGTACCATACCAGCACGGATATGCAGTTCTGCCCGGCCTTGAGGTACGGGGCGATGTCCACGGTGTCGTAATATCCGTCACCCGGAGCAGGGCCGCGCTTGAGCCCGCCCTCGTTCACAACCATCTCGCCGTTGATCCAGAGCCAGTACTTGCTGTCGGCTGCGATCTTGGCGGGAAGCACGGACGGAACGGACTGGAGCTCCACTTTCTTCTGGAAGGCAACCCATGCATTGCCAGTCTCCGTACAATAGGAACGGGCTATCCACCTGGCCTTCCAGGCCTCGGCCCCGGAAAGATGCAGCGCCGCAAGTAGCAGCGCTGCAATTATCAAAAGAAACCTTTTCATCAGTCGCGGTTGTCGGTGAAGCAGCCGTCCACGGTCACGCCATCACCATCGACCACGAGCCACTGGCCCTTGGAGGCAGGATTACGGTAGAGAACCTTCTGGATCTTTACGTTTTTGCAGTCCTTGAAGTAGAAGAGAGCCGGCAGGGGAGTGGCCTCGGTGATGTAGCCCTTCTTGCGCTGGTCGTCGCGGCTGGTGCGGACAAGCTCTCCGCGCCCGTCCACTACACCGTTCCCGCGGGTCGCGTAGATGCGCACGTTCTCCACGCCTATGCCGTTGAAGATGGCTTTTTCGCCCTTGTAGCCGTAGATACTGTCGGTGCCGATGATGTCGGAAGCCGCATCCAGGCGTATGTTCACTCCGCTCTTCAGATACACGGCGCCGGTGACGTAACGCCCTACCGAGAAGGTAAGGGTGCCGCCGCCCTGCTCTGCTATGAAGTCAATGGCCTTCTGTATGCTGGTGGTATTATCGATCATACCGTTGCTCTTGATGCCGAAGTACGAAGCCAGATATTCTTTCCCCTGGGCGAATCCGCTCACGGAAACAACTGCGACGGCAAGCAATGCTATTATCTTTTTCATTATTTCTTATTCTTGAATTTCTTGACATTGTTGGTGACTATCTGCTTCTTTTTCTTGTCGGCAGAATTCTGGACTATCTTCACGCCCTTGAGCGTAAGGCCGTTCACGTCGTCGGCAACTATGGCCGGACGGTAATCCACATCGGCCACGGTAAGCTTGACGTTCTGCATCACTATGCCGTCGGCGTGGCGGATGTAGAAGCCCCAGGCGGGAAGTTCCTTCCAGTTCGAGAATTCGGGATAGCTCTTCTCCAGTTCGGGGATGGCCTCGAGCTCGGCCTTGGAAGAACCGCGGTAGGCATAGTTCTTATCGGCCTTGCCGGGATATATTATCTCGATGTTCTCGAGGCGTACGTTCTGTATGCGGAGATTGGGGCTGCCCTGTATGCCGCTGGCGCACACGTTGCGGGGAAGATCCTCCACGGGGCCCTCGTACATATAACCGGCATCCGGTTTATCGAAAGGCACTTCGGCATAGACGTTCTTTATAACGATATCCTTCAGGCAGGGGGCAGCGCCCTCGCGGCGGGAACCGAAACGCAGGAAGATGGGATTGCCGGTATTGATGCTGCGCACGCCGTCGATCTCCACATCCTCTATGGAAGCACCGTCCACGCTGGCGATGGTGATCGCTGAACGGTAGGTGTCGTAGATGGTTATATTCTTGAAACGGAAATGCTTGAACTTGCCGAGGGTGTAGGTGCCGAACTTGATGCCGTTGGCGCTCGAGCGGCCGCGGCAGTTCTCCACCAGTATGTTCTCGGAAACACCGTCCTTGCTATGGCTCTTGAAGCAATACACATCGTCGGCCGCATCGAAGTCGCAGTTGCGTATGACTACGTCGGAGCAGTCCACAATGTCGATGCCGTCGTTGTTCCAGTAGCTCTTGGCATCCACTTTTACGCCGTCCACGAGTATGTTACGGCACTTGTCGTACTGCTGGTTCCAGCTGGCAGGGTCGCGCAGGGTGATGTCTTTTATGGTGATGCCTTCGCATTTGAAGAAGTGCAGGTTCTCGGGGCGCTTGCCCTCCTGCAGACGGTCGAGCTTGAGGTCGTCCTTGATAAGGCCCAGATGGCAGTAATCAACTCCCTTCGTGGCCACCAGGAAACCGCGGCAATTGATCTCGCCCGCGCCCGTGATACCTATATTCTTCTGCTTGATTGCAAATACGAAAGATGTCCAGCCTGCATCGGGATCGCGGACATAGTCCCAGGGGTTGAGCGAACCCAGGAGGCGCGCACCGCTTTCGATGTGCAGGGTTACGTCAGATTTCAGGTAGATGGTGCCGCTCACGAAATCGCCGCCCTTCAGAACCAGGCGTCCGCCTCCGTTTGCGGAGATGTGGTCGATGGCCGCCTGCAGTATCGCGGTGTTGAGGGTCTCACCGTCGGCCTTGGCCCCGAAGTCGGTGGCAAGCCAGTCCTTGGCGCCGGCCTGGAACGCGGAGGCGCAGGCGAAAAGCAAGACGGCTGCAAGTTTTAATGCTTTCTTCATATCAGATTATTTGAATAGTTTGGTAATGCCAGTGTTTTCTACAAAAATAAAAGAATATTTGGAATCTTGCTATTATTTTGTAGATTTACCACAAATCTACTTTTTAACCACGTATGAAAAAAGCGCTACTGTCCGCAATTGTTATTCTACTTTCATTTTTGACCGGCAAAGCCGGGCCTACGAACAGCTTCAGGACCGACAGCGGCCTCACCATCGGCGCGGAGCTCTGCCGCGATGGTATCTTCCGCGTCAGAATATCGCAGAAAGGGGATTTTACGGAGTCTTTGATGAACCGCTACGGGGTGGTCCGCAGCGACTGGCCCGAGGCCGCCTGCACCGTGTCGGAGACCCCCTCCCATTGGCTGCTTACTGGCAAATCTGCAAGTCTCCGGATCGAAAAGTCAACGGGTGCCATAAGCCTTCTGGACGCCTCCGGCAAGCCCGTCGTAAGGCAGATTTCCTTCTGCGGACCAGCTAGCAAAGAAGTTTTATCACTTTCCAAAGTCATCAACGATAAGTTCGCCAATATGAACGTCGTAAGCAACGGCGGAATCATAGGCGACGACAACGGCCGCTTCTCCGAACGCGACAAGGCCGAAAGCGGCGATCCCGACAAAGCAAGCATCATTTCGCTCAGCATGGAAGACGGCGAACGCTTCTACGGCGGAGGCAGCACCTCCCGCGAGCACATACAGCACAGAGGAGAACTCCTCCGTATGTGGACCACCTATCAGCACACCGAGATCCCTATGCCCTTTATGATGAGCTCCCGCGGATGGGGCATCTTCAACAACACCACCCGCAAGAACCACTTCGACGTAGGCTGCACCGACGACGCGCATTTCAATATATATAATACCTTCGACGAGGCGGATTTCTATCTGATGCTCGGCAGCGACATGCCCTCGGTGCTGGATCTCTACACCCAGATTACAGGACGCACCTACCTGCTTCCCAAGTGGGCCTACGGATTCGCATTCGGGCCCAATATGCGCGAAGACCAGTGGGCCATCCTCAGCGATGCTGCCAACTTCCGCCAGATGGACGTCCCCGTGGACCTTTTCTGGCTCGAGCCCCAGTGGATGGAGAAGCGCTACGACTTCTCCACGGAAAAGAAGTGGAACTACGACCGCTTCTCCCCTGAACCCTACTGGAAGCAGGAGGAATATCCCAAGAAATACTATCCCCGCCTGTTCATAGGCAAGCTCAACAGCATGGGAATACATCTCGGCCTCTGGCTCTGCGAGGAGTACGACCATAGCATAATCGAAGAAGACCTCATCGCCGAGCGCGAAGGGCGCCCCCAGTCCGGCCTCGAGCACTGGCCCGACCATCTCAAGACCTTTATGGATATGGGCGTGGATGGATTCAAGCTGGATCCCGCCCGCACCATCGACGAACATACCTACTGGAACTACTATAACGGCCTCAGCGACAAGGAGATGCACAATCTTAACCAGGTGCTCCTCACCAAGCAGATAGCCTCCATGACCCGCAAGCATACCGGCAAACGCAGCTGGCATCACTACTGCGGCGGATGGGCGGGTTCCCAGCACTGGACCGCTGCCAACAGCGGCGACAACGGAGGCGGCCTCATCGCCCTCTACGACCAGCATAACCTCGGCAACTCCGGCTTCATGAACATGAGCTGCGACGTCATGAGCGTGCCCCGCGAACAGGAGATGCAGGCCCTGCATTTCGGCATCTTCCTGCCCTGGGTGCAGGTGAACAGCTGGTTCAGCATGATGCAGCCCTTCTACTACTCCGGGGTCGAGAAGGAGATGTACCGTTTCTATGTGAAACTGCGCTACAATCTCATCCCCTACATCTACTCCAACGCCATCGAAGGAGCCCTCACCGGAATGCCTATGGTGCGCTCGATGCCCCTGGAGTTCCCCGACGACCGCAACTGCGACGACATGGCCCTCCAGTATATGTTCGGCCGCCAGTATTGCGTGAGCGCCTTCAGCAACGATATCTACCTCCCCGCCGGCGAATGGATCAACGTCTGGACCGGGGAACTAGTGCGCAGCGGGGGAGAGACCATCTCCCGCGAACTCCCGCATAACCGCGCCGGACAGTTCTTCGTGCGCAACGGAGCCATAGTGCCCACGATGCCCGACGTGGAATTCATAGGCAGCAAGCCCCAGACCGACTTCATAATCAAGGTCTATCCCCACGGAGAAAGCAGTTTCACTATGTATGAGGATGACGGAGAGTCCTACGCCTTCGAGGACGGGGCCATCTCTTCCACCCTCTTCGAATGCAGGCAGGATGGCAAGACCGTGGAGATCACCGCCAATCCCGTGCAGGGCAGTTTCGAAGGGATGCCCGTGGAGAGGAACTACAGCTTCGAAATCCGCGCCCTGTCCAAGCCCAGGAAGGTGCTGGTGAACGGCAACAAGGTCAAGGACTGGAGCTGGGACGGCAGCGCACTGCGCATCTCCGCCGGGAAATGCAGCATCTACCAAAAGACCAGCGTAAAAGTACAGTTCTGATGAAAAAGATACTCTTCATTGCGGCCGTGCTGCTAGCCGCCGGCTGCGGCAAAAGCGACTGGAAGGACCCTTCCCTCTCCGCGGAGAAGCGCACGAAGCTCCTCCTGAAGGAGATGACACTGGAAGAGAAGATAGGGCAGATGTGCCAGTACGTCGGTCCCTGCTATGTCCCCCCGGACCAGGGCTCGCCCTACAAGAATATCGACGCTTCCGACGAGAGCCTGGGCGACCCCGAGCTGGCCGCTCGCATACGCGAGGGTAAGGTAGGCTCGTTCCTGCACGTGCTCACGGGCGAAGAAGCCCACCAGCTGCAGGTCCTTGCCAGCCAGTCCCGGCTGGGCATCCCTCTTCTCTTCGGCATCGACGCAATCCACGGCAATGGCCTCAGGGCCGGCTGCACCGTATATCCCAGCAGCATCACACTCGCATCCTCCTTCAACCCCGGAATGCTGGAGGAGATAGGTGCGCAGACGGCCGCCGAGATGCGCGCCACCGGCATGTACTGGACCTTCGCTCCCAACCTCGACGTGGCGCGCGATGCACGCTGGGGAAGGATGGGGGAGACCTTCGGCGAGGATCCCTGGCTGGTATCGCAGATGGGAAAATACATGATCTGGGGCCTGCAGGGCCGCGAGCGCAACTTCTCCGATGGCAAGGTGCTGGCCTGCGCCAAGCATCTCATAGGCGGGGGAGAGCCTCTCGGCGGGCTGAATGCATCCCCTATGGATATGAGCGAGCGTAAGATGCGCGAGATTCATCTGCCGCCCTTCAAGGTGGCGGTGGAAGAGGCCGGCGTCGCCACGGTGATGACCGCCCACAATGAACTCAACGGTATTCCTTGCCACGCCAACCCGTGGCTGGTGAACGATATACTGCGCGGCGAACTCGGTTTCGACGGCTTCGTGGTGAGCGACTGGATGGATATCGAGCGCCTGCACAGCATGCATCATCTGGTGCCGGATGTCGAGGAGGCTTTCAAGCTTTCGGTGGAGTCCGGGATAGATATGCATATGCAGGGTGCGGGTTATTTCGAGGCCGTGCTGGATGCGGTGCGCAGCGGGCGTATCCCCGAGAGGCGTATCGATGAGGCTGCGGGGAAGATTCTGCGGGCCAAGTTCGAGCTGGGTCTTTTCGAGAATCCGGTGCCGCCGCTGCCTTCGCAGCGTGGCTTTGCCGCCATCCCCGAACACCGCGCCACATCCCTCGCCGCCGCCCGTGAAGGCCTCGTCCTCCTGAAAAATGACGGTATCCTCCCGCTCCGCTACACGGCTGCGGCGGGAGCAGGTACTCCCCCTTCGGGAGTTCGCCCTTCGGGCTCACCCCACCCTCCCTTCGGGACGGTCCCCCCGCTATC
>JAEEXQ010000071.1 GCA_016287875.1 Bacteroidales bacterium | reverse complement strand
CAGTCGCTGAAGCCGCCGATTTTCCAGTAGATGATCTCTCGCGGGAGACGGGTATAGTCCAGCGGGGACGCTTTTATCTCAAAGGAGCGCGTGCTCCGACCGAGGTTGAGGGCCGTCGGGAAGAGAAGGGGACCTCCGTCCGTCCGCTCCGGCGAAGACAGGATGCTGAAAGATGAGATGAAAGGCCGCCGGAGTCTCCCGCCGGGCCTTGACATCTGCCGCTCGGAGAAAGAGATAAACCCGTCGGAGGTACCGGCGTAGAGCGTCCCGTCAGAAGCGATGAAGTTGGATGCGTAGTTGAAACTGTCGATTCCCAGGGCCTCCAAGGTCAGGAGGGGGAGCGGTCTGCCGTCCTCCGGATTCAGTATCTGCAGGCCGTGCGCTCCGGTAATCCACAGGAGGGAGGATGCTTTTTCGCCGGCCATTTTCAGCAGTCGGGATTCCGTGCCGGAGAGCGGGGAGAAGCGGTCATCCGCGGCGTGATATTCCCAGAGTCCGCCGCCTTCGGAGATGGCGAATACCCGTCCTTGCCTGTCTTCGTAGATGTCGGTCAGGATGTTGGCCGTAGGGATCTTGTAAGTCGTGACGTCGGAGGGTGAATGACGGTATACCTGCCCGTTGATGCTCGCCACCCAAACCGAACCGTCCGCGGTACAGATGATCCGGCTGAGCTGTTTGGTCGGGATGTAGAGTTCCCGCTCGAAATGGCCTCCCGGCAGTTCCTGCCCGGCAAGATAGCCTTCGCCGCCGCCGATCCAGAGCCTCCCGGTCGTGTCGCGGCAGAAGGCATAGGCGGAATTACCGGCCTCGGGAAAGAACTCGATGGCGCCGCTTTCGGTATCGAGCCGTGCTACGGGGAGTTCGCCATCGATGGGACCGACCCAGAGAAGGCTGCCCTCTGCCATCAGGCCGGTGATGTTGCGTCGCTCGAAAAAGGTCCGGGAGCAGCGTCCGTCCCCGGGATCGAGGCAGAGAAGCCCCCGGCTGTCACTGCCGATCCAGATGCGCCCGTCCGGGGTCTCGGCAAAGTCGCGGGCCTTGAAGGAGCCTCCTGCGAAATCGTTGGAATAGTGCCGGAGATGGAGGTCGTCCGCTTCGAGATGGACCAGGCCTTCAAACAGGGTGCCGGCCCAGATACCGCCCCGGGAATCCTCCGTAAGGCAGCGGAAAGAATTGTCGCTGAGGGGTCTGAGGATGGGCTTCTCTTCGAGGTCTGCATCAAGGACGTGGATGCCGTCCCGGGCCGCCAGGTAGAACAGACCATCTTCGCCGAGGATGGCGTCCCTGATCCTCTGCATCGTAGGGAGCGGACGGAGCGTTTTTTCCTGAAGGGATAAGGCGTACGAATTGCCGTTCGTCTCGGCGATAAAGATATGTTCTCCGGCATACATAATGCGGGAAATATCCAGTCCGGAGAGGATCTCCCGCTGCTCCGGGAATACGATGGCGGGGGCCTCGGAACCATTTGCCGAGAAGAGAAGATCCCCTTTGTTTGTTATGGAGTACAGGGCACCGTCGGGCGTACGGCAGATAAATGTGCCAAGCCCCGGGAAACATTCCGTCTCTCCGCTATCCGGCCGGACGGATATCAGGTCTTTCCCGATGGCCATCCAGAGTGTACCGGAAGCCGAGAGGCACATTTTCCGGATGCCCGATCCTTCGAGATCCGGAGAGGGAACCGGCTTCATCTGGCGCTCTCCCGTCCGGATCTGGAACAAGCCGCTCGAAGTCCCGGCCCAGATGGTGCCGGAAGCATCTTCCGCCAGCGTGAACACGACGGGCTGCACGGAATTTTCCACCTCCGGGAAGGCGACGTGCACGATGGTGCGTCCGTCATAGACGTCAAGCCCTTCGTTGGTGCCGATCCACACAAGCTGCCGTGAATCCGTCAGTACATCATTGACACAGTTGTCCGAAAGTCCGTCTGACAGATCCAGCCTCGAAAGGAGGAACCTGTTCCCTTCCGCCCGGGCGAAGACGGACAGCGACAGCAGAAACAATATGACGGCTTTTTTTAGCAATTGTACTTTCTGGAGGACTATACAAATGTAGGTATTTACTGAGAAAGAAACAATCTGGCAGGCGGGACTTTACTAAAAATGCGGCCCTGGCCGGGAGGACCGGGGCCGCATTCGGGAAGTGCGTGGCGCTCTACTGCTGGTAGCAGCCGGGCCAGGAAGTGGCGCCGCGGTTGTTGCCGTTGATGTCCTTGCCAAGGGCTCCGATGCTGTTCAGCCAGGTGTAGAAGCCGGAGTCGGCGTTCTGGATCTCGGTATTGACATCCGCCGTCGCAGCCAGCATATTACTGTTGGTGCCGGTGAGGGTACCGTTCCAAGTCCATGGAGCGCTCCAGCCGCCGAAACTGGCAGTGGTGGCATAATAGTCGTGGCCGGAACCGGTATCGACCGTCCACGTAGACCAATTGTCCCCTTCCTTGGAGATCTTGCTGTACCAGCAATAGACAGGGAGTTTGGGCCCGCCTTTCTTGATTGTTGTAGTTCCATCAAGCATTAAATCACCGTTTACCCAGAAACTGTTTCCAACCGTATCAAGCGAGCAGAGGATGGTGTTGAGGAAATAGAAATTGCCTGTATTCTGGAACTTGATGACACCCCAGTTGTTCCTCCTAGTACTTATACCGCCTTCGCAGGCGCCGGGAGCACGGTAATTATCACCTACAATCGTAGTGTTGGCGAGAATGAGGGTACTGCTCGTGTTATCCATGCCGATCCAGGAAATATCATCGGTATTTCGTCCGCCATAGTTGTCGTGGAAAGAGCAGTTGTTGAAAGCGAAGGTGCTGCCCGCCAAAGTGGCGAACACCGTTCCCCTCGTACCACCGTAAACACCTGCGGAATTACCTGTTCCGGATGTATTCTCCTTGAATTCGCAGGCGTTGAAATAATAGCTGACACCACCTATACGGCAGTTGACGATGGCAGCGCAGGGAGGATTCTTGCTATTCTCACGATTCGTATAGTTGCCGTCAAAAACGCAGCCGTCGAAGGATGCGACTTTTCCGGACTGTTGCAACCGAATAATGCCTCCAGACATTTCGTTTGTCCCTACATAGTTGTAATTTTCTTTGAAAAGCACATCAGTACAGCTGAAAGATCCGAAGGAATAAATAGCTGCACCTGCCGCCTTCGTATTGTCGGCACCGTTAGCGTTATTCCCCTGGAACTTGCCGCCGGTAAAGGTAGTATTGTCATTGGCGCTTTCAATCATTACGGCGCCGCCTCTCTGGTCGCAATCGTTGTTAATGAACTCACAGTCCGTGAAAGTGGTGGTAACATCGGTTCCATTGATGCAGATGGCACCGCCCTGAACGGAAGAATGATTCCTGATAAAGTCACAGTCGTCGAAGGTGATGGTTCCGGCACCGGAAATATATGCTGCCGCACCGTATTCGCCTGAATCATTATTATCGCTGAACGTTACCCTCGTACAGGTAAATGTGTCGAAAGACTGTGCATAAATGGCATTCTTGGTGATATTGCTGGCTTCGCTGTCCACAATATTCACCTTCGCACTGGCGTGATTGACATGGATGATTCCGCCGGCACCGGTAGCGTTTTTGAATACGCAGTTGCTGATATTCACGGTGGCGCTGTTGAATAGGGAAATGCCGCTGCCGTTTCCGCTAGTCTGATTGCCATCGAAAATGCAGTGGTCCAGATTCAGTTCCTTGGCACTGTTGTTCATACGGATGGCAGACGCATTGGACGCACCATTTGTGCCCGTAAACTTGACGTTCCTGACGGTAATGTATGAGTTGTTCTGCGGCCAAAGCACGCCGGCAGTAGTGCCGGAAGTGGCGGTACGCCCGACGAATGTGGTCATGCTTGACTCGGAATTGAAGGTGCCTTCCAGAGTGAAAGCGACATTGCCATGATCCGGATAATCCAGCTTCAGATAGTCGTCGCCGAAGGAGAACTCGTCAGCCGAGAAATGGAAGGTGGCACCTTTCAGGAGGAAGTGGTTGTCCTGGTTGGTGACAAAAGCCTTGAACTCGGCGGTTCCCATGGCATTGGTCCAGCTCTGACCAGCCTTGGAACCTGCTCCGGATGGAGTCACATAGAACTGTCCGGCGTGGGAATCCACATCGGCGATCTTTACTATTTCGCCACGTGTAGTGGTAAATGATCCGCTATAGAAGAAAGGAGTAGTCTGATCCGTTTCTCCGATGAAGCGTGCCACGCGGAATCCGCTCGCCATGGTAACACCGGGCATTACGGGAATGTAGTAGTTTCCGGGGCCGGAGACAGTCACGCTTACCATATCTGAGGTAGAGGATGCAACACCGAAAACCGGGTCGCCGCTTCCGTCCATGCTTACCGGAAGGACACCGGAGATGGCTTCTCCGCCTTCAGCCTGGATTCTCAGCTTGACTATTTCACTGCTGGTAACGCCTACCTTCATCAAGCACGCCACGTTCTTGAATACGATGGAGGTAGTCCACGTACCGCCGGTCTTGACAGCCTTGGCGACACAGATGTCGTTGGCAGCGAAGGAGCCGTCGGCATGGGAGGCCTCGAAATTGACGTTCACTTTACCTTCGTCGTAAGAACCGCCCGCAGAGGCAGGATATACGGCATAGAGTTCGGTGATACCTTCCGCGACCTCCACGGTGAACGTGGTGCTGGATCCGGAAGAAGATGCAGCAGCCGTCGTGGCGCCGCCGGCCCAGACGAACTTGACTTCGTCTCCGGACGCCCAGGATACCACCTGGTCGTTAGCGTCGATCGTGGTCTTGGTGGGAAGACTGGCGGTGAATACGACAGTGTTGGGATCGATCGGAGCAGGTTGCTCCTTGTTGTTTTCTTTTTCGCAGGCGACGGATACGAACGCCAGCGCAAGCGATGCAAATATTACTAGTTTTCTCATAATAAGAACTGTTTATTCGAACAAATCAAACGTAGTATAATCTTCATGTGTGGAAAGGTCGAACAATTCATTCATTACCAATACCGAAGTCGCTATGACACGCTCCAGGCCGACACTCATGGTGAGAGCCCTGGGAGCAGCGTAAGGTTTTTGTGCGTGTGGTGCAGTTTTCATACTCAGTCTAATAAACTAATTGCAATATAGTTCTCGCGGGTGGCAGTAGTCTCGGAGCCGGTCAGCACCGAGGCAGCGCAGTTAAACTCGATCACCTCGAGAACGGGCGCCGTGTACTGCGGATCTTGTGAATTGTAAAACATATTGTTTTAGTGTTATAATCATTGCAAATGAACTCACTCAATCCCGTAATTACTACAAGGATTCTTCCTTTGTTTGCATCTTTCTTGCATATCAGTTCCCCCATACAACAGCAGAGGCCAGCTCCTGGGAGCTGGCCTCTAAGATGCCCGACCAGGTCGGGCAATACAAAAGGGAGGAATTACATCATTCCGCCTTCAGGCATTGCAGGCACTGCCGGTGCGGGTTCGGGGATGTCCACGATGCCGCATTCGGTGGTGAGGAACATACCTGCCACGGAAGCAGCATTTTCGAGAGCGACGCGCACGACCTTGGTAGGATCGATGACACCGGCCTCGTACATGTTCACATATTCGCCGGTACGGGCATTGTATCCGAAGTCGCCCTTGGCTTCCTTGATCTTGTTGATGATGACGGATGCATCCACGCCTGCGTTGGTAGCGATCTGGCGGAGAGGCTCCTCGATTGCCTTGGCAACGATGTGGATACCGGTGGTCTCGTCTTCATTCTCACCCTTCAGGCCCTCGAGGGCTGCGGCTGCGCGGATGTAGGCCACGCCGCCTCCGGGGAGATATCCCTCTTCGACAGCAGCACGGGTTGCATTCAGAGCATCCTCCACGCGGTCCTTCTTCTCCTTCATCTCAACCTCGGTGGTAGCGCCCACATAGAGCACTGCTACGCCGCCGGCGAGTTTGCCCAGACGCTCCTGGAGCTTCTCGCGGTCGTAGTCGGAGGTTGTGGTGGAAATCTGCTTGCGGATGAGGTCGGCACGCTCCTGGATGGCAGCGGCATCGCCCTTTCCGCCGACGATGGTGGTGTTCTCCTTGGTGATGGTCACCTTCTCGGCCTTACCGAGCATATCGGGAGTTGCGTTCTCGAGGGTGAATCCGCGCTCCTCGCTGATGACGGTAGCACCGGTGAGGATGGCAATATCCTGGAGCATCTCCTTGCGCCTGTCACCGAAGCCGGGAGCCTTGACGGCCGCGACCTTGAGGGATCCGCGGAGCTTGTTGACCACGAGGGTGGTAAGAGCTTCGCCGTCCACATCTTCCGCAATGATGAGCAGTTCCCTGCCTTCGCGGGCGATGGGTTCGAGGATGGGGAGAAGGTCCTTCATGGTAGATACCTTCTTGTCGGTGATGAGGATGGAAGGATTGCTGAGCTCGGCCTCCATCTTGTCGCCGTTGGTCATGAAGTAGGGAGAAACGTAACCGCGGTCGAACTGCATACCTTCGACGACCTTGACCTCGGTCTCGGTGCCCTTGGCTTCTTCGACGGTGATTACGCCATCCTTCTTGACCTTGCTCATTGCATCTGCGATGAGTTTGCCGATGTAACCGTCGTTGTTGGCGGATACGGTACCCACCTGTTCGACCTTGGAATAGTCGTCACCGACGGCCTGGCTCTGCTTCTTCAGCTCGGCGACCACGGTCTCGACTGCCTTGTCGATACCACGCTTGAGGTCCATGGGGTTGGCACCTGCGGTAACGTTCTTGATACCCACGTTGATGATGGCCTGGGCCAGCACGGTAGCGGTAGTGGTACCGTCACCGGCCTGCTCGTTGGTCTTGGAAGCAACTTCCTTGACCATCTGGGCGCCCATGTTCTCGTATTTGTCCTTGAGTTCGACTTCCTTTGCTACGGTGACACCGTCCTTGGTAACGTGAGGAGCACCGAATTTCTTATCGATTACCACGTTGCGGCCTTTAGGACCGAGGGTAACTTTGACTGCGTTTGCAAGCTGGTCTGCTCCCTCTTTCATCTTGGAGCGGACGTCGGCATTGAATTTTATCTCTTTTGCCATGATTAAAGAATTGCTAAAATGTCAGACTGTTTCACGATGAGGTACTTTACGTCGTCGACGGTAACCTCGGTACCGGCATACTTGCCATAAAGGACAACGTCGCCGACCTTCACCTCCATAGGCTCGTCCTTCTTGCCGGGGCCGGCAGCTACAACCTTACCCTGCTGGGGTTTCTCTTTCGCCGTGTCGGGAATGAATATTCCGGATGCCGTCTTGGTCTGGGCCTCCTGAGGCTCGATCAGAACTCTGTCTGCTAATGGTTTGATCATGATTCTATAGTGTTTTAGTATAATTCAAAAGCGCTCCGGAAAACCCCGGAACGCTTTACTATCAATCAATGTGTGTGCCAGTGACAATTTGTCAATACTTGTTCAGGGGCACGCCGGCGGTCATCTGATGGACGGCCTTGGCGACATTCTCGAGAACCTTGGCGTGGGCATCGAGCTCATCGAGCTGGGCAGGAGTCGGGGTGTCGCTCTTCTTGAGGGAGAGGACGCCGATGTGTGCCTCGCAGGATGAGAGCACGGTATCGATAAGTCCTACGATATCCGCCATATCCTTCTCGACGAAGCCACGGGAGGTAACGGCAGGGGTGCCGATACGTACGCCGCTGGTCTGGAACGGGCTGCGGGTATCGAAAGGAACCATATTCTTATTCAGGGTGATGTCCGCCTTCTCGAGCTCCTTCTCGGCTATGCGTCCGGTAAGCTCGGGGAACTTGCCGCGGAGGTCGATGAGCATAAGGTGGTTGTCGGTTCCGCCGCTCACCACTTTATATCCACGGGCGATGAATGCCTCGCACATCGCGGCTGCATTGGCGACCACCTGCTTCTGGTACTGGACGTACTCAGGCTGTAGGGCTTCGAAGAAAGCTACTGCCTTCGCGGCGATCACGTGTTCGAGCGGGCCTCCCTGCACGCCGGGGAAGACGGTGCTGTCCAGCACTGCGCTCATCATCTTGACCTCTCCCTTGGGAGTGGTGCGACCCTGAGGATCGGGGAAGTCTTCGCCCATCAGGATGATACCTCCGCGGGGACCGCGCAGGGTCTTATGGGTGGTGGAGGTCACTATATGTGCGTACTTGACAGGATTCTCGAGGAGTCCGGCGGCGATGAGGCCTGCGGTATGGGCCATATCTATCCAGAGGATGGCTCCTACCTTATCTGCTATCGCGCGCATACGTGCGTAATCCCATTCGCGGGAGTATGCAGATGCTCCGCCGATGATAAGTTTAGGCTTGCATTCGAGGGCCTTGCGCTCCATTTCGTCGTAATCCACGCGGCCGGTCTCGGGATTCAGGCCGTAAGCCACCGGATGGTAGAGTATGCCGCTGGCATTGACGGGAGATCCGTGGGTAAGGTGTCCGCCCATCGAGAGGTCGAGGCCCATGAAGGTGTCCCCGGGTTTGAGGACAGCCATCGTGACGGCCATGTTTGCCTGTGCGCCGGAATGGGGCTGCACGTTTGCCCAGCAGGCACCGTAGATCTGCTTGAGGCGGTCTATGGCCAGTTGTTCGATCTGGTCCACAACCCCGCAACCACCATAGTAGCGCTTGCCGGGATAGCCTTCGGCATACTTGTTAGTACAGATGGAGCCCATGGCCTGCAGGACCTCGTCGGTAACGTAGTTCTCCGACGCAATGAGTTCCAGGCCGTTCTGCTGACGGGTGCGCTCCTTGCGGATCAGGTCGAAAATTTGAAGATCTTCTTTCATATGTTATTTGACGTTAAACTTCACGGAAGTACGGATATCGTCGGAAGCTGAACCCACGTGGGCGACGAACTCGCCGGGCTCCAGCACCCACTTGTGGGCGTCGGCATCGAAGAAGCTCAGGGCCTCGTCCGTAATGTCGAATGTAATCTTGGCGGATTCTCCAGGCTGCAGGAACACTTTCTTGAATCCCTTGAGCTCTTTGGCAGGGCGCGCGACGCTGGCCTCGGTGTCGCTGATGTAGAGCTGCACGACCTCGGCACCCGCCACCTTGCCGCTGTTCTTCACGCTGACGCTGAGCTTACGCCCCTTGACGGAAGCCTCGCCGTATTCGAAACTGGTATAGCTCAGGCCATGCCCGAAAGCGAACAAAGGCTTGACGTTCTTGGTATCATACCAGCGATAGCCCACGAAGACACCCTCGCTGTAGTATTCGTCGATGATATTCTCACCTTCGCGCTGTATGCCGGGATACTGCTCCTCGTTGAATATGGGACCGTCGGTCATTTCCACGGGGAAG
>JAEEXQ010000070.1 GCA_016287875.1 Bacteroidales bacterium | reverse complement strand
TGCCACCGAGCGGCGGCGGTGCCGCGGTAGACCGCCCGCCGTGCCAGTCCTCGCCCTTCCCGCTCTGCCACGCCCGGCCACCTAAAGTAATACTTCAACCACTAGGCGCAAGGAAGCCCACAGGATGACGCGGAGTGTGAATGGTGTAATTTTAACCCGGGGACCATTTACACTAGAAGTGCACCGGTGGCCGTTTTGCGGGAATGGTGTCGGCCCTGAAATTACACCATTCACACCAGAATCACTCAGACATTCCCTTACCGGCAAGCAAATCACTATTTCGCTTAACCAAATCGTTTGTCCTGATGTGAATTGACCGATATTGAAAAATGGCGTAAAACGTTTACGGTTGAATATCAGTCATTTATGTAAAACCGCCTATGCAATATTACATAGGTGGTTTTGCATAATCACCTAACGCACAGCACTTTACGATTTACGCCACATCTTTGTCGCGGTTGTGCGGTGAAGGGTGTTGCGGTGAAGGGTGTTGCGGTGGGTGGAACGTGGGTGGCGGCGGTGGCGGCGGTGGCGGCAACGCGAGGTGATAGGGTGGGGGGAGGTAAAGGCGCGCGAGTGGGCAAGGTCTAATTTCGTGGTGGGGACCTTGCCCACGGGAACCACGTGGAGGGCAGAAATGCGGGCAAGGTCCAAGGCATAGAATTAGACCTTGCCCACTGAAACGCTGTGGAGGGGTAGTGGGTGATCCTGGTTTGCCACGGAGAAGGGTGGTGGGTGTTCCTGGTCTGTCTTGGGGAGGGGGGACCGGGAACAAAAATGGCTGTTTTTGTTCCTGGTCTGCAAAAAATTTGCAGACCAGGAACACTAAGGTCCTATGCCGGCGCTCAAGATGGCAAGTGGCGCGCAGAAGCCAAGCGAGTGGCGTGCAGCAGCCAAGTGATTGATAGATAGATGATAACCAAAAAGAGAATCGGCAGAATTCGCCGATTCTCTTTCAGGGAAAGGATTGGCAGTCAGGCGGTTAGGTGCTGCGGAGCGCGACAGAACGGGCTGTAGCAAGGGCCGGGGACCGGGAACGGGGAGCGGCCTGGCAGCAACCGAGGCCGGGGAGAGATGGGGTGCGACTATGCGTGTGGTAGCTGAGTGTGATGCGTAGTGTGGACCGGGGACCGGGAACGGGAAGCGGCCGGGCGACCATCCAGTTCCAATAGAAAAAGCCGGCCCGGCGGGGGTCGGCTTTATTCTATTGGAACTGGGATTCCCGGGGGGCCGGGAATGACAGGCACGTTAGTCGTTCAGATTGAACTTCTTGAAGACAACGACTTTGGCGTCTTTGTCGACTGCGGCGATAGCTTCCTTGACGGACTGCTTGCCGTCGCCCATCTGATACTCCTGAGCCTCGAGGGTGTTCTCCTTGAAGAACTTGGCGAGACGTCCCTTGGCGATGTTCTGGATCATCTGCTCGTTCAGGTTGGCAGCCTTTTCGGCGCTGACGGTCTTGATGATCTCGCGGGCCTGGGCAGCCTGCTCGGGGGTGATCCAGCCCTTGGCGGTGTTGGACTCGATGTGATCCTCGGAGTCAACGTGTGCAGGGTTGATACCAGCCTTCTTGAGGGCAGCCTCGACAGCCTTCTGAACCTGCTCTTCCTTGGTCTTCTCGACAGCGACCTTGAACTCGTTGTCGACGACCTCCTGAGGGCAGTCAGCCTCGGAGATAGCTACAGGGCTCATGGAAGCGACCTGCATTACGATACCCTTTGCGAGATCGGCAGGAACTTCCTTGTTGAATCCAACGAGAGCACCGAGCTTGCCGGTGAGGGTGTGGATGTACTGGGCCACGAAAGGAGCCTCTACGGGAGCATAGTAAGCGATGACGGTCTTCTCGCCGGACTTACCGGTCTGGACCTCGATAGCCTTCTGCACGGTGGTTCCGTCAGGCAGCTCGCAAGCGAGCAGAGCCTCGGTGTCGGCAGGGAACTTGGCGATGGCCACGTCGGCGATGGCGTCGGCGAGACCCTGGAAGTCGGAGTTACGGGAAACGAAGTCGGTTTCGCAGCCGAGGCAGACAAGGATACCCTTGTTACCCTGGATACGAGCCTTCACGGCACCTTCGGAGGTCTCGCGGTCTGCACGCTTGGCAGCTACGAGCTTACCCTTCTCACGGATGATATCGGCAGCCTTCTGGAAATCGCCTTCAGCCTCTTCGAGAGCCTTCTTGCAATCCATCATACCTGCGGAGGTCATCTTGCGTAATTTCATTACGTCTGCTGCGGTAATGTTTGCCATAACTTCTAGTTTTTAGTTCTGTTCAACTTCTTCTGCCTTGGGAGCTTCCTCAGCGGGGGCTGCAGGAGCCTCTTCCTTCTTGGCCTTGCGGCTGCGGAGAGTCTTCTCTGCCTTGGGGGCCTCCTCTGCAGGAGCGGCCTCAGCCTCTTTGTCCTTCTCGAGCTTGCGCTCGTCGAGACCTTCCTGGATAGCTGCGCAAAGTGCGGAAAGAACGCAATCAACGCTCTTCGCGGCGTCGTCGTTCGCCGGAATCACAAAATCAACGGGAGTGGGATCGCAACAAGTATCAACCATTGCGAATACCGGGATGTTAAGACGATTCGCTTCCTTAACTGCGTTGGCTTCTTTCTGGATGTCGACCACGAACAGAGCGGCGGGGAGGCGGCTCATGTCGCGGATGGAGCCGAGGTTCTTCTCGAGCTTGGCGCGCTGACGGTCGATCTGGAGACGCTCACGCTTTGCGAGCTTCTCGAAGGTGCCATCCTCTTTCATCTTGTCGATGGTGCTCATCTTCTTGACGGCTTTGCGGATGGTGGGGAAGTTGGTGAGCATACCGCCTGCCCAACGCTCAGTCACTGAGGGCATGCCGACGGTAGCGGCCTTCTCGGATACGATATCCTTGGCCTGTTTCTTGGTGGCGACGAAGAGGATCTTGCGACCGGATTTGGCAAGAATCTTCATCTCCTCTGCCGCCTCGTCTATCTTGACGACAGTCTTGTGCAGGTCGATGATGTGGATTCCGTTCTTCTGGTCGAAGATGTACGGAGCCATTTTAGGGTTCCACTTACGGGCGAGGTGTCCGAAGTGTACGCCTGCATCAAGCAATTCTTGGAAATTTGTACGTGACATTTTTTTGTTTCTTGTTAATTGTTTTTCCCGCTAAGCGGGCCTCTTTTCTTCAAGGACAGGGTAGCGGCCTTGCCGGTCCCCGGCCTTTTCCGCAGTGCTGCAACTATCCTCCGGGAGGGTTTAAACAGCAACTGTACGAAAGTAAAACAGCGAAATATTAACGCTTGCTGAACTGGAAGCGGCGGCGTGCTCCGGGCTGACCGGGTTTCTTGCGCTCGACCTCGCGGGAATCGCGGGTGAGGAAACCGGCGGCTTTGAGAGCAGGACGATATGCTTCCTTGTCAATCTCACAGAGGGCGCGTGCAACACCGAGACGGATGGCTTCAGCCTGACCTTTGGTACCGCCACCAACGACGGAAACCTTAACGTCGAACTTACCTTCGGTTCCGGTAACTGCAAACGGCTGGTTCACAATGTAACGCAGATCCTCCTGGGGGAAGAAGTTCTCCACGGGACGATCGTTGATGGTCACATTGCCTGCACCTGCTGCAAGATATACGCGAGCTACAGCTGCTTTACGTCTTCCAAGGGCGTGTGTCTGTTCCATTTGCGACTTTTAAATTTCGTTCAACTTGATAGTTTTGGGGTTCTGAGCCTGGTGAGGATGCTCGGGACCTGCGTAGATGTGCAGGTTGTTCAGAAGCTTGTCACCAAGACGGGTCTTGGGGAGCATACCCTTTACTGCTCTCCTCACAAGCTCCTCGGGCCTCTTTGCGAGGATCTCCTTGGGAGTGGTGAAGCGCTGTCCGCCCGGATAGCCCGTGTAACGGGTGTAAACGCGGTCGGTCATCTTTTTGCCGCTGAGGGCGACCTTCTCGGCGTTGACCACGATGACGTTGTCACCGCAATCCACGTTGGGAGTGAAGCCGGCTTTGGTCTTGCCACGGAGGACAAGAGCAACCCTGGAGGCCAGACGACCAAGAGCGAGATCCGTCGCGTCAATGACAACCCACTGCTTGTCTACAGTTGCTTTGTTAAGCGAGACTGTTTTGTAACTAAGTGTGTCCACTGTCTTGATCTTTAATAGTTATACTTATAAAAAAATTGCGATCCCTTAAAAATAAGGGGCCGCAAAGATATAAAATTATTCCGAAAAATCAAAATGCCGCCTACGCCGCCAGGAAGTTAGCCTGCACGAAAGCGTTCACCGCAGTTGCTGCAAAGAGCAAGAAGATGATGGTGGCAAAAATGACTCCGATAACCTTGACGCGCTTGAACCATACCTGGTTGTTCCAGCCGACGGTCTGAAGCATGCTCCAGAAGCCATGGCAGAGGTGGAACCAGATAGCCACGAACCAAAGCAGATAGAGGGCAAGCACCCACCAGTTACCGAAGGTTGCGTTCAGCAGCAGGTAAGGATTGTTCTCGTAGTTGCCGATTCCGAACATCTCGGGGAGCTGCATCTTTGCCCAGAAATGGGTGAGATGTACGCAGATGAAGCCGAGGATGATAATACCGAGCACGAACATGTTGCGGGCGCTCCAGCTGTCGGCAGCTGCCTTGCTGGAAACCTCGTAGCGCTTGACACCGCCGCGGGCCCTGATGTTCTGCCAGGTAAGCCAGCATCCGTAGAGGATATGCACGAGGAAACCAAGGGCCAGGATGGGCACCATGATGTCGATGATGCTGGTGGACATAAAATCGCATCCGAGTTTGAACAGGCCGTCACCCTCGGAGAACAGGTTCTCGTCTGCAGCTACAACGCCGTATTTGCCGGTAAAGCTGTCGATCACAGAGAAAAAGTTGATGGTTCCGTGGAGCAGGAGGAACAGTACGAGGAAAGCTCCGCTGATGGCCTGAATGAATTTCTTGCCGATGGATGAGTTGAAAATGAACATCTCTTTTAATACTTTTGGTCTGCAAATATAAGGCATTTCTTGCAAGTTTGCGAATTTTCCGATATTTTTGTTCTCTGCAAACCAATTAGAAATTTCAATGTATAAGAGAGTTCTTCTGAAAGTCAGCGGCGAAAGCCTGGGCGGCCCTGCGGGCAAAGGCCTGGATGAAGCGAGCCTCACCAAGTTCGCCGGCGAGATAGCCGCGGCGGTGAAGGCCGGATACCAGATCGCCATAGTGAACGGCGGCGGGAATATCTTCCGCGGTATCCAGGGCATAGGAAAAGGATACGACCGCGTGACCGGGGACCGCATGGGCATGCTTGCCACCGTCATCAACTCTCTGGCACTCTCTTCCGCCCTCCGTTCCCAGGGCATAGCCGCAGAGGTTTTCACCGCCACCAACATGGCCCCCTTTGCCAAGCTCTACGACCGCGACAATGCCGTCAAGCTTATGGAGGAAGGCGGAGTGGCCCTGATCTCCGGCGGCACCGGCAATCCCTTCTTCTCCACCGACTCCGGCGCAGCCCTGAGGGCCCTCGAAATCAAGGCGGACGCAGTGCTGAAGGGAACCAGGGTGGACGGAGTCTATACCGCCGATCCCGAAAAGGATCCCAGCGCCACCAAATACGACGAACTCACCTTCCAGGAGGCCCTGGTAAAACATCTGAAGGTTATGGACCAGACGGCCTTCGCCCTCTGCGAGCAGGGCCCGGTGCCCATCGTGGTGTTCGACATCAACACCCCCGGCGGCCTGCTCCGGGTTCTCAAAGGGGAGAAGATAGGCACGGTGGTGCACGCCTGACCGGCAGCGCGCCCGCGGATCGAACCAACTGAAACGAATGATAAATAAATGACGATATGTTAACTGACAGAGCAAAAGAAATACTGAGCGGCGCCGAGCAGAAGATGCAGGAGGCCGTGCTGTTCCTCGAAGAGGACCTGAAGACTTACCGCGTTGGAAAGGCCAGTCCTTCCATCTTCAACGGAGTTACCGTAAACTATTACGGCTCCCCCACTCCCCTTTCGCAGGTCGCATCCATCAGCACCCCTGATGCCAAGACCCTGGCGATCCAGCCTTGGGAGAAGAGCCTGATAGCCACCATCGAGAAGGCCATCATCGACGCCAACCTCGGATTCACCCCCCAGAACAACGGCGAAATCATCCGCTGCACCGTTCCCGCACTCACCGAGGACCGTCGCAAGGAACTCGTGAAGAAGGCCAAGGCCGCAGGCGAAAACGCCAAGGTGGTGGTGCGCAACGCCCGCCGCGATGCAATGGAGCTTCTCAAGAAGGCCCAGAAGAACGAGGGAATGAGCGAAGATACCGAGAAGGAAGGCGAGGCCGAAGTCCAGAAGGCCACCGACAAGTTCGTAAAGGGCGTCGACGACCTCGTAGCAGCTAAGGAAAAGGAAATCCTTACAGTCTAGACAGGATTCCGGCGAACGCAGCGGCATCGCTTTCCTCAACGAAAGCGGCCTTCACCGGAACGGCGAACAGGCGCTTGCGTACGCCATCATCCACTTTCTTACAGTCGAGGACGCGGACAGCGTCCTTTTCTGTTGTCAGCAGGGCTGCGGTGGGATACTTCCGCACGGCAGCGGCTATCCTCCCCATATCCGCCCGGCCATAGGCGTGGTGGTCGGGAAAGTTCAGCACTTCTACTATCTTATAGGTATCGCTGAGATATGCGCGCAGGGCGCTGTCGTCGGCGATTCCGCTGAAAAGTATCACTGTCTTGGAATAGATGTAGCGCGGGTCGGCCTCCTCCTTCCACACCGGCACGGGCGCCTCGTATTCCACCGTGGTGAAGAGCAGGGGCATATCCTCGCGCAGGCGGAGCTTGCCGCGCCACTCTTCCCTCTCCTCCGCATCCATCTCCCGCGGGCATTTGCTCACTATCACCACATCCGCATCCGCTATCCTGGAGGGGAGGTCGCGCAGCCGCCCGAAAGGCAGCAGACGGTCCTCGAAGATGGGCCTGTGGCTGTTCACCAGCACTACATTCAGGCTGGCGTGCAGTTTCTTATACTGGAATGCATCGTCCAGCACAATCAGGGAGGCTCCGCTTTCCACCAGCTTGGCGCAGCCCTCCACCCTGTTCTTGTCCACCGCCACATCCACGGCGGGGAACTTGCGCTTTATCTGCAGGGGTTCATCCCCCGCAAAAGCCGCGGTGCTGTCCACCTGCACGGTCTGGAAGCCCTTGCTCTTGCGCTTGTACCCGCGCGAGAGGACTGCCAGCCCGCTGCGGCCGGCCTCCTGCAGAAGGCGGAGGATCATTTCGGTATGAGGAGTTTTTCCTGTTCCTCCGACTGTTATGTTGCCCACACAGATGGTGGGTACGGCGGCTCCGGGGGCCTTCTTCCAGGCTTTTGCGGCGCGCTTAAGAATCAGACGGTGTATCAGCATAAGTTTCGGCGATGTTGTCCAGAATTGTGAATAGTTCGGAAGAATCGAGGGTGGTGACCATACGCATACGGGTCTCCTTGAAATCCGGCAGGCCCTTGAAGTAGCAGCTCAGATGCCGGCGCATCTCATAGATTCCGCGGGGTTCCCCTTTGTACTGCAGGGAGAGGGCCAGCTGGCGCTTGGCGAGGGCCACTTTTTCGGCCACCGGCAGAGGCGGGAGCTCCTCCCCCGTCTGCAGATAATGCTTGATCTCCCGGAATATCCAGGGATGCCCGAAGCTCGCGCGGCCTATCATTATCCCATCCACCCCGTAACGGTCGAAGGCCTCCTTGGCCTGGCGGGGATTGGTGATATCTCCGTTGCCTATTATGGGGATGTGCATGCGGGGATTGTTCTTGACCTCTCCGATCAGAGTCCAGTCGGCGGAACCTTTGTACATCTGGCAGCGGGTGCGGCCGTGAATGGTCAGGGCCTGGATTCCCACGTCCTGCAGGCGTTCGGCAAGTTCCACTATGATCTTGGAGGAATCGTCCCAGCCGAGGCGGGTCTTAACGGTCACCGGCTTGCCTACGGCCTCGACGACGGCCTTGGTTATGGCCACCATCTTATCCGGATAGCGCATCATCCCGGAACCGGCCCCTCGGCCTGCGATCTTGGTGACGGGGCAGCCGAAGTTGATGTCTATCACGTCCGCTCCGTGCCCGCCTACCAGTTCCACGGCCCTGTCGGCCATACGGGCGGCGTCCACCATCGATTCGGGAATGTGTCCGTAGATCTGGATGCCCACCGGCGCCTCCTCTTCGAGGGTCTTCATCTTCGCAAGAGCCTTGCTGGCGTCGCGGATGAGGCCGTCGGAGGGGATGAATTCGGTATAGACCATATCCGCCCCTTGCTCACGGCAGAGAATGCGGAACGAAACGTCCGTCACATCCTCCATCGGAGCGAGCAGCACAGGCCTGTCTCCTAAATCTACGTTCCCGATCTTCATATCCTGCAAATTTACTTCAAGCGAGGGGAAAAACAAATAGAATTGCTATTTTTGTAAGTATGGAAAACATCTATTCTGAGAGGATTGCGCAGCTGCGCACTATGATGCGCAGCCGCGGATGGGATGCGGTGCTGCTGACCGGCTCCGACCCCCACGGGAGCGAATATCCGGCGGAGCGCTGGAAGTGCGTGCAGTGGCTCACAGGCTTCACTGGCGAGGCCGGGGACGTGGTGGTCACCCTCGACCATGCGGGGCTCTGGACCGATACCCGCTACTTCATCCAGGCAAACCAGCAGCTCGAAGGCACGGGCGTGGAGCTCCACAAGATGCGCGTGAGGGAGCAGGTGCCCATCCCCGAATGGATAAAGCAGAAGTTCGCCGGCGAGAACGAGGTGTACATCGCACTCGACGGGCTCTGCGTTGCGGCGGACTTTGCGCGGGAGATAAAATCCGGGCTGAATGCCGGAGGGGCCGCCTGCCACCTGGTAAGCATCCCCAACCTCATAGATGCCATATGGCCGGACAGGCCTGGAATTCCCCAGACCCCCATATTCACGGTGGATCCCGGGGAAAGCCGCATCGAGCGCCTGGGCCGCCTGCGCGACTGGATAGCGGAGAAGGGCGTGGACTACGTGCTGCTGAGCGCGCTGGACGACATCGCCTGGACCCTCAACGTGCGGGCATCCGACATAGAATACAATCCCCTGGTAATCTCCTTCCTGCTGGTCGGCGCCGAGAGTGCGGACTGGTTCGTGCTGAAGGAGGAGATAGAGGATGAAGGTTCGGAGAAAACCTTCGCAGAGCTGCGCGAGGACGGGATTTTCCTCCGCTACTATGAAGAAGCGGAGATTGCCCTGAGCGAGGTGGACGGGAGCGTCGCGGCCGGCGGGCTGAACTATCATCTCTCCGCCCTGATCGGCCCTTCGCGGCTGGTGGAATGCGCCTCGCCCGTGCAGGCCTGGAAAGCCGTCAAGAATTCCATAGAGATAGGAGGGATGCGGGACTGC
>JAEEXQ010000069.1 GCA_016287875.1 Bacteroidales bacterium | reverse complement strand
CCTTAACTTCACGGAGCGTGGTAGCAATAACCTTCGCTCCAGGATAAGACTCCCTCACCCGGCCTATCATACGGGTAAACTGCTCCGTCTTCGCCTCCAAATCCGCACCGCCGGCCGCAGGGCCCTCGATGCCTAGGCACAGTTGGAAGTCCTCCTCATTGCCTATCAGTACATCGGAGGCAGCGGCAATCTCCGCGAACACCTTCCGGTACTCATCCTCATGCCCCTTCCAGAAAGAGGCGCGATAATTCAGGTCAAAACTCACCGAAGAGCCACAGCGAACCGCCATCCTCACTATATCCAGACAAAACTCCGGGGCGATGGCCGCAATGAGCCCGCTAAGATGCACGCGCTGTACGCCCTCAGCTTCAAATATACGTTTCAGGTCGAAGTCATCGGCCTTCAAAGTCCTGCCAACCTCCCCCGCCCTGTCGTTCCAGACGCGAGGACCACGGGAACCGCTGCCGCTGTCGGCAATATTTATCTGGTGCCGATACCCCCATGGGCCACCCTGCTCACGCTCCGGCCCCTCGACATCCATTCCACGTCCGCGAAGATCCGCTTTTATGAACGCCGCAAAAGGATGGCCTTTCACGAAAGCAGTGAGCACTTTAACCGGCATTCCCAGTGAAGAAACAATGCTTGCCACATTGGTTTCCGCACTGGTTGCCTGCAGAGAATAGTTTCCGCCGAGGTGGGCCGGCTGCCCGTTAAACGGAGTGAGCCTCACGCCCATGCTGGTGGGAACCAGAAGGGCATATCTAAACGATTTACTCATAGCAAGTTGGAGAGGGCCACAACGCCCGTATATGATACCACGCACGCAAATACGAAGGCCAGTGCCATAAGAATTGTGAACACTACGCCGGGACGCCTGTTACCCATTACCGACTTCTTGTTTATTAGGATAATCATAAGAAGTATCACAAGCGGCAGAACGAACACCAGAGTCACCTGGGAAGCTATCTGCGTAATAACCGGATTCTTGCCAAGGATGGGGATGGTGAGACCCAAAAGCGCGGCAATTCCGGTGAGAATCTTGAACAGCGGAGTTCCGGTCTGCATTTCTCCGTGCCGATAATCGCTGATAAGCTCCGGAGCCAGCATCATGATTGGGAAAAGCGACGACAGCCCGGCACTCAGAAGGCCGATGACGAAGAGAGCCACGGCGAACCTGCCGGCAATCGGCTCAAGCACATAGATCATGTCCAGCACCTTCTCCACGGTTATTCCACGGGCAAAAAGCACCCCCGCGGCGCAAATCATAATGGATGCACTGATGATAAAGGTAAGCGATGCACTCACAATGGCATCGCGCCTCTGCATACGGCCGTCTTCAGGTCCCCAGCCTTTGCTTTTCAGGATCATCGGCCTTATTACAAAGGTTGGAGAAGACATTGTGGTACCAACGAAGGCAGCTATGAAAAGAAGTGCTCCCGGGTCCTTGGGAATCGAGGGTACGAAGCCTTTGACTATGCTTCCCGGGGCTGGCAGTTCTATGAACATGGACAGGATGAAGGCTATGCCCATGAGGGTTACAAGCACGGAGAGTATCTTCTCGAACACGCTATAATTGCCTTTGTTCAGAACCAGCCAGATTGTTCCGGCTATGATAACCGCCATAGCCAGCACAATCCAGTATCCGGCCTCCTTGGGAAGGCCAGGGATGCACAGGTAAAGCACCTCGCAAACAGCGTTGGAGGTGATGTTGAGTATGCTGGAGAGGCTTATCCACTGGCTTACCACCAGGCCGGCTATCAATATCACGGCCCAGACCTTCCCTCCCCGGAGATTGTTCTTGACTCCGTGGATGGCGGTATCCCCCGTCACGACTCCGAAGCGCCCGTAGGCCTCCGTCATCACCCAGGTAAAGAATGCGCTGATGGCCAGCACCCATAGGAGCTGGGTGCCGTACATACTTCCGGATTTGACCATCGAGGTGACGCTGCCGGTGCCTATGGTGAAGCCCAGGCAGAAGAGCCCGGGGCCTACCAGCGCTATCCAGCGCGCTATCTGGGAGAAGATCCTTTTCATTGTCTAGGAGAAGAGGCAGCCGCCGTTGATATCCACGCCGTTTCCGGTAATGTATGAGGATTCGTCGCTGGCGAGATAGCAGACCAGGTCGGCCACCTCGGGAGCTTCGCCCTCCCTGCGCAGAGGTGCGCTCCTGTGGAGGGCTTCCCTGCCGGCAGGCGCGGTGAAAGTATCGTGGAAATAGGTGTTTATCATTCCGGGGCAGACCGCATTGACGCGTATGCCGCGGGGGCCGAGTTCCTTGGCCATCGCGCGGGTGTGGCAGAGCATCGCCGCCTTGCCGCAGGCATAGATGGAAGAGCCTGCGCCGCCGCCGTCCCTTGCCGCCTGGGAAGAGATGTTGACTATGCTGCCCTTGTCCATATATTTGAGAACGTCCCTGGTGCAGAGCCAGCAGCTTTTGAAATTAAGGTCGAGCACGGTGCGATACCAGTCCTCGTCCTGTTCTTCGATAGTCTTGCGGCCCATTATGCCGCCTGCGTTGTTTACCAGTATGTCTATCTTTCCGCCGTACCTGGCAGCGGTCTCGGCGAGCATAGCCGACACTTCTTCGGCCTTGGTTACGTCCGCCTTGAAGAGGAAGGCCTCTCCCCCGGCGTCCTTGACCATCTGCAGGGTCTCGAGGGCCTTGCCCTCATTATGATTGTAATTGATACATACCTTTGCACCTTCCGAAGCGAGTTTCAGGGAGATGGCGCGGCCGATGTCCCTGGAGCCCCCGGTAACGACTGCTACTTTTCCTTCAAGTAATTTCATATACTATGGTTTAATTCTTGTGTGTCCGCACACATTCTTCTGCAAATGTATGGTATTTTTTCAAAAATAGCAAGCCGCGTGTGTTCGGACACAAAATATTTCGTATTTTTGCAGGAAGCAATCTACAGGCATATGGCGCAACAACTCACCATCAAACAAATCGCTACCCTCGCCGGTGTTTCGGCAGGGACCGTGGACAGAGTACTCCATAACCGTGGGAAGGTATCGGAAGAAGCGCTTGCAGCGGTACAGGCCGTGCTCAAAGACCAATCCTACCGCTACAACCTGCACAGTTCCGCCATTGCTTTCAAGAAAACCGGAAAGGTCTGGAACATTGTGGTCACCATTCCTTTTTCCAAGAAGGGTGAATACTGGGACCTTATCAAAAGCGGCATAGACCAGGCCCTGGCCGAATACGGGGACTTCTCCCTCAAGATCGAATATGTCTTCTTCGACCAGTTCAATTCCAATTCCTGCCGCGAGACTTTCGAGAAGATCGAGAAGATGGACTGCTCCGCGGTCATCATAGGCACCACCTTCGTCGAAGAGACCCAGAATCTTTGCAAGGGGCTCGACAAAAAAGGAATCCCCTACTTCTTCGTGGATGGTAAGGTAACGGACACCAAGCCTAAAGCCGCTTTCATGGCCAACCAGACCGCCTGCGGGCGTCTGCTTGCCAGGCTTATGGACGGATTCGTGGCCGACGATGCCGAAATCGCCGTCCTGCTTCCCAAGCGCATTGGCACCCAGCTTTCCAACAACTCCGCAATCCGCCTGGCGTCATTCCGCAACTATTTCAAGGAGAAATCGCGCGACTCGGCCGTCAAGGAATTCAGTTTCTCGGCCGACAATGAGAAGAAGGCGGGCGAGGAGATATCCGCTTTCCTGAAAGAGAATCCCGCCGTCAAGGGAATAGCCGTGGTCATTTCCACCGCATACCTGATTTCCGGAGCCGTAGAAAAGTCAGGCTTCAAAGGAATATGCGTGGGAGGGTTCGACGCGACCGAGGGCAATTCCAGATGCATACGCGAGGGGTCTCTCGATTTCATCATCAACCAGCACCCCGACAAACAAGGCTTCAACGCAGTGGAGGCCACCCTGCACTATCTGCTCTATGGCACTACGGACAGTTCCACCGACGAACTGATGCCCATCGACATCGTTTTCAAAGAGAACCTTATACCCTGAAATCCATTACGCTGCGGACGAGCATTGATTCGTCCGCGGCGTTTATGTATGATACGCTGTAGCGGCGGCCGCCCTTTTCCACGTTGACTACCACGTGCCCGCCTTCGTAGGATTCCCTGGCGACATCCTTCATCCAGGCCTTGTCGCCGTCTTTTGCGCGGCGTTCCGCAGGCATTATCGTAGGGCAGATAATACGGTCGTCAGGGTAGATGCTGCGGTCTGCAAGCAGGTCCATACAAGAGTTCATATTGTGCAGCTGGTCCCAGACGCAGCTCACGTAAACCTGAGAATGCAGGGCCCCGACAAGCTTGCGGGTCATCGATTTGTGCCCGTGGTGGTTGACCTTGGCCACGTTAGCGCGTCCGCAGGCCTCGGCTATATCATCCTCGAAATTACGTTCGGTGCCGTCGGGATCCTTGAAACGGGCAGAGAAATCCCCGGCTGTATAGAAGCGGAAAGGCCCGTAGCTGAAAACCAGGCCCAGGCTCATTGCGTTCTCGTTCTTGGCAGGGATGCCGGCCTTTTTCTTGGCCTCGAAAAGATCCCTGGTACGCCCGTCAGGATAGGCTATGCAGCCGTTGCCGCACAGATTCCATACCGAAAACCCGGGATAAGGATCGTGCAGTTGGACTATCTGGTCGGTGGCCCCGAGGCGGAACTTCTCGACCTGCATCCCGCGATGCTCCTTCATATAATCATAGAAAGGATACATCAGCCTCACGGTGTCCGGATCGGCCCAGTTCAGAGACGGGTCGTCATCAGGATAGCAACGGTCGATGGCCTTGCGGAAGTTGAGTATCTCCGCAGCCTGGGCAAATCCGCTCAGGGCATATTCCTTACCATCGCGCACCACCTTCCCGGCGTGGAAAAGGTCGCTGCCGGCGTGGTCGTTGTGATAATGGGACAGCATCATATAGTCCACGTCCGTCACCGCCGGATTCACGCGGGTGACATAGCGGGCTATCCATTCGCCGGCGTGCCTCTCGTTGCTGGGGAGCAAGGGCACTGCCTTGGGCCCCCTTGCCAGTGCATCGAAATCCCCGCAGTCCAGCAGCATGGAAGTACCGTCGGGGAATATCAGGAAGATGGATTCGGCAACTCCGGTGTAGATGAAATGGATCTGGAACTCCCCTTCCTTCCATCCCCGCCAGGGCTTGCCCACGTCGATGTGCTTCCGCCCCAGGGCGAAAGCCTTTTCCCAATCCGATAGGAGCAGGGCGGCTCCACCGGCAAGGCTGTATCTGAAGAAATCTCTCCTGTCCATCAGTCTATCTTTATGTTCAAGGGTTTACGGCCAGCCTTGACCTTTATTTCGCGGGTGCCGTCGGCAAGGCGGGCAAGCACGGAAACCTCCTTCCCTGCCAGGTCCTTGTCGAACTCCAGGGTAAGGGCCACGCTGGTGTAGTCTTCTGCCCAGACGGACTTGGTCACCAAGGTCCCGAAGCCGGTGGACACGGTGCCCGGACGGTAGTAGGCGCAGAACCAGTTGATTACGGGAGATGACAGCCCCGAGAAATTGCACCATCCGCCACCGCGGCCGGTAGCCAGCATAATATGTTCGTAGCAATTATATGAGTCCTCGCATTCCCTCTCCCAGTTCTCTAGAGCCGTGTCGGCTATCTTGCGGGCGAGATCGGCCCTGCCGAGGTCGAGCATGGTCTTCCAGAGTATCATCTGGTGGGGCATCCAGACCGTTCCGTTCCAGTATCCGTCTATGCTGTAGTAGGATGCGCGCTGGTCGACGGCCGTAATTCCATAGGGGCTCCAGAGCTCTCCCTGGGTGAAGATGTGCCCGAGCAGGGCTTCCTTCTGGGCCTCGTCCACGATCCCGGCCACAAGCGGGGTGACTCCGTCCAGGCCTTTGTTGTAGTTCTCCCCTGCCTCGGTACGGTAGAGGCCCTGGGGGACATCCTGGGCATCGTGCTCCACATATCCGAAATACCCGGACTCAGGGTCCCAGGCATAAGTCTCGATGGCCTTGCCCATGACGGCTATGTCCTTGTCGTACTGCTTGACATCGGCCTTGATATTCAGATGCGAGGCCAGCAGGCGCAGTATCTTGGCGCAGCGTATATAGTAGGATGTGGATACCATGGGGGTGGTGCGTCCCCGGCGCTCCGTCTGGGGGCGCAGGGTCCACTGGGCGGGATAGTCGTCCCATCCGCCGCTATTGTAGAATATGTTCCAGGTGGCCAGGAGCCCGCTTTTCTTACGGAAGTCCGGGCCGGTCATATAGTCGTAGAAGCGCTTCAGGCGCGGATAGATTTCCTTGAGCTGGGCTTCGTCGGATCCGCAGGTCTTCCACACGTCGCCGATTGCGAGTATCTGGGTGGCGAGAGGCGTCCCGTGATGCACGAAGGGCGCTTTTTCCGCTGGCGTAGTGGTGTACTGGCGGATGATTTCGTAGCCGCGGCCGGGATCTATCTCGCTCATTGCCCAGCCTATGAAACCGCAGTCCCAGGTATAGAGGCTGTTCCAGTTCTTGCCGGGGCAGAAATGGCGTATGGGTTCGCCGAAGGCATCTATGGGATACACCACGTTGGTCAGCAGGGTAGCCTGGAGGAGCTGCAGCCCGAAGGGCAGGCCCTCCATTTCAGCGGGACGCTTGAGGTCCCTGACCGCATCCTCTATCGACGACCTGTCGCCCCGGAAGATGAGCTGCCAGACCGTAGTGTCGCTCTGGGGCTTCAGCACTATAGGACGGAGGAAATTTGCGGTATAGTGGCCTTTGAGGTCTCCTTTCAGATCCTTGAATACGTGGTCGTGCACCTTCCTGGGCATAAGCTGCTCAAGCTTGGCGCAGCGCCACTGACGGACCTCGCTCATAGGGTAATCCCATACCACGCCGTAGCTGGCATCCACTTCGGGATAACGCACGCTGAACCATCCGTCCCCTTCCTGGAGTTCGGGATCCCACTTGCCCTCGCTGCCGCCCGTCTTGCGCACGGCCAGCTGTAGGTTGATGTTCTGGACCTCGGGGGTATTGTTCACGCAGCGGGTTTCCAGCAGCACGCGGTCATCATCGATGATATGGTAGGTAGCATCCACGTACACCCTGTCCTTCCACTCGATTTCCTGCCTGTAGGTGATGTGGCGCATATCCGCGGAAACCTTCCAAGGATGGACGTCGGAGTCGAACAGGGCGCAAGGCACCTTGACATTACGCCTGTAGATGCCGGGCACCAGGCAGAACTCCACCTGCATTCCGGAGGAAAGGTCCTGAATATGGGAGATGCCGAAATACTCTTTGGAATAAGGCCCCCACTGGGAGAGACTTGCTATGTCGTGGGATACGGGGCCCTGTGCTCCAAGTGTAGGAATTATGATAAAAAGGGAAATAAAGCTGATTAAAAACCGTTTCATGTTATTAACTCTCATTGTACAAATATACGGTTTTAGCTTGAAAAGAAGAAATAAAACTCTATATTTGTGTTCGGACACACAAAGCCTCGTCCTTCTGTTTATGAGTTTGTTAAGCATAGTTCTGGCAAGCTTGGCCGCCACTTTCACCCTGTCGTTCGACGACGGCACGGTGAAGGGAGCAAAAGGCCAGGCAGCCTTTTTCGACGGCTTTGACAGCCGCATAGTCATCCCCTCGGCCGACATCCCCCAGCCCTCCAGGCACTTCACGGTCGATGTCTGGGTATGCCCCGCAGCCTTCCCCAAGAGCCCCTGCCCCGTGGCCTGCAGGCAGGCTGGCGACGTTCCCGGAGGATGGTCGCTTTGGCTGGACGCCCTTGGCAAAGTGCACTTCAAGGTGGCCTGTGCCGGGCAATGGGTGGAGGTCAGCAGCCCCGGGAGCATTCCGCTCAGGGAATGGTCTCGTCTTACCGCCCAGTTCCGTGCGGCTTCGGGCCTATATCTGGCCATAGACGGCAAGGAAGTAGCCGGCATCCCGCTCGAGCTCCCTTCCGTCCCCCAGGACTACGAGCTTTGGATAGGCCGCACCCCCGTACGCACTCCCAGTTTCTTCGAGAATAAGAAGATACCTATCTACAGCAGTTTCGACGGTGCCATCGACGAACTGACGATAGCCGAAGACAAAGCCGCCTATTCCAAGATACTGAAAGGCACTTTCGTGCGCCCCGAAGCACCTGCCTTCGAAGCGCGCATACTCCCCTCCGGCCCCGACTCTCTGGCCTTCGGCGCCTGGTACATCCCCCTGAAATACTACAAGGCCTTCGACGGAAGATGGAGGGGAGAAATCCCCGACGTAGTGGTAGGATTCGGCCCCGGCCAGCCCCACAAAGTGGTCTTCTGGAAGGGAATATCCTACGCTCCCTGCTTCGTTACCGAGAAGGGCAACTGGATGTGCAACGAGTTCGTGGAGCGCGAGAAAGTCACCGGCTGGGGATGCACCGAGAGCATGAGCGACAAGCACGCGGACTTCAGCAGCGTGCGCATCCTGGAAAACTCCCCCGCCCGCACCGTAGTGTCGTGGCGCAACATCCCCGTGGGAGTCAACCAGAAAATCCCCTACCAGAGCGAGGAGAGCGGATGGGGAGACTGTTCGGAAGAGACCTACATCTTCTATCCGGACGGTGTGGGCATTAGGAAGATGGTGCTTTGGAGTTCGCATCTGGACAGATGGTACGAATGGTGCCAGAGCCTGCAGGTGCTGCATCCCTCGCAGCGCCCCGAAGACGTGCTGGACGCCGGGAAGATAATGTCGGTGGCGGCAATGGACGGCCGCAGCGCCACCTACGGGTGGAATTTCGAGGGCAAGGCCCGTCAGGACGAGCCGTCGCTCGAAAGGGCCAACATACAGGTCACCTACCTTGACAGCAAGTGGAATCCCTTCCTCATACTGGAAGATGGCGACGGGCTGAATGAAAAGGGCGGAAATGGCCCCCGCATCGACAGATACGCGGGAAGATGGTCACAGTATTCCGACTTCCCCTGGCGCAACCACTGGCCCGTAACACAGGACTATGTGATAGGCCGCTACGCCTGCGTAGCCGATGCCGCCTCGCACACCTACACCGCCACCCAGTACAGCGCCCCCCACAGCATAGAAGGGAACAAGATGACCAAGCTGATGCTCTGTGGCTGTACCGACAAGGACGCCGATGGCCTGCTGCCTCTTGCCAAGTCCTGGCTGCGCGCCCCTTCTATGTACTGCAACGGCATCGAAGTCCCTTACGACGTCACTCAGCGCGCCTATATCTGTTCCCCGACCGTTTCACCGTCATGCCCGGCCCCGACCGGGCATCTGACCTTCCGCCTGAAAGCCTCCGGGGAACACCCCGCAAACGGTGTATGTATAATCGTGAAGGGTGCCACCGCAGCCGGCAGCGTGAAAGTTGACGGAAAGTCCTGCCCCGAGGCCAAAACAGGAGTCGTGGAAGCCTGGGACGGCCCGACTCTAGTAGCGTGGATACCCATCGTCACCGACACGGAAACAATTATAGAACTTTGATATGAAAAGAATCCTTCTGTTTATTCTCTGCCTTGTCCTGACGGCTGCTGGTTCAGCCTATGCGCAGGACGTGGAA
>JAEEXQ010000068.1 GCA_016287875.1 Bacteroidales bacterium | reverse complement strand
GGCGGCAGTGACATAGTCGCCCTTGCTCATAGCCACGATGCCGAGGTTCTTGCGGGCGGAAGGATTATCGGACTTCTCGAAGAAGTCGGCGGCCTTGTCGAAGTTGCCGCGGCGCAGCTCCACGACTCCGAGGGCGTTGAGCACGTCGGGATCGTTCTGGTCCTTCATCTGGCTGAGATAGAGCTCGGTGACGGCGTGGGCGCCCTGGTCGAGCTTGAGTATGGCCAGGTCGTAGCGGCCTACCTGCGAATTGAAGCGCTCGGCGGCGGCACGGTAGAAGAGCTCCTTGCGCTCAGGATCCTCGGAGGTAGCGGCGATGCGCAGCACCGCGGACTCATCTACCAGATAGAGGAGCTTGCGGTCGGCAAGGCGCTGCAGCTCGGCGTCGGTGTAGTTCTCGTATTCCACCTCGGTCACGAAGCGGGAGCGGCGCAGCTCGGGAAGGACCTCCTTCTTGAGCTCGGTGAAGATCTGGCTCATATTGCGGATCTCGCTCTCGCGGACCTCCGGGTCATTGTACATACTGAGCACGCGGAGGATGAGATCCTTGTCCTCGATGTTCGACTTGGCGACGGCCTCCTGGAATCCCTCCCAGTCCTGGCCCACGCTCTTCACCTCGGGGGCATCGGCACCCTCCAGGTTCTTGGAGACGGATGCCCAGGCCTTCTTTGCGGCGGATGAACGCTCGTTGGAGAGCTTGGCGTTGTGCTCCTCGCCACCTTCGGGAGATGCATACGAGATGATCTTCACGTCCTTGATCTTGGCGCGGTCGTTCTCGGCAATCTCGGCGAGCTGCTCCTTGTACTCCCTGAAGGAAGCGCCGGAAAGCTCGCTGCCCTTGACGGCGGAAGAGTTCACGTCGTAGTGGATCTGGCCCTCGGAAGTCTTGACCGTGGTGTGCTGGTAGCCATCTTCCTTATAGTCGTAGTAGCCGGTGGTAATGAAATCATTGCCGGTCACTATCACGCCGTCCGCAACCTTGCGGCTGGGCAGCACGATGCTCTTGTCTTTGTAGGTGGCGACGCTGCGGAGCTCGAGGTAGCACTTCTTCATCCCCTCGACATAGGGGGCGACGAAGCTCTCGACCACGGAACCGCCGTCGATGGAGATCTCCTTGTTGTTCTCGCGTATCTTGCTGCCCTGGTAGTGGAAGGTAGGGCCGGCGTACTCGCCGCCCTCGTACACTATGACGGGAGTGACCGCGAGCTTGGATTCGGGGGCGAAGTATCCGGCGGGATAATCGACCGTTATGGATACGGGGACCTTATCGGCTACCACCGTCAGCACTGCGGGCTCGCAGCTCACTCCCACGTTGGAGGAGGCGTCCGCCATCTGCTGTGCGGAGTTCTTGTTGCAGGCTGCCAGAGCGAGCACCGCGGCGGCAGCTGCGAAAATCTTGTACATCTTCATAATAATCGTTTGTTGGAACCACAAAGATAGAAAATTCGGAAGGAATTTACTAACTTTGCATATTATAATGGATACGCAGGAACTACAGAAACTAAAGAACAAGTATGACATCATAGGGAGTGATGCCGCACTTAACCACGCCCTGGAGACCGCCGTCGCGGTGGCCCCCACGGACCTTACCGTGCTGGTAAGCGGCGAGAGCGGAGTGGGCAAGGAGACCATCCCCCAGATCATACACCAGTTCAGCCGGCGCAAGAACGGGAAGTATCTGGCCGTGAACTGCGGAGCCATCCCCGAGGGGACCATCAACGCCGAGCTCTTCGGCCACGAGAAGGGGGCCTTCACCGGCGCCATAGGCGAGCGGAAGGGCTACTTCGAGGAGGCCAACGGCGGCACCCTCTTCCTCGACGAGATAGGCGAACTGCCCAAGGAGACCCAGGCTATGCTGCTCCGCGTGCTGCAGAGCGGCGAGTTCATAAAGGTAGGCTCCTCGAAGGTGGAGAAGACGGATGTCCGCATAGTCGCGGCCACGAACGTCAACCTCTACAACGCCGTGCAGCAGGGCCGCTTCCGCGAGGATCTCTACTACAGGCTCAACGCCGCCAGGATAGTGATGCCGTCGCTGCGCGAGCGTAAGGAGGATATCTACCTCCTCTTCCGCAAGTTCACCTCCGACTTTGCCCAGCGCTTCGGCCTGCGCAAGGTAAGCCTCAGCATCGAGGCCATATCGCTTCTGAAGGGCTACCGCTGGCCCGGCAACATCCGCCAGCTGAAGAATGTGGCGGAGACGGTCACGGCCCTGGAATCCAGGCCGGCCAGCACGGAGAACGACCGTGTGGAGCTGGGCGCCCGCGAACTCGCCCCGTACATCCCCGACGAGAAGGACAGCCTCCTTCCCCAGATCGCTACCCCGGCTTCGGGCGGGAGTATGTCGGATGAGGATAAGAGGGTGCTGGTGAAGGCGCTGCTGGATCTCAAGAGCGAGGTGGATGCGCTGTCGGCGAGGGTGAAGGAGCTCGAGGGGCCAGATCATGCCCGACTCGATCGGGCATCTTCCGACGACGACGCCGAATGGCAGGAGCAGGGGGACGACCTCAGCATACGCAAGAATACCGGCGAACTCATAGAGCGGGCGCTCGAGAAGCACGGCGGCAACGTGAAAGCCGCAGCGGCCGAACTCGGAATCTCCGAAAGGACCATCTACCGCAAACTCGCAAAGAACAAGAAATGAAGAAATTCCTCATAATACTCGCGGCGGCCCTGTGCCTCGGGGGATGCAAGGTGACCTACTCATTCTCGGGTACCTCCATCGATCCGGACGTGCACACCATCAGCGTCCCTCCCTTCGAATACAAGGCGCTGAGGGTCAACCCGGCGCTGTCCAACGAACTCACCGAGGCCATACGCACGCGTTTCCGCAGGATGACCACCCTCGAACAGGTGGATATGGACGCGGACCTGGAGATTATCGGGGAGATAGTAGGGTACGACGTGCAGGCGTCGGCCGTTACCGCGAGTGAAATCGCGGCCCAGAACCGGCTTACCGTGAGCGTGAAGGTGACCTTCAACAACAACAAGCACCCGGAGGAGAGCTTCGCCAACAAGAGTTTCTCGGCCTACGCCGACTATGACTCCGAGAATTCCCTCGATGCGGTGGAGAGCACCCTCTGCGCCGAGATCATCGACAAGATAGTGGAAGATGTATTCAACGCAACCGTAGCCCAATGGTAGAACACGACTACATAGACCTCCGAAGGCTCAACCTCGACGAACTCAACGGCGTGGTGAACCTCTATCCCTGGTTCGGCGGCGCCCGCAAGGAGCTCTGCCGGAGGATGTCGGAGCTGGGCGAGGGCGCCTGGAGCGACGAGCGCTATGCGGATGCGGCCCTCTATGTAGGGTCCCGCCGCATAATTGCGAACCTGGCCCACAAGGGGCACAAGGTGGATTATTCCGACATGCAGGTGAAGGAGCTCCTTCGCGCGTATATAGACGAAGGTGTGGGGGAGATACGCGACGAGGGCCAGCCCCGCAGGGTGATAGTGGTCGGAGGGGATTACTTCTCTGCGAAGCAGTATGATGCCGTGCGGCAGGAGGGGGATAATGATTTTGCGGCGATGGCTAGATCCCCGATCGGGTCGGGGATGACGCCGGGGGCGTCATTGCCGGCCGGACCGGCAAACCCGCAGACCGAAGAGGACTTCACCGACTTCTGCACCGAAACACTCGCGCAAATCTATGCAGATCAAGGCTATCCCGAGCAGGCCCGACAAATTTATTCGCGCTTAAGTTTGCGATTCCCGGAAAAAAGTGCTTACTTTGCAGCCCTTATCGAAAAATTAAAGAATTAGTATATGAACGCAGTATTTACAATCCTGACAGTGCTCATCATCCTGGCGAGCCTCCTGCTCATTGGTGCCGTCCTTCTCCAGAATGGTAAAGGAGAGGGTCTGGCCAGCAACTTCGTGGCCGGCAACCAGACCTTCGGCGTGCGTCAGACCGCCGACATCCTCGAAAGGATCACCTGGGGCCTGGTAGTCTTCATCCTCGTGGTCTCCATCATCGCATCGTTCTCTTCCCGCAGCAAGAGCAACGACGCCGACATCACCGATGCTATAGAGAATACGGAAAGTGCAGCCCAGCCCGAGTTCCCTACAGCACCCATCGAGCAGGCCGCACCTACCGCCGAAGCAGAATAATTACTTATTCCGCAGAATTGTCTTAGCGCCTTCGGAGTCCACTTCGATGGCGCTTTCTTTATGTATCTTGCCCTCCAGTATCTCGCGGGCAAGCTTGTTCACCAGTTCGCGCTGGATAAGGCGCTTGACGGGACGCGCACCGAACACGGGGTCGTATCCGTGCTCCACCATATCGTCTTCGAAGGCCTTGGTGTAGGTGAGCGTGACGTTTTCGTCTTCCAGCTTCTTCTGCAGTATGCCCATCTGGATATGCACTATCTGGCGGATGTCGTCCTTGGTGAGGGCGTCGAACACCACTATCTCGTCTATCCTGTTCAGGAATTCCGGGCGCATGCGCAGGCGGAGCTCCTCCTCCTTGAGGTTGGAGGTCATTATGAGGATGGTGTTCTTGAAGTCCACCGTACGGCCCTTGTTATCCGTCAGACGGCCGTCGTCCAGCACCTGCAGGAGTATGTTGAAGACGTCGGGATGGGCCTTCTCTATCTCGTCGAGGAGGATTACCGAGTAGGGTTTGCGGCGCACGGCCTCGGTGAGCTGGCCGCCCTCGTCGTATCCCACGTATCCCGGAGGCGCACCGATGAGGCGGCTGACCGTGTGGGATTCCTGGTACTCGCTCATATCGATACGGGTCATCATTGTCTCGTCGTTGAAGAGGAACTCCGCGAGGGCCTTCGCCAGCTCGGTCTTGCCCACGCCGGTGGTGCCCAGGAAGAGGAAAGAGCCGATGGGGCGGGCCTCGTTAGAAAGGCCGGCCCTGCTGCGGCGGACGGCATCCGACACGGCTGCGATGGCCTTGTCCTGGCCTACCACGCGCTTGTGGAGCTCGGACTCCATGCGCAGCAGCTTATCCTTCTCGCTCTCCAGCATACGGTTCACGGGGATGCCGGTCCAGCGGGCCACCACCTCGGCAATATCTTCCGGAGTCACGGCCTCGTTGATGATGGGGTTCTTGATGGATGCCTGCTTGCGGGTGAGTTCTTCGATGCGGGCGCGGGCCTGGGCTATCTTGCCGTATCTCAGCTCGGCCACCTTGCCGTAGTTGCCCTGGCGCTCGGCGATGCGGGCCTCGTTCTCGTCGTCCTCTATCTCCTGGCGGGCCTTCTGCAGGTCGGCGACTATCTCCTTCTCGGAAGACCATCTCTTCATCAGTTCATCCCTGCGGGCCTTGAGCTCCTTCAGCTCGGAGTCTATCTTCTCGGCCTTCAGGGAGGTGCTTTCGCGCTTGACGGCCTCCTTCTCGATCTCGAGCTGGCGTATCTTGGAGTTAAGGTCGTCGATGGGTTCGGGGACGGAATTCATCTCCAGACGCAGCTTGGATGCGGCCTCGTCGATGAGGTCGATGGCCTTGTCCGGCAGGAAACGGTTGTTGATGTAGCGGTGGCTGAGGTTGACTGCCGCGATAAGGGCATCGTCCTCGATGCGCACCTTGTGGTGGTTCTCGTACTTCTCCTTCAGGCCACGGAGGATGGAGATGCTCTCGGCGGGGCTGGGTTCATCCACCATAACCTTCTGGAAACGGCGCTCGAGAGCCTTGTCCTGCTCGAAGTACTTCTGGTACTCGTCGAGGGTGGTGGAGCCTATGGTACGCAGCTCGCCTCGGGCCAGGGCAGGCTTGAGGATGTTGGATGCGTCCATGGCGCCGCTGCTGCGCCCGGCACCCACGAGGGTGTGGATCTCGTCGATGAAGAGGATTATCTCCCCTTCGCTCTCGACTACTTCCTTGACTACGCCCTTGAGGCGCTCTTCGAACTCTCCTTGATATTTCGCGCCCGCGATGAGCGCGCCCATATCGAGGGAGAAGACTTTCTTGGATTTAAGGTTTTCCGGCACCTGGCCGTTGACTATCTTGGTGGCTATGCCTTCGGATATGGCGGTTTTGCCTACGCCCGGTTCGCCTACCAGGATAGGATTGTTCTTGGTTCGCCGGCTCAGGATCTGCAGCACGCGGCGGATTTCGTCGTCGCGCCCGATCACCGGATCCAGCTTGCCTTTGGCCGCGGCCTCATTGAGGTCGATGGCGTATTTACTGAGGAATTCGTATTTGTTTTCCATATTTCAAGCTCCTTTTACACAGAGGGGTGCGTCAAATTACGGACCAGTGACAGATTGTCAGAGGGCCGTGCAACGAAACACGGAACTTGTTCATCTATTTATCGCTATGTATTTGATTAAAACTATTCGCGCGTTGGTTTTTCGCGCGCTTACCCTCGCGCTGGCCGCCGCCGCACTTTCGTCGTGCTTCGCTTTCGATGATGACAGCGTCACCGCCCGCGAGAACGCCGACGACTCCGTCAAGATAAGCTATCTGGGCAAGGGTTACGCCGTGGGCGTGGCCTTCTACGGAGACCTCTTCCGCGTCGAAGCCCCCGAAGATTTTACCTACGACCTCGTGGTTCTCACCGCGGGCGCATACAATCAATATGGCTCCGCCAGTGCCCTGGTGAACCGCTATACCGAGAGCCTGGTGCGCACCCTGGAGATGAACCACACCAATCTCGAGGATTATCTCCTTCACGGCAACTACAATAATGGCGAGCAGATTCTCCCCCGGGGGGATTATACCGTGTATGCTATAGGCATAGATATGGACGGGAAGCCCACCGGAGCCCTCTACAGCAAGCCTTTCACGGTGAAGAGCTACGTCGATTTCAAGCTGGACGGCAAGCTGGAGCGCCAGTTCGACTGGGACGCCGTGTACCTGGGGCGCTACCAGTCCACCGACTATGACGGCAATCCCATCTACTGCGACCGCATCTCCAGCGACTGCGACGAGGAGACTTTCTATTATCACGTGATTAGCGCTCCCGGCGCGCTGAAGACCGACCAGGAGCTGCTGAACGCCTTCGAGAAGGGCTGCGGCCTGGACGACCTCAAGGGCGCCAAGGGCCTGCTGGAGTGGTACAAGCTGCTGGCTCCGGAGCATGATTATAGAATAGGTCTGGATGCCCTCGCAGCCCGCGGATTCAAGGACAAGGACAACGGATATATGGATTACACCATAGGCAAGACCGGAATGTTCGACGTATATACCGTGGAGATAATGCTGGACGGGCATATTACCGGCCGTTATGGCAAGACTACCCTCAATATAAGCGGTTCTCCGGACCTTGCCAACCCTCAGGAAGTAGCCAAAGGGCGACTTAAGAGGAAAATGGGGTTGTAATTAGGATTTTATTTTCTATATTTGCCCATATAACACTTATACAACCATTTCTATTTAGCATTCTATGGGTAAATTTGTCATCACTGTCAGGAAGAACGGAGAATTCCAGTTCAACCTTAAGGCCTCCAATGGCCAGGTAGTCCTTTCCAGCGAAGGATACACTAAGAAGGAATCCTGCCTGAACGGCATCGAGTCGGTTCGCAAGAACAGCCAGGACCCTTCCAAGTTCGAGGTTAAAGTTGCCAAGAACGGCAAACCTTTCTTCAACCTCAAGGCAACTAACGGACAGGTGATCGGCGCCAGCCAGATGTATGCATCCGAGGTAACCCTCAAGAAGGGCATCGCATCCGTGGCCGCCAATGCACCGACCGCACCCGTCGTAGAGGAAATCTAATCCAGATTTCCCGATAGTTTAGAGAAGCTCGTTTTCACGCGAGCTTCTTTTTTTTGCGCCGGGCGTGCAAGGTTCCAAGATTCTTCGTATTTTAGCGGTGTATGAAACGATATTTTCTGATTGTCATAGCTTTATGTGCCGCGGCAGCCGCGGCCTCAGCCCAGACCAGGGTATTCCCCATGGAAAGGTGGCAGCTCCGCGCCTTCGTGGGGTCCCCGGGAGCCCTAGACTATTTACGTGACCACACCAGCTTCGGGAACGACCTGGCAGCCACCTACGAACCGCAGTACCGGGACTATGTCGCCGACAACGCGATCGTGGGCGCAGAGTACGACTTCCGCATCTCCAAGAAATCCTATCTGGGAGCATCCCTCTCCTGGACCATGGCCCAGGACGTGTGCTACGATGCCGTGGAAGACGAGGCCATAGGCATAAGGGACATACATAATTTCTACCTGATGGGCCACTGGCGCTGGAACTGGTGGGCGAACCACAGGATGTCCCTCTACTCCGGGCTCGGCCTCGGAGTGCAGTTCTCCATCTTCCTCCAGGAAGGATATTCCACCAAGGTCGATGCCACCGACGTCGCCTGGCAGGTCAACTACATCGGCCTCGAGTACAGTTTCAGTGACAGATTCGCGGGCTTTGCGGATGCTGTAGCCGGCAACAGTGCCGTGGGGCTCCGCCTGGGTGTTTCTTTAAAATTCTAGGATTATGAAAAGAGTATTGATGATATTGGCGGGCGTGCTGGCCCTCGCATCCTGCGCCAGGATGGACCTGGACGAATATAACGGCAGCTACGACCACAGGGAAAGGCCCTATAAAGCCGGTGAAGAGTATATGGTTTCCCTGGCCAAGCAGCTCCTCCCCGACTGCCTCATCGCCCTCGAGGACGCACTGATCTACGATAATTACGGATATTATACCCAGAGCACTTCCGAATATAAGACAGGAGGCAAGAGCCTTCGCACCGAGGGTGCAGAATGGACGGTCAAGTCCTATGCCCCTATGAAAGGCATCAAGATCAGCTGCCTGGGCGAAAACCGCTGGAAGCTGGAATTCCAGGGCAACTACACCCTGCTCGGCTACGAATACCCCACGACCATCACCGCCCAAGCCACGCTGAATAACGGCGCGGGCTCCGGCGAGGGGTCCGGCGAGGGCTCTGGCGAGGGCTCCGGCACGGGCTCCGGCGAGGGTTCCGGCGAGGGCTCTGGCGCGGGCGCCTGGGCCAACCACAACAACTGGGAAGTGAGTTTTGACGGCTCCCGCACCGAACGCAACGGCTACGTCTGCGTCTTCACCAGCAACCCCACACTGAAGTTCTTCAAAGGCTACAACAACTACGGATGGAACAGCTGCACAGGCTCCGCCTTCATGGACGTCACCAAATACGGCAAGAAAGTCGACCGCTGCCGCAACGAATACCTCGGCAACGAAAACCGCTTCTTCCGAGGCATCTAAAAAAGCGATAAAAAATTTTGCACTTTAAATATTTCCGCTTATATTTGCAGTCCCAATTGCGGAAATAGCTCAGTTGGTAGAGCGCAACCTTGCCAAGGTTGAGGTCGCGGGTCCGAATCCCGTTTTCCGCTCAAGGACTTGCAGCTCGGCACAAAGTGCCGAGCTGTTTTGCTTTATGGCGCGATGGGAGCTTGCTCACAGGAGCGCCCATAAAGCAAAACGGCCAAGGAGCCTCCGGCTCCGGAGCTGCAAGTCCTTGAATGCCGCCCCCCCCAGGGATAGCGCGACCGAAGGGAGCGGAATCCCGTCCTGCGCAGTGGAATCCCGTCCCCACCACATTTTCCCCTCCCCCCAAGTGTTCCTGG
>JAEEXQ010000067.1 GCA_016287875.1 Bacteroidales bacterium | reverse complement strand
GCTTCACCCTTTGGAACCAGAACATAGCCTTCGCTCTCAACGCTTTCAGCGATGGCGTGATGGTGACCCGCGCGCTCGATACCACCGCTCTCCCCCAGAACCTCAGGACTGCATTCCCTACTGCCCACGCGGATGTGGTACTTAAGAACGACACCAAGGAGCGCCCCCACGTCGCAGTTGGCGGCGGTCTGCGCTTCATTATGAACGAGAATTTCATCGTCCGGGCCGAATACGGGCTTCCCCTCGACCGTCAGGACGGTTCAGGAGCCCTCTACATCGGTTTGGGGTATTTGTTCTAGAAGCTACTGGTTAGCTTCCACGACGGTCCATCCGGCAGGAATGCCGGATGTTCCGCTAGTCCAATCGCTGACACCGGAAAGTTTAGTAAAGGTTCCGGTGGCATTGACGTCGAGCAGCCAATCCGAAAAGCAGTTCCTGTTATTGACGCCGCTGTTGGCAAGACATTTGACGGAGCGGAGGCTGGTACAATGCGCGAACATCAACTGATAGCGGCCGTCTCCTTCGGTCTGGGGCGCACGTGCCGGCAGATCGGGAGCGATTGTAAGGCTGGTACAACCCTTGAACATTCCCTTGTAGCAATTCTTACCCGAGAAAAACAGGGCAGGAAGAAGCAGCTTGTAATCAGGATCTATGTCGATATAAGATATGGCGGTGTAACTGTCTGCACCTGCTCCAGAGCTTTTCGAGAAAGCGCAGTTGAAAGCATCCTGCCCGACCACGGTCTTGTAGGACCAGTCGCTATTGCAGATAAGGCTCATAATATTGCCGCCTATCAAGCACAGCTTGTCGCCCGCTGAAGTAAACATAGGTTTCGAACCCTGATAGCAGTTATAGCTGCTTCTGGTGCCACGCAGGCACAGCACATCCCCGGCATCGAGATTGATGCGGGAATCCGCCACGGTATATTCGGTCCAGCTGGCCCCTTGGTCGAGGCTGTACTGAACGATTCCGTCTCCGCCGGAAGCATACCTCATCGATATCACGGTTCCATCCTCGGTCGCCTTGATAAAGAAACCATCCCAGGAGAAAATAGGGCGTTTTACGGTATAGTAATTATTTGCTGCCAGCACGAAGTCCGCGGCAGCTACAATGGGATCCAGCTGGACGGGCGTATTGGAACCTGCTGCTTTCACCTCAAGGTACGAAGTGCCTCCCAGAAGAGTGGAACCGCCTTCGAAAGGAATCGTGAAACGCGCACGGACAGACGACGAATTAAGGACCTCGGGAGTAACCGTAACGGATCGCACCAAGTCCGATCCCTTCCTGATTCCCACCTCTATGTCCGAAGGGAAATCCGCACGATCCAAGGTAAGGTCGAAATTGATGAAGGCCGATTGCTGAGCCAGCGTGAAATGCTCGCTTCCGAACGTGCCGGATGCCGTGAAATGACTGTACTTGCTGACTGCTTCGGCAAAGCTGGAAGCCATCTGGTCGTCAGGATAAGATGCAGCGCTGACTTTTCCCGATGATATGGTATGGATGCAATCGTTTTCGCCGACCAGCACCACGTCGACCGGTGTCGATACCGTCAGGTCGAAATCAGGATCGCACGCCAGGTCGCCTTCGAAAAAGGCCGTAGATTCCGATGCTCCCGACATAAGTGTCAGAAATCCGTAAAGCACGGCTTCGCCGCCCTCATAGTGGCTGACGAAAAGTCTGTCTCCGGATTCGAAGATATAGCGAGACTCGTCCAGCGACGCTTTCGGAGAGGCCCCGCTTGCCTTTACGCTGTAGTGGACAGTCTTATAGACCTTCAGCTCCGGGGACTCTCCAGCTCTCGAGCAGGAAAGCATCAGGGCAAGCAGCGACAATATGGTCAATATCTTCTTCATAATCTTACAGATTTCCTCCGTTTATAGGATTGTTCTCGAAATCGGAGCCTCCTCCGGCAGCATTTCCGGACTCGCTATTATACACTGCACGTACGAAGCAGTAGCGTGCCCTGGATCGATGGAGACCCTGAGTGGCTCCCACATATAGGGTCGTTGAATTCAATATCCTTCCCATGCTGGCACTGGCATTTGCTGTAGCCTCAGCATCTCCCCAAGTGGATAGAGAGAGGTTCTGGCCATTCCAAAAAGCGCCGTTGCGATCCAGACGGAAATGCTGCCTGGCACTGATATCCGGCTTGTAATCATTGCCGCTAACCAGCGTGAATCCGCTTCCTGCTCCGCCTCTGAACGCCTTGTAATTGTAGCCGTTACTGCCTCCTGCGGCAGTACTGATATTGGGTCTCAGCCAATCTTTTCCACTGCTTGCGCCACCGTCGTGGGCAGGATAGAAGATGTGGAACACATTGGGCACATTCATTCCGCTGCTATGGTCCGTATCGGTAATACCTACACTTATCAAGTTATCTCTGCCCAAGGTACGGGCGTCATCTCGCTTGGATGGATCCGCAATCTGCATCACCTCGTGGTAAGTACAGGTGGAGACATCCAGGTCCGCCTCGATGAAATCACCACTGTAGAAATGGATTCCATCCACTTTCTGCGCCTCCCAGATATTGATTATATCGCCGGATTCTTCATAGTCGCCTCCGGGGCCGCTGGTTCCGGGATTAGGATGATAGTTCACCTTCAGCACATCCATCCTGGCAAAGTCGGACCTGGTTGCCTTTCCGTCAGCGGTCACAACCTCCAACTGGAAGGAATAGCTGCCAGCGAGCAGGTTATCCAGGGTGTAACGATATTGGAAAATACTGCTCCAATGCCTGGCATCCCTGTTGTCGGGCGAGAGATTGTACTCGAAGACTTCATTGTAAGGGTCCGTCACGGAAAGCTTCCATCTGACTATGTCCGAAGAAGGCGAAGACGCGGTAACCATCACGGGGAAAGGAGGGTTGTCCAGGCTGTCGTCATATTTGCACGGCAATAGCCTTACTGAAGCGAAAGTATTGGAAAGCACCCTTATAGGGGCCTCCAGTATCTTGCTCACTCCTGCATTGTTGCGTACCGAGGCCCTCACGCACATATTACCGAGAATAGGAAGGTCGGACGGAAGGGTATAGTGGACTTCTGCATCCCTGATGGACACTCCGGCAAGGCTGATTCCCGTGGTAGGGATGGCCACGGTGTTCTCTTCTCCGCTGGTATTCACGTACACCAGGGACAGGTTTATGCTTTTTACGGCCGAGCCCATGGAGGTAATGTTGAGCTTGATAGTGATATCGTCCCCAAGATGGAGTTTATCCCCGTCAGGAACGGAGATCTTGCCCGTTATCTCCCCTGTCCTGTTGAGATCCCGCACACAACGCATTCCACTGACTGAGTTGTTCTCGTGAAGCATATGGACACGGTCGGTGTGCACCGTGTATCCCCAGCCTATCTTGACGGCCTCTCCGGGAGTCTGCTTGCTGCCAAGCTTGCCTCTCGAGAAATAGGTACGGCACGGATATTCACAATTAGAAGTCCAGTAGCCGGATGGCTGCAGGGAGGACATCAGAAGCAGCTCCGTCATATTGGGAAGACGGTATCCGGGAGGACAGTATTTGTTGTAGCCGTCGGCCGTGATATTGTGATTTATCTGTTCTGCATCATCAGCAGGCATTGAACCATCGGCATAAACATAATCATCGGGGTTCTGCATGTTCAGCTCAAGATACACGCAGTTGTGCATGGAATACTCTTCGTGGAATGGAAGGTCTTCCGTAGTGAATTCCCTCAAGGACTTGGGGTTGAGACGGGAGAAGCGCAGGGTATAAGTACCGTCTGCGTTGGGGTTCACTTTCCCGTTGGAATCCATACCTTGCGGTGCCTCATAATACTGGTCTACCATCCTGTCGAACGGCGCGCTGCTGATATCTTCGATTCTCCCCGCATTCCTGTAAGTGCCTATGTTCCTGACGCACCTTACCGAAGAGACCTGGTGCCGGTCGGTCTCCGTAAAGGTTCTCTGCGGTGACAGCATCCAATTGTAAGTGTTATAGTCGGACTTCGTTGCGGCTTCTTCCGCCCTGATAGTCTTTGGATTGGTAATGCTGGTGGCCGTCGAAGAAATGACCCAGGCGCGCCAATTAAGGCCTTCCGCACTTCTGTCACTCTTATCTGCCGGCTGATAAATCCTGGCAGAAGGAGTAAGGGCGTTGTTCCCCACCCACATTCCAACCAACTGGTTCACGGAAGCGATATACCATCGCAGTTCCTCGGGATCGATTACGCCGTTTCCGTTGTTGTCCCTGTTGCGGGTGAGGCAAGAATACGCAAGATACTTATAGTCATCTTGCAGTTCAGGTGTATTGTTGTTGACGGAATAGTTCAGGAAAGTATCCCATCTGGGAGCGTCCGCGGCATCCCAGGCGGGATGGTCCTTTATCCCCCATATTCTGGAGGTGTTTATGCGGCCGTTTTCATCGTCGTCGATTTTGCCCGAGCTAGGGAGAGTCCTTCCGCTGGGCCACCAGGGCCAGATTTCCTGCCCATCGTTCTTGGCCTTCCTTATGCGGTATTCCATTTCGTCCAGATGCTCGGTCCCCCAGAGGGTGCTCAGGTCCGGCGAGTAGATGTTGTAGAAGGTCTGTATGGAACGCTGTATGATAGAGTGGCTCGAGGTGATGACGTCGCTCTGGCCGTCTTCGCTGTAATGTGCATCCGAGAGTATGTGAAGCTCGCGGGGCTTGGCATTCACGAAACTGCGCCACAGGTCCGGATCCGCCTGCTCGGTAGCACGCCCGGGACGAGGATCGGACTCATAGTAGTATTCGTCCACGAAGGCAGTGAAGCGGATTACATATTCTCCGCTGTCCCCGGCTGAAGGATCGTACATGAAGTCATTGGACAGTCCCGCATTCCTGCGCTTGGTCTGGTTGATTATATAGCTGAACAGCTGATGTATATCCACCAATTGGTCGGAGGACAGACTTGTCTTGGGATCCCAGCCGGCATCGTAAGTATCCCCGGGATAAGGCCGCCTGTTTTCGGAATAAGTTCCGCCGGAAACGGCGTTGAGTCCGAATTTCACCCAAAGATAATCGTCGCAGTCGAAATCCCAGTCTTCAGCACTGGGGTTCCAACGTGCCCCGCCTTCGTCGAAGGGCGTCTTGACATACCAGGACACCTCCTTCCCTTCCAATGCAGGTGTGTAGCGGAAGGTAAGGCAGTGATACTCATAATGCGCATCGCAGTTCACTATCTCGTCGGTCGAGAGCAGCAGCGATCCTTCCTGGCCAGGTTCGCTTTCTATCCGCTGCGGAGGCTCCCCTTCGCCTATCACTTCCACATATATGGATTTGGAGTTCTCTATCGTGACATAGTACGTGTAGAAAGTGCTCCTCTCCACATTGTAATTGTTGTAATTGTGCCCGGAACCGGCTTCGCTCGAGGTGAAATCCCCGAGGTGTATGGTATACAGGGCCTCGGAAGTCAGTGCGTGGTTGATGTCGCTGGCCCCGAGGATATTACCTACGCCCGTGGTGGTCAGGCCCAGGACAATGTCGAACTGCACGTATGTTCCCTTGGGGGGAGCATAGATGAAATTGGCCTCCTTCAAGGAAGGGTCAGTTTCTTTTTCGCGCAGATAATAGTCTCCGTCTATGGTCCGCAGAGGGGCCTGACGGTTTTCCAGCATATAGAATGAGAACACCTCATACTCTTCTCCGGCTATGGTCTCGGTGCCCTCGAAATAAGCTTCCTCCGTGTTGAAATACTCGACATCCTCGGGATTGCTCTCCCTGGGGAACAGGAAGCTCTCGGCAGGGACATTGTGTACCTGCCAGTAACGCGGAGTGGACCGGTCGGGATCGATGTTGGCGGTGTCGTACTTGATACAGAACTTAACCTTGGCATCGAGGGTGTAAAGACGCAGCTGGTAATGGTCCTCTATCTTGTCGTACACGGCGTTTCCGCCATCCATGCTGCCCCATTTAAGATTTCCGGTATCGACTCCCTCGGCGTGCCCCATCATAAGGAAAAGGTCGGTCCTGTTGACGATTTCCTGCTCGAGGGTAACACGTACCTGATTCAATTCGTGCAGGTCGTCTATCCCTGCGAGGCAATCCACGGCATCCATTCCGTTGAGAGTCGAAATGGTGTTGGAAACATTGGCCAGGACCACCAGAGTGGCATTTGGCCTGGATTCGGTCGCAATCTTCACCACTCCCCGGCTGTTTTCGGAATTCTCGACATACCAGCCTTCGTTGTTGCCGGCATCCAAGGTGGACAGGGAGTTGATCAGATGCTCGTAGGTAAAGTATCTTCCGTAGAACTTCACGCCGCCGTCATCAGGATCGAAGAGCATCACGTACAGGTCGTGTACGTGGGATTCGTCGGTCCTGGAAGCTTCGGACCTGGTTCCTATCCGCACGTCGTAGAAGTCCGGGATTCCGAAACCAATCTCGAACATTACCGGTGTCCCGTCCGGCACACGCTTTTCCACGACGGGGACACGTGCCTCTCTGTCGCAGGAAAGCATTGCAAAGAATAATAGGATCAACGATATGAACGATAATTTCCTCATGCTTAATGGAAGAATACTTGTTCTGTTTTCTCGTCCCAGCCTTGCACCTCGAAATTGAAGGAGATGTTGTGGGCATTACGGCTGATACGGGTTTCTATCTTAAGGAACTGGTTCCTTTTCAAGCTGTGGATATCAGCGGAACGGCTGTCGTGGACAGGTAGGTCCGTAAAGTCGTAAGCATCGAAAGTGGACGGGTCGGAAGAGTCGTAAGTTTTGCCGGATTTGGTTACACGGAAGGAGATATCGCACAAATACCGGCTTCCTACCGTCCTGACAGGTGCTATGCTGGGAAATACTTGTTTCACCGGCAGGGTGGACTTGTTGTCGGAAAATACCAGAGGGTCGTCACCGGTAAGGGTGATATCGCGATCGAAACCGGAAATATAATCCGAGGTCTGCGGGAATAGATATCCCCTGGAGGGATTCATTTCGTGGATGACGGCAGATGCGGAATGTATCTCAAGCCCGGGATTGCCGGTCATGTTCCTGAAAGTCAGGCTCACCCGGGCTACCGGCCTGAGAAGGGCCAGGTCGATATGACCGTTACCATTGGAATTGACCGAAAGGCTCCCTTTGGCAGAGAGAGGCATACTGGCGCCGAAAGAAGGTTCCCCGCTTGCCACGGACAGATACACGGATTCGAGCCCGGCAAGAGTACTTTCGGCAGCGAGACTGCTCAGCACACCGTCGGGGAGTCCGGATGTATTCGCAAGCGCAAGGACGGTGTAATTCCCCCTTCCGGGTCCGGAAATGAACACCGTCGACTCCGAAGATGGAGTAGAGGACTGATGAAGCGTAAGACAGTCCGAAGAATAGCCGGTGGCCATAGCACCCCAGAAATCATCCGGATACCAAGCCACAAGGGCTCCTGTCTGGTCGGCAATGGCTATGACCAGGTCCGGATCGCCATTGGCATCCACGGCTATGCCGCCTCCGTCCGCAGGATCGCCGCTGCCCGCCTTGGTTTCCGGATCAGCAGTTGACAGAGTCATACTGATACGGCCCCCCGGCACCGGAGCCTCCCTGGTACAAGAGACTCCGGACAGCAACAGTACTGTCGCGGATAGGAATATGGACAAACTCAGTTTCATCATTGTATGGTAAGACCTGGCGTTTCCGCCGGCACCGTCTCCCAATCCGTGGTGGAGACGTTCACGATTATGCCTCCTCCCATGCGGATATGGATCTCATAATTATACTTCTTTCCCGGCAACCATTCAGTGATGCATTCCTCCGAGCCCCGGATCTTGATATCCTGCAGGCGTATGGGAGTTACTACATCGTGATGGATTATGTCCGGTGGATTCAGGGGATCCTCCGCATCATACTGGTAGTCTATGACCAACTGCGGGACATAAGGCTCGACCACATCCAGGTGCGCGGGAACCATAAGGTCGATAATCTCCGTCTGAGGGAAATGCGTACCGGTGACAAGTTCGGCCCCTGCAGATCCCAGCACCGGGCTGGTGCTGTAGCCGGGGTTGGTCCAGTTGCCAATGCCCACGTTTGCAAGGCCGTTTACACCTTGCTCCACATTGACGGTGGCGCTGGTACAAATGTTCCTGAACCTGTACGAGTTAAGCGTAACCGTAATCGACGGCGAGTCGTTATATACCACCACGCTTACGGCGCTCAGTACGTGCTTGAATTCCATCGGGACAGGAGTCGTGCTTCCATCCCTCCTCTGATAAGCGGCAGCTAGAAGGTCATACTGCGCGAGCGTGGAGGAATATGTGACGGATGCATTCAGATGTCCAGGTATCGAGGGATTGCAAATGATGCCGGCAGATGACGGCGGCCCGCTTATGGCGAGAAAGTCATACTGGCTTGCATCCGAATCCCAGAAACGGACAGGGGAATAGCTCCAGACACCGAGGCTCTGGAGGGTGACCTCATCGCCATTGAAAATAGCCTGACGGTTCGAGGATACGGTCTTGGCTCCCCAGACATAGAACTTGTCCGAGCCTGGATTGTCGAATCCGGTCTTGATAGTGCCGGCCTTAGTCGCGTCGTCATTCAGCAGCAACGACCCGGCCACGAAGCGGATGGAACCCCGCTCCGATGCCGGATCGATAGTCTTCGCGCACCCTGCCGCAATCAGCAGGGTGGACGCGATGGCTGCTGTTATGAACGTTACGCGGTTACGCACGGTAATTAGTTGATAAGGTAGTAATGGCCTGTTGCATCAGTGGTAACCCAAGGATCAATGCTTGCGGAGAACTCGATTCCCTTGGCATTGATGGTGATGATGAAGGTGTAGTGCACACCGGGCATCCATTTACCAATGGTGGCATTGTTGGCAGGATCGTCGTAGTTGTCGGCATTGTCGAATGCATTGATCTCGAAAGTATTGGAAGGGAAGGAGCTGGTCTGGTCAGGATCCGTCGACTCATCGGTAATGCTGTAAGCGATGGTGAAGGTCTGTGCGCCGGTGCCCGTAGCGAACTTCTGAGGCATAACCACGAGGCCGGTAATCAGATCCACGGGATCGGTAGCACCGGTCGCGCTGGTGGCTGTGGCGGAGAGTACATAAGGCGCAACTGCGGGGCTTGCGTTGACCGTAGGAGTAGCATCCGGGGCCCAGCCAAGACCTGCGACGCCATCGACGGTGGCTCCGACGGGATTATTGCTGCCATCATAGCTGGCAACGGTGAAAGTTCCGGTAGTCCTGATTCCCGAGAGGCTGAAAGCGGTGACTTCCACCTTGCTGTTAGTAAGGTCGGTGTGCTTCTTGAATTTGAAGTCCACGAGAGCGGCGGTATGCTTGAACACGAGGTCCACCGGGTTCACGAAATTCGTGACCACCTTCTTCTGGGCGACCAGGAGTTTTTCGGTCGATCCATCATAGGTCTGCGAGGCGGAAGTAAACAATCCATCCTGTGCCTCTGCGTCAGTAAGAGTGTTGACTGCTCCAGCAGGATAGGCTGCATAGAAAGTATATCCGTCGAACGAAGGGTCCCAATACTTCATTGTCTGGCCATTGATTCCGGCATATTCCCACTTGCTGGCACCTGTCTTCTTGACATCTATGCCATTGAAAACGGTTGTCTTGTCGGTCTGGGCATTCTCAGCTCCATTCCATTTGTAGCCATAGACGTCAAAAACGTCGTTGACTGCGAAATCCGTCATGGCAGCCTTGGTAAGGTTGTCGGTCCAGGTACCCACGGCGATGGGGGCGCCTTCGCCGGGTGTCTGCACATCGTAGGTCCTGCTGCAGGAGATGGTTGCGAGGGCAACCGCTGCTACGATAAAAATGTAACGTTTCATAATCTGAAAAATTGTTAGTTATTTAGTAGTATAAATTGATGG
>JAEEXQ010000066.1 GCA_016287875.1 Bacteroidales bacterium | reverse complement strand
ACACCCCCACAGAACCCCCTCCGTGGCACTTCCCTGTAGTAAATCATAAATCTTTCGCTCTTCTCTCCTTCTTTCCTTCTCGCCTTCTCTCCCCTCCGCCCCTTCGTCTCTCAGCACGGCCGCTACTTCTTCCCCCACGCCGTCCCGTCCGATCGAAACACCTAATCGCGGGCAGAATTTCGGGCATTTTCCTGCCCGGGCTGCTTGAAAACAGAAGTGCGGGCAGAATTTCGGGCGTTTTCCTGCCCGCCGCACCCGCTCCGCCCTGCCTGCTACCTGCCCAGCGCTTCCACCGCCCCTGCGCCCCTGCGCCCCTGCACCCCCTCGCACGCCACTCCCTCGCACACCACCCCACGACACACCCCCGCAACCCCGCCCCGGCACCGCCCCCGCACCGCCCCACCCCTCACCCCCCGCTCCCCGCCCCTCGCCCCTCGCACACACCGCGGCAGAATTCAAGAATACGCAAGAATATGCAAGAAACACAATGCGAAAAACGGGTGGAAATGCGCACGGAGGGGCTCGGGAGCGAGATTTATTGAAAAGTTTGTGAGTTTTATTCATAATGTTAGTTGGGGTGGGAACTACCGAAAGCCATTGTTGCTATCTTTGGGCAAGAATCAAAACGTACTTTTATGAAAAGATTTTTTCTTCTGGCTTTGACAGCCATTGCAGCAATCAGTTTTGCGGCCTGTGAAAAACAAGGCGGCGAGAATGGTGGGGGCGGCGGCACCGCTTCCGAGAAAGATTTAATCGCAGCCTGGGTCGAAACCGACGGCACCGAAATCAACTTCACTTCCGACGGAAAGGTTGCCGCCAAGTACGACGACGGCGAAACGGACACCTACACGTGGAGTTTCAAGGATGGCAAGCTGACGGTGAGCTCTTCCGATCCCGACGAAGAAGACGAGGTCTATGACGTCATCTTCGCTGCCAAGAAGAATGCATTGATTCTTGCACAAGATAATAACGTCAAGTCATATGCGGGCGGCCGCTACTTTATGATGTATTATAAGAAAGGCGCGACCATCCCTTCCGCCACCCTTTCCGACGGCCGCTGGGATTGCCCTCATTGGGGAGTCAAGCCCGAAAATCCCACGGACCCGGGCAACGACTACAGGTTCTCGCTGATCGTCAAGGGTAACACTATGGATATGTACGTGTTCGCCTGGGGCTTCCACATCACTGGAACTTATGCCATCAGCAAGGGCGAGCTGACCTACAATCACACTAACACCTGGCAGGGTATCTACCGCGAAAGCGGCTCCTGGGGCTGGGCGGCCGCCGGCCCTCCTTACGAAGATCCTAGATGGGCTAACTGGGATTACTCCACCCCCAACATCAACCCCGAAACCTTCGCGATCCGTCCGCCTTATGTGTATGAGGAAGGAGATCCTCTGGACAACGCGCGTGCCTTCCATAGTTTCAAGATCGTCCTCACCGACGATGGCAAGGAAGCCTATGCCGACATGGCCAATTTGGTAGGCTGGTTCTATAAACGCTAAAGCATTATGAAAAAGCTATTCTTACTTGCGGCCGCAATGCTGTGCCTTGCCGCCTGCAATAAAGACGACAACACCAACTCCGGGGGCTCCGCCGGATTCAAGTCCGTAAAGATGTCCGTACAGATGTCCGGAGAAACCCACTTTGCCGAGGAATATACCCCCAGCTTCAGCGACGGGAAACTCACCGGTATGTTGGAGAAAACTTGGAACAGCACGGGATGGACGCCGGATGGCAAGCCTACCGGGCTCGTCCAGAGCAGCGAGAGGACCTACAAAATCAGCTGGAACGAGGGCTCCAAGAAACTGGGCGGTACGGTTAGTGAAAAGTTCTTGAACGAAGACTCCGGGAAACTCGAAGCCGGCAAAACCCACAGTATCGACGGCAGTTTCGACGCCAACCATAACATCCTCAGCATCAAGGGTGCGTACAATGAAGAAACCTTCCAGTACAATTCCAACAAGCAGATAAGCAAGATGACTATGGACACCTATTCGTATGATTTTACCTGGGAGAACGGCAATATGGTACGTTGCACCACTTCCGGAGGTTCCGCGCTCATCTTCATGTATGGCGACGAGGATAATACCTTCCCCGCCAATGCCAATCTGGTGATGGGGCTGGTCGTCGAGAGCGAGCCTTTAGCAATCTTCGGACAGTGCGGACCAGCTACCAAGAAACTCCCGGTCGGCTATATCCAGGACTTCGTCTCCTCCAGCATCGAATGGCACATCACCTACGAAAAGGATAATTCCGGCCGCATCGTAAAGATGACCTCAAAGATGGCCCAAGGCGACGAATCCGCCCACGTCCGCGTGCTGGAAATCAAATACTAAACCTAAATCGACTATACGCGTTACACCGCCACTATCCCCTTGGAAGCGGCGGTGGCAACGCATTCTACAATGCTGTCGAGGCCGAACTTGCCCTTGATGCGCTCTTTGTAGCTGTCGACCGTGTTCAAGGAGATATCCAGGGCCGAGGCAATCTGGGAGTTGCTGTAGCCGGAAGATGTAAGCTGCAGCACTTCCAGTTCGCGCGGCGTAAGCCCCTGAGGCTTCCGGGAATCGAGATTGTCCCGCCCGTCGAAAAGGCGGAGGATCTTCTCGGAATCTATAGTTTCCCCGAAGAAGAGGCACTTGCCGGCAGCCACGTCGGCAATCGCCGCGATAATGGACCCGGGGGCTGAGTCTTTGGCCAGATAGGCGCTGGCACCGGAGCTGACGGCCCTGAGTATGTAGGCCGGATTTTTATAATGGGACAGCACCAGCGTCTTCAACGCCGGGAAGGCCTCCCGGAGAATCCCCAGAAGTGTAAGGCCGTCCGTCTCGGACTCCAGGGTTATGTCCACCACGGCGATATCCGTCTCCGGATGGGCGTTGAGGAATGCTACGGCTGCTCCGGGCGAGGCCACGGATTCCACGCTGCCGAAGGCTGGATTGCCCGACAGGGCCAGCTTGAGGCCCAATACGAACACGGCGGAATCTTCTATCAGAAGGACGTTTATCATAAATCAATATTTATTTCAAGACCGGCTCCCGGCCTGTTCTGCATCTGCATCGTCGCCCCCAGCTTGCCCAGCAGCTCCCGGGTGATGACCAGGCCCAGCCCGTGGCCCCAGCCGGTCTTCCCCTCCTGCAAGCCGGGCCCCTCGTCGGTGATGGTAATCTGCGGCCCATGTGTCCGCGGCACCGGCCCCCGGGCCCGAAGCACCACCTTCCCGCCGGCCGGAGTCACCTTGACGGCATTGTCCAGCAGGTTCCTCAGGCAGGTCAGCAGCATATTGCGGTCGGTACGCACGCTAAGCCCGGTGGGGATGTCCACTTCGACGGTGCACCCTTTCCGCAGGGGTTCTATGGCTTCGGCTGCCAGCCCGGCCAGGTCTTCATCGCGCATTACCGGTTTCAGCATTCCCTCCTGGTCCAGCGACCATAGCAGCAGGTTTTCCAGCAGGGATGAGGTATTGTCGGCCGACTTGGATAGCAGGCCGAGGGCTTCCTTCAGTTGGGCGGCGTCCAGTTTATCTGCCTGTTCCAGCAGCTGCCGGGCCAGCAGGCGGTTGCCCGATACGGGGCCGCGGAGGTCGTGGGAGATGATGGAGAAGAGGCGGTTGCGCATATCCAGTTCCTTCACCAGCAGACGCCTCTCTCGGAGTTTGATGACCGTCAGGACGGCCACCAGCGAAACCAGCAGGTAGGCCAGCAGGAAGGGCCAGCGCAGCCACAGGGGCGGCGGGACGCGGAGTACGCGGCGGGAGGATTCTCCATAATCCCATCTTCCAAAGATATCCGAACTCTGCTCCTGGAGTACATAGCGGCCGGGACTGATGTTTTCCGGGAATCCGGAGAAGCTCCCTTCCGTCCATTCTCCGTCGTTCAGCCGGTGCCGCTGCCGGACCAGGCGTTGGAGAGGCAGGCTTCCCCCGGCCCGTATGGACAGCAGGCTGTCGGGATGGAAGACGACGGCACCCGCGGCGCCTCCGAATGCCAGGGATCCGTCCGCGAGGCGGCAGGAGACGTGTTCTCCGTATATTTCGGAGGGAAAGCCCAGTTCCTTGGGGAGGCGGCCGGTGCTTCCGTCGGTATCTATGAAGTAGAGTCCGTCTTCGGTGCCGGCCCATAGGCGGCCTTTGGCGTCGGATTCCACCGACTGTACCAGCATTCCGTCAAGGTAGGATTGCCGGTCGGGGCCGGCAATGACGCCGCCGTCATGCCCGGCCCTCGCGCCGTCATGCCCGGCTCCGACCGGGCATCTCCACAACCCTCCGCGTGTGGCGGCCCAGACGGTTCCGTCCGGCGAAAGGCAGAGGTCGGTGACATAGTCGTCGGGGATGGAAGAATTCCCACGGTAGTATTTAGTGACCAGCCCGGTTTCACCGTCGATGATGTTCAGGCCGGCGTGTGTGGTGGCATAGACCAGATTCCCGCGGGCATCCTCAATCAGGGCGCTGCCCAGGCGGGAACTGAGGTAGATGTTGGAGTCCAGTTGCGGGGATGGATACCGGAAAGGGCTGAGCCAGCGGGGAGGAAGGCTCCGCCTGGCCTGACGGTCCCATCCGTTGAGTCCGACTCCTTCCCAGCTCACCACCCAGAAATGGCCGCGGCTGTCTTCCAGGAATGCGGAGATCCAATTGGCTCCGTCCAGGTACCGGGCTTCCAGCTGTTCTTCGGGGAGAGGCCCGCTCAAGCGCTCCTTATGCATTTTCCCATCCTTCCAGACCTCCCATCCGGTGTTGTTCCAGAGCCCTACGTATATGGTTCCGGAGCTATCCTCGTAGAGGCAGGATACGCGCTCCTCCGCCGTCCCTATGCGCATCTTCCCGCTGCTTTCCTGCATTATTGCGGTGACGTTGGCCCGTGAGATGACATCCACCCTCTGAAGCGCGGGGCAGAGGACGGAAAGGCCGTTGTCGCCACCCGCCCAGATATTGCCCTGGCGGTCTTCGAATATGCAGTAGAGCTCTCCGGAGGATGGGCTGGTCGAGTCGGCGGCCGAATGGCGGAATACTTTCGTACGTTCCGGATGGGCGGTATCCACTATGCCCAGGCCGTAAGAGCCGGCGGCCCAGAGACGCCCCTTGCTGTCGGTGAGAAGCCGCGTATGAGCTATGGGGAGCCGGCCGAGGGGGACGGGCTTGTCGCCCTCGCAGGCATACAGGAGGGATGTATGGTCTTCGAATGCATACAGCCTGCCGCCGCATTCAGCGTAGCTCCCGTTGCAGAACAGATTCCAGCGGGGGAGAGTGGCCTGCGGTGATTCCCTGTCCGCGACGAACTGGTTGTGGACCAGGCGGCCGGCCAGCCAGAGCTTTCCGTCCGCAGCCTCGTATATCTGATAATACGGATAGTCCCCTTCCGAATCCCGCTTGTGGTAGAAGCAGCGGGCCTCTTCCTTGATGCCGTCATCGTAGGACAGTTTCAAAAGGAGGGTGTCCCCCACGGTGGCCCATACATAACCCTCGGCATCGGCGTGCAGGGCCCGTATGTCGCCGTCATGCCCGACCTGATCGGGCATCACCCTCAGCCCCTTCGACGTCCCTACCCACAGCCGTCCGCCCCGGTCCACGGCAAGGGCGTTCACCCTTCCGTACTCTTTGAATGCCTTGATGCGCCTGCCATCGAAACTGGCAAGCCCGTTGCGTGTGCCTATCCAAAGGATGCCGTCGGCATCCTGCGCTACTGCATAGACGGTGTTGGACGGCAGCCCGTCCGCCGAACCATAGTTCACGAAACGCATCGCCGGCCCCGTCACGCCCGGCCCCGTCATGCCCGGCCCTTTCGCCGTCATGCCCGGCCCTTCCGCCGTCATGCCCGGCCCTTCCGCCGTCATGCCCGGCCCTGACCGGGCATCCACCCCGGCAGACAAAAGCAGTATCAATATGACGGCAAAGCGGCGCATAGCTATGCAAAGATATCATTTCCTATGGAAATAACCTTGAAAATCAGAGCTTTGTGGCGTTTTCCGCCACAAGAAGAATCTGCCGATGCTGTAGTTTTGCAAAAAACATCTATGCTTATGAAAACTAGACTATTAACCATTCTAACTTTATCTATGGTCATCCTCTTATCCTGCGATAAGGAAGGGGGAGACGGGAAGAATGCTAAAGTCACCTTCCGTAAAGCGAATATAGCCGGTGCGCAGATGCTGGCCCTCGCCCAGGGCGGCGCGGCCACCAAGGCGGAGGGCGATGTCACCGTGGGCCCCAGGGCCCTCTACACCGTGTCTGAAGACGGATCGATGGTGGAGGTCAGCTATACCGTGGACGTTGAGGGGGCCGACGGCAATGTGGCCGAGACCATCCAGGCCAATCTAATCATTTCCCCCGGCTTCGTGTTTCCGGTTGACGAAGGCTGGCTGTGGCTCGCCAACTGTCATTACGATGTGAAGGGCGGATGGAATAATTATCCCAAGGACGGCAACGCGCGTCATGCGCTGTCCAAGATCATTAATGATTTCAGCGCCAAGTATCACGAGCGTCACGGCGCCCATTACCTTATCCGAAAGAGCGACGGCGCCCTGTTCGAGTGGACATTGGAGGCGGGCGCTCCCAACGGGATGGACGACGGCTTCAAGCAGCCCAGCTTCCTCAACGGCTGGTTCCACCAGCTGGGAAATGACCTGTTTGTGAGGACCGGTGGCTGGAATTATGATGGCATAAACGGAGGGCTTCCGTCACTTATCTGCCTGAAAGATAACGGCAACACGCTGGATGCGGTAAATGTACTTGGGGACAATATCTCCTGCTGGAAACTCTATCCTGCGGGCGGCACCTGTCTGGGCGGGACTTTCGGCTATCCCGGCGCTAATGGCGGAATGCAGGGAATCATCGCCCCTCCTTCATTTGAGCCGGTACTCCTCCAGGTGGAAGCCAGCAAAGAGTCTTTCCTTCTTTCCATTGGTGGAAAGCTTTATGACGCAGATACTTATGATAAAGAAATCGAGGAGGGAGATGGTAAAGATTCCTGGACCAGGACCGTAGCCTGCACAGACTTTTATAATCTTAGCGTATCCGCAAGTTCAGTCTCACTCGGAAACCTCATCTGCTCCTTCAACGAGAGAATGGACCCGAACCGGGCTTATATCTCCAAAACAGATAAACTCAGCTGGTGGGGCGGTAATGAATATGATGGAGCCGTAATCCATACCTTCGACCCCAAGGCAGGAACTGTCTCATCGAGGAGGCTGCCCGCCCACTATCCTTCGAATGAAGGTGAGTATGTGGATGGGGTTGCTTATGCCATCGACGGCACTTCCGGCTACTGGGAGTGCGATCTTTCCAAGGATGCGGCCGAGTATGTCACGCTTGACTGGAGCAGCGCAGCGGAATACAAAAGCAAGATCGTGCCCGGGACCCTGCGGATGGAGCACTTCGAAGCTTCTTCGCTCACCCTTCGATTCGTGGCATATATGACCAACGGCACGCAGCTGAATTTCTATACCTCCGTCGTGGGTGCCGACCGCGGCAAGATCAAGACCAATGTGGGCAGCGACGGCAACGCCGGTATGGTTGTGACCACAATGGTTAGGCTGAATTAAAAGTAAGAGTATATGAAAAAGCTTCTCCTTATCATCCTGGCAGGCCTTTGCCTTTCGGCCCCCAGAGCATCGGCCCAGCTGGGCTTCGACTTCGGAATGAACTTCGAATTCATGAGCCGCGAGGCTCCTGAAGGATACAAGGCCAGCGGCTTTGGCATGGGTCCCTATGCCGGTATCATATACGGTATCCCGGTATCCATGTCCAGCATGGTCAACGTTGGCCTCAACTACAAATACGACATACTCTGGGGCGCTCCCGGCGCCTGGGACGACGACAAGAAACTATGCCCCGTATCCCTGGGCAATTTCGATACCGACATCCGTGAGCAGCACGTCCAGATGCCTGTCACGTTCAACCGGCAGAGCGGATTCTTCAATTTTTGTGTCGGCCCTGTGTTCGACTACTGCCTTTCATCGAAAATCTCCGGCGACGATATCGCGTGGCCAAAGGACGCGGATGGAAACAAACAGAAGCTGGACTGCCTGAAGGATTATGGCGTCAAGCCTTTCAATATCTATCTCAAGGCCGGAGCAGGATTCGGAACGAAGGGCTTTTCCTTCAAGCTGACGGCCGCCTACGGCCTTCTGGACCTGTCGCCAGATGGAGGCGGGCTGCGCCGCTGGACCGTCGGTATGGACTTTCATCTTAATCTCTAGTTTCTATGCGTAATATTGTCCTGGCCGCAGTGCTTCTTTTGCTCGGCAGTTTCCAGCTGGCCGGGCAGGACGTAATAGTGAGCGGCAGTGCCGATTTCAAGAGGCTCTGCGAAGGCAATACGCTCCCCAAGAAGGAGGGCTGGACGGTCGTTTCGAAGAACGTGGCCATACCGGGCGTATCCCCGGAAATATGGTGCGGAATAGCCCAGATCAGGAAATCGGACAAGAATTATATCGCCACCCTTGCCTACGGCCCGGTGCGTTGCGACAGGATGTGGGTACTTTCCGAAGGGCTGGTAATCTACAATAAAGGATCGAAGTACTCCGCCCTGTGCCTGGCGGACGGGAAGTGGAAACAGACCCTCAAGGGCTATAACTGCGAGACCATACCTTTCGGGCACGCGGATGGAGGCAAGGCGCAGATGCTCTCCCGGGGGAAAGACGGTTTCTACAGATGGATAGACGAGGGAGGGAAGCACCTTGCCGGCACCCCCGACCATTATGAGCAGACCGTGCTTTATAGCCGCAACGATGAAGTAGCCGCCGTCAAGACCGGTGGCAAGTGGGGGGCGGTATCTTCCGATGCCCGCACGGTGGTCCCCATACAGTACGACACCGTCTTTCTTACCGCGCCTCTCCGCCGTTGGGGAGGGAAATGGGCCGGCGTCAACTGGTTCTACGTGAACAAAAACGGCCGCTGGGGTGTGCGTGGGGATGATGGCAGCGAGGCTCTTCCGCCTATTTACGGGGGATTGTCCTACTGGCCAACGGCTCCGGACAGCTGGTGCTACCATATGCCCGGCGGCAAGTGGGGAATGAAGGAAAGCGGCGGCAAGCAGATTCTTCCGGAGGAATACGATGGCCTCTCCCCCTACAGTTTCAACGCCTCCGTGAGCGGAGCCGGCCGACTCCCCTTCGCGATCATAGCGGGCCGCGGCAAAGGAAGGGCCCTGCTCAATCACAAGGGCCGCGAGCTTCTCCCCTATATGGAGGATGCCGACAAGTTCGATATGCTGGTGATGTTCTATCCCCAGCAGTCTTTCTCCGTATTCGCCTGGAATCGCTATAAACTATGGGCCAAGGGTGAATTCGAATCCACCGCGGAATTCGAGGCGAGGCGGAGGGATGCCGACAGGACGGCCGGCTATATCTCCTCGCTGCTTCCTGCGGCCGAGAAGGCCTTCACTGCGGCCATCCTCGGGAGCGATGCCCGGCTGATACTGAGCCGCTACGATGCCGACAGCGAATGCTTCCTCTTCTCCGTGAACAAGATACTGCAGGATACATACAGGATCCGCGTCCCCCGCTCCGACGCCCCTCTGTTCAAGGAGGAGTTCGCCAGCTTTGCGGCCGCTGCCCTCGGCTCGGCCAAGTACTTCATCAAGAATGACATGCTCGCGCTCCGCAGCATCACTTTCACTACTCCGGAGGGGAAATCTTTCAGTTTCGAGAATCCTGAGGCTGAAGGGTATTCCTTGCCGTCGCTAAAAGATCTTGACCTGATTCAGAGATGAAAAAGATAATTGCAAGCTTGTTCCTGGCCTGCCTCAGCTTGGCGGCCGGGGCCCAGTCTTCCAAGTTCGACACCGGCACGCGCTCGACTTCGGCGCTGGGTCAGCTGGAAGAAATCAGCG
>JAEEXQ010000065.1 GCA_016287875.1 Bacteroidales bacterium | reverse complement strand
CCAATTGTTATTCTCAAATACGACTTGGCCATGCCCAAGGAGCCCGCACTCCTTTAATTCTTCTTCATTATTGAAGAAGCACCTAAGAGTATCACCCTCCTTCCTTACATGGTTCTCTAGTAAGTCTGCCGCTAGGCCTTGCTCTTTTTTAAGCCAAGAACGAAGCTTCCTCGGCAAATGATGATTATTCTTATTTAAGACTTCTTCGGCACTTTTTACAAAACCCTCTTGGTTAGAAAGGAAAGTAAATGAATCCGTCCACTCGAAATCGTAACTGGTCAAATCCGTGATAGCATGAGTATCATAATACTCGCCGTCTAAATGGACATATAGCCGTGGATGTAATTGATGTTCGAAAACATGCTCATTAGGCCTGTATCCCGAAGCGCAGGAGAATACATTATTATCATCCACATTCATCCTATAAAAGAAAATACTACCATCTTTTGTTTGGACTTGTCCATTTAACTCCAGAGTTCCATCCGGTGCTATGCAAAAAACCAAAACACTCTTCTTGTATTCACGAACTCCATACACAAGCCAATTGTCATTCTTGAAAACGACTTGGCCGTGCCCAAGGAACCAGCACTCCTTTAATTCTTCTTCATTCGTAAAGAAGCACCTAAGGGTATCGCCATCCTTTCTTACATGATTCCCGAAAAAGTCCGCCATAAGTCCCAGTTTTTTATTAAGTTCGGAACGTTCCTTCCTCGGCATCTTATTATGAGCTTTTAACCAACGCGTCACATCCTTCATATAGTCCTCTTTGTCTAAAAGGAAGGTATATGAATCCGTCCACTTGAAATCGTGATCGTCCAAAGTGGTTTGTTCTGGAACAGTTTTGATGCATTTGATGCTTTGTGCCCTAGATAAGTGATAAGGAAGCACTACTGCCAAGAGCAAAACCACAAAACATTTACCATGCCTAATACTTGTGTGGAGCATTCTCAATTACTGTTATTAAAATGCGGAAATCCCTATTACCCAGCTATCGTTTCATGTGGAATTGCTGCAAAAATTTTGCCAACAAATATCGATATTACTTCTCAGGGCGGGACACAGCCGACACCGGCCGGCTAGTATATGATGGCTAAGATGAACGTGCCGAAGACCAGCAGGGGGAAGTAGCGGTCGAGGGAGCGGTCGGTGTGGGTCCAGACACCGCGGAGGTGGGCAAGGAAGAGCGGAAGGGCCAGGAGGAACCACCAGGAGCGGCCGCGCAGAAGCGAGAAGGCCACGAGGGCCGACCACCCCAGGCACAGCAGCACCGTCTGATAGATGCGGGCACCCTTCAGGCCCAGACGCAGCGCCACCGTCCTGCGGTTCACGGCATCGGTCTTCATGTCGCGGATATTGTTGATGTTCAGCACTCCCACGCTGAAGAACCCGATTCCCGCGGCAGGCAGCACGAACTCCCACGAATCCAGCCGATGCGAACACACGAAGTACGAGCCCATCACGCTCACCAGCCCGAAGAAGATGAACACGAAGATATCCCCCATCCCACGATATCCGTAGGGATTCTTGCCAAGGGTATATTTCATCGCCGCCCAAATGGCGCAGGCACCCAGGACCAGCAGGGCCAGAGGCTTCCAGGAGAGGAAGGTGCCGAAAGACAGCAGTATCATCCCCGCCCCGCCTATACAGCACAGCACCACGAACGCCCGTATCAGGCACTTCATCTGAGCTAGGCTGAGCACCCCGGAATTAAGGCCGTATGCAGGCCCCTGCCTCTCGGCGGTATCGGTTCCCCGGAGCACGTCCCCCAACTCGTTGCTGAGGTTGGACAGTATCTGCAGGCAGACGGTGGTAAGGCAGACCAGCACCAGCACCCAGGGATTCACCTGCCAGCGCTCCAGCGCCAGCTTGCCCCCCAGCAGAACCCCGGCCAGGCTCAACGGCAGGGTCCGCAGCCTCATCGAACTGAGGGCGGCTTTTATTTTACCACGCATATGGATAATTCATACAGGCCGTACAAGGGCAGGAATACTACCAGCAGGGTGAAAGGATCACCGGTGGGGGTGATGAGGGCGGCCAGCACCAGCAGCACCACCACGGCGTAGCGGCGCCAGCTTTTAAGCAGCTCGCGGGAGATTACCCCCAACTTGCCCAGCAGCCAGCTCAGCGACGGCAGTTCGAACACCAGACCCATCACGAAGACCATGCTCAGCAATATACCCATATAGCTGTTCAGGTTGATCTGGTTCACTATGCTGTCCGAAACCCTGTAGGCGGTAAGGAACTTGAAGATGATAGGGAAGATGACCAGATATCCCACGGTGCAGCCCAGATAGAAAAGGCCGGTCCCGCCAAGGAAGGCGGAGCGCACCCCGCGCACCTCCTTGTCGAACAAGGCAGGGCGCACGAATACCCATATCTGATACATAAGATACGGGAAGATGATCAGCAGCGCCATCCACATGCTGACGCTGATATGCGTCATGAACTGCGACGCGACGTTAATGTTGATTATGGAGACATCCTCGCCAGGGCCATAGATGAAGCCCAGCCAGCGGTAAAGGAAGAAGTCGGCGTGGGCCGGGCCCAGGATCAGCGTATCGAAAATATGCGGCAGGGCGATGAAGCACCCCACCAGCGCAATCACGAACACAACGACCACCCGGAGCAGGCACCAGCGCAACTCCTCGAGATGGTCCCAGAAGGACATCTCTCCGGCCATTACTCCTCGGACTTGATGTCCTTATCGACGTCCTTGAGTTCCTTTTCGACTTCGTTCATCCCTTCCTTGAAGCTCCTGACACCCTTGCCAAGACCCTTCATAAGTTCGGGAATCTTCTTGCCGCCCCAGACCAGCAGCACGACGAAAGCGATGATGAGAACTTCCCAGATTCCGATGTTTTGGAACAACAATAAATTCTTCATATTCAGAAAATTATATTAGTCTAGCTTCAGCACGGCCATAAACGCGCTCTGAGGCACCTGTACCTTGCCTATCTGGCGCATACGCTTCTTTCCCTCCTTCTGCTTCTCGAGCAGCTTGCGCTTACGGGTCACGTCGCCGCCGTAGCACTTCGCGGTAACATCCTTGCGCACCTGCTTCACCGTCTCGCGGGCGATGATCTTCGCGCCGATGGCGGCCTGCACGGGAATGTCGAACTGCTGGCGGGGGATGAGGTCCTTGAGCTTGACGCACATCTTGCGCCCGAACTCATAGGCATTATCCTCGTGAATCAGGGTGGAGAGGGCATCCGCCGGCTCTCCGTTCAGGAGGATGTCCAGCTTGACCAGCCGCGCGCTGCGGTAGCCGATTATATGGTAGTCGAAGGAAGCATAGCCCTTCGATATGCTCTTGAGCTTGTCATAGAAGTCGAACACTATCTCCGAAAGCGGCATGTCGTAGTTGAGCTCCACGCGGTCGGAGGTGATGTAGTGCTGGCTGACGAGGGTGCCGCGCTTATCCAGGCAGAGCTTCATCACGGGGCCGAAGAACTCGGCCTTGGAAATTATCTGCGCACGGATGAAAGGCTCCTCTATATGGTCGATGACAGTAGGTGCGGGAAGACCGGAGGGATTGTGCACGTCGAGCACCTCCCCCTGGGTGGTGTACACCTTGTAGGATACGTTCGGGACGGTGGTGATCACGTCCATATCGAACTCGCGGAAGAGGCGTTCCTGCACGATTTCGAGGTGCAGCAGGCCTAGGAATCCGCATCGGAAACCGCTTCCCAGCGCGAGAGAGCTCTCAGGCTCGTACACGAAGGATGCATCGTTCAGCTGGAACTTCTCCAGCACGGTGCGCAACTCCTCGAATTTATCCGCCTGCACGGGATACATACCCGCGAAGACCATGGGTTTGACCTCCTCGAATCCGGCGATAGCCTCGACGCAGGGGTTCTCCTTGTCGGTGATGGTATCTCCCACCTTCACCTCGGCGGCGCTCTTGATTCCGGAGATGATATATCCTACGTCGCCGCAGCCTACCTCGGCCGTCGGCACCAGTTTCATCCGCAGTATGCCTATCTCCTCCGCCTCATAATCCTGGCCGGTATTGAAGAACTTGACCTGCTGGCCTTTATGCAGGGTTCCGTTCTTTATCTTGAAATAGGCGATGACCCCGCGGAAGGGGTTGAAGACGGAATCGAAGATGAGGGCCTGCAGGGGAGCTTCCGGGTCCCCTTTCGGGGCGGGGATCTTCTCCACGATGGCATCCAGGATGGGCTGTACGCCCTCCCCCGTGCGGGCGGAGATGCGGAAGATGTCGTCCAGGTCGCAGCCGATGAGGTCCACGATCTGATCCGCCACCACATCCGGCTGCGCGGAGTCCATATCTATCTTATTGAGTATGGGGATGATTTCGAGCCCGTGGTCTATGGCCTGGTAGAGGTTGGCGATGGTCTGGGCCTGGACGCCCTGGGACGCATCCACCACCAGCAGCGCACCCTCGCAGGAAGCGATGGAACGGGAGACTTCGTAGCTGAAGTCCACGTGGCCGGGAGTGTCGATAAGATTGAGGATGTGGCCCTTGTACTGCATCTGGATTGCGTGGCTCTTGATAGTAATGCCCTTCTCGCGCTCCAGATCCATATCGTCCAGCACCTGAGCCTCCATATCGCGCTCGCTCAGCGTCTGCGTCAGTTCAAGCAGACGGTCGGCAAGGGTGGACTTACCGTGGTCGATGTGTGCGATAATGCAGAAATTGCGTATTCGGTCCATTGTCATAGTTTACAAAGTTAGCAATTTCTCGCTAATCACGAGAAATTGCCAACCATGTTTTTGTATGTATTCGCCCTAGAAATTGAGCGCAAGGCCCACGCCACTTCGGGTAGCACCTGCCTTAAGACTGGATCCGTAGGGCTTGGGAGCGTAACGGGCGTTGTAATCGTCCATCATCGCATCGATTTCCTTGTGCCCGGAACGCCACAGGTGAATACCTCCCCAGATGCTGGCTACGGTGACGATGGCGCCAAGTGCTATCATTGCATTACCGCCTCCTCCGGACTCTCCCATCATCTCGTTACTCTCGTTCTCACCATATCCGAACACGGCCATGGCAATGCCGGTAGCAGGGCCGAAAGTCATTGCAGCCAAGCCCCAATAAGTCTGGGAAGCGGCCTTGCGGTAACGGCTGCCATAGATCATCAGGCCCGTTTCGTAGTCGAAGGGGACATAGCCGTAAGCGTAATAGCCGGGATAAGGCTCCTGAGGATAAGGAGAATAATAACCGTTATATTGTGCGGAAAGGTTTACCGACACCGTCAGTGCAACCAGAAGGAGAATTAAACGTTTCATAATGGTAAGTGTTTCTCGATGACGGTCGGGGCAAAAGCTATGCCAAATCAATTCCCGCGCTTGGCATTATAGCCCATAGAGGCCAGCAGGGACACGATTTTATCGCGGAGATCCCCCTGGATGGTAATCTCTCCATCCTTGGCCGTACCGCCCACTCCGCACTTGGTTTTCAGGGTTTTAGCCAGGGCGGCGAGGTCGTCCTGGGTGCCCACGAAGCCCTTCACCAGGGTAACCTGCTTGCCCGCCCGCTGACGACGGTCGATGGCAACTATCAGGCGCTGCCTGGCGGGCGGGAGGGTATCCTCCTCAACCTCGGCCGCAGTCTGGTATTGAAAGTCCGGGTTCGTGGAATAAACTACCCCCAGACGCTGTTTCCAATCATTATCGTTCTTCATATCCGCAAAGATAATCATTTTATTAGCTATATTTGTGAATGTATGGATTTAGGAACCCTCCATCTGAGTGCTGATGCCCCTCCGGCCGTCCCCCTGACCGGCTGGCTGGATGTCACCGTGCACGCCTGGATGGTGGTCGCCTGCGCACTGCTGCTGCTCTTCCTCCTTCCCGGAATCTTCCGAATCTTCCCCGCCGTATCCGGATGCCTCACCCGCAGCCGGGGCAACCTCGAAATCGAGCACAGCCTCAGCACCGCCCGCGCCAGGAACTTCTATTCCCGTATGCTGGTGATTCCCTTCATCGTGGTGCTTGACCGTTTCGGTCTTTACGCTCCGTCCTTCCTTGCCGGATGGGATGAGCCCTGGCTGCGCTTCGCGGAACTGTACCTCGTGCTGATCGCCTTCCTGCTTCTGCGCATTATTCTCCACGCCATAATACTGAACATCGGCCGCAAGCACTTCCATAGCGAAAAGCGCCTCGCCATCCGCAGAGGAATGCACAACTACTTCATCTGCTTTATGATACTGATGGCCGTTTCGCTGGGGGCGCTGTCCATTTTCGGGGTTTCCGACGGAGTGTTCCGCAACGTGATCCGGGCCGAACTTGCTCTGTTCTGGCTCATTTCGATTACTCGCGAAGGGCAGATTTTGCACTCCGAATGCGGTGGTTTGGCAACTATTTTGTATCTTTGCGGGCTTGAATTTTTACCCGTTGGTGCCGTGGTGGCATCCGCAGTGGTATTTTAAAGTCGAAATGCTATTATGAGAATCCTGATTTCACAGCAGGCACCGTCAAAGTTGACCGCATACGAGGCCCTTCAAGGCAAGTTTAAAGCAGATATAACTTTCAGGCCTTTCTTCCGCATAGAGCCCCTGAGTTCCAGGGAATTCCGCGACCAAAGAGTTAATCTCCCCGACTACACGGCCATCGTATTCTCCTCCCGCCACGCCATAGATGCATATTTCAAACTCGCCGAGGAACTCCGTTTCAAGGTCCCCGAGACAATGAAATACTTCTGCACCACGGAGCTGGTGGCCATCTACCTGCAAAAGCATATCGTCTTCCGCAAGCGCAAGATCTTCTTCGGCGAAGGCACCCCCGAGTCGCTGGTGGCCCTGATCGGCCCCAAGCACAAGGGAGAGAAGTTCCTCATCGCCAAGAACGCCGGTTCGAACTCCGAGGCCCTCACTTCCCTGCTCACCAAGGCCGGGGTGGACTTCACCGAGGCCGAGCTGGTAAAGAGCGTCACCCAGGACCTGAAGGACCTGGACGTTTCTTCCTACGACATCGTAGCGCTGTACAACCCGGCCGATGTCAAGAGCCTGTACGAGAACTTCCCTGAGTTCAAGCAGGGCAAGGTCAAGTTCGCGGGATGGGGCAAGAGCATCGTTCCTGCAATGGAAGATGCCGGCCTGAGCATCGACATCCAGGGTCCTACCCCGGAGGCTCCTTCGGTGGCCCGCGCTATCGAGCTTTATCTTCAGCAAAACAAGTAATTTCCTATGACTCCCCGGGGCAACACGCTTGGCAAATCAGAGCGGCTGTCCGGCAAGAAGTCAATTTCCACCCTTCTCGCCGACGGCAGATGGGGTGGCCTCGGGCACTTCCGCTACTGCTGGCTCGCCCAGCCCGCCGCCGCGGGGGCGAGTGCGGGGCTTGACGTAGGTGCGGCGGGCGCAGGTGCGGCGGGCGGAGGTGCAGTGGGCTCTAGCGCGGCGGGTGCGGGGGCGGCGGGCTCTGGCGCACCGGGTGCGGGGGCGGCGGGTGCCCCCGACGTCATGCCCGACCAGATCGGGCATCTCCCCACCAGGATTCTGGTATCCGTCCCCAAACGCTTCTTCAAACGCGCCGTCAAGCGGAACCTGCTGAAACGCCGCATCCGCGAAGCCTACCGCCAGCAAAAAATCGACGGAGTGGACGTGATGTTCCAGTACAATTCGCAGGAAATCGCCGACTCCGCAACCATCTTCAAGGAAATCGGTGCCATCCTGAAACGCATCACGGATGCCCAGCAGACGGGTACTGGTGCCGGGGTCGCCGCAGGGTCTGCCGCCGGAACTGCTGCCGGGGTCGCCGCCGGTTTCGCTACCGAAACTGCCGCCGGGACTGCTGCCGAAACAAATCCGGCTAATAAATGAAGCTGCTGAAAACCATACTGAGCGCGCCATTCATACTGCTGATAAAATTCTACCAGCTGTGCATCTCCCCGCTAAAACCGCCAACCTGCCGCTTCACCCCCACCTGCTCCCAATACGCCCTCGAAGCCTTCCGCAAGTATGGCCCGCTCAAGGGATTCTGGCTTTCGCTCAAAAGAATCCTCCGCTGCCACCCCTGGGGCGGCTCCGGCTACGATCCCGTGCCCTAGATACCTGCCGCGGACACCGTGACCGCACCCCCTTCTCCCAACCGGGACATCTTTCATCTGCGCATTGCAGCACCTAACCACTTGGCTATCAACACTTTCCCAGCAGGAGAATCGGCAAAATTTGCCGATTCTCTTTCCGGCAATTATCTGTCTGTCAATCACTTGGCTGCTGCATGCGCTTGACCGCTGCATGCGCTTGACTGCTGCGCGCCTCTTGATTGTTGCATACACTTAACTGCTGCACGGCCAGCCGCAATGCCTTCTTCTCTGTCATGCCCCGATGCACTCAACCTCCTGACCACAAAAACCCCAGACCAGAACCCCTGGGTGTTCCCGGTCTGCCAAAAAATTGCAGACCAGGAACAAAAACGGCCAAAATCGTTCCTGGTCTCACAAAAACTTGCAGACCAGGAACACCTACGCTGGGGCCGGGAACACATACGTAGGGGCTGGGACACCTAAGTGGGGAACCGGGGACACATAAGTGGGGGCAGGGAACACCAACCACTTTTCCAGCGCGTTTCAGTGGGCAACGCTGCCGGTCGAAGCAGGACCGGCAGCTACGGCGGCGCCGGCTGCGGGGAGCTACATCCCTGAAGGGCTCTCCTCGCCGGCGGCCTTAGCCCAGCGACAAAAATGCCCGGTCGAGCCGGGCATAAGGGAAAACGCCGGGCAGTCAAGTGGCTGTGTATCAACTATATCCTGAAAACAAATCGGCCAAAATAACCGATTTGTTTTCAGGATAATGCTGTGAGTCAATGAGTTAGGTGACCGGCAAAAAAAAGAGCGCGGAGGAGCGAGGTGGAGCGACAGCGAGGCGGGTTGGCGCGAGGAGTGGCGGCAGGGCGTGCTGAGTAAAGTGCTGTGGCAGAGGGGTTTATGCGATCAAGGCTGCTCGATTTTGAGCAGCCTTGATCGCATAATATACTGATATTCAGCCGTTTACTCAGCACGCCGCCAAAGAGGATGCCCGATCGAGGGGGGGGTAGGCAGTGGCGTGATACACAAGTAGCGGCGGGGCAGGGGGGAAAGGCGTGGCGGTTAAATGCCTGAGTAACAGGCTGATAGCATAAAGTCTCCCCCTTGAAAATGAGGGGGAGACTTTATATTAAACTACTGTGTATTAGCCAGTTAGCCGCCACGGGCGCTGGACGGTGAAGGCCGGACGAGGGACGAAGGCCGGTCCGAGGGACTAAGGCCGGAGGAGGCAGGGTGCGAGAAGGCGGGGTGCGAGAAGGCAGGGTGCGAGGAGGTGGGGGGCGAGAAGGTGGAGGGCGAGAAGGCATAAGGTAAGGGGTCGGCTAAAGTAGGAATGGCATTTGTAAGGGAAAGCGACAAAGATTTGTTATCTTTGCGAGTTATGACAGAAAAGAAGTTCAATCTATGGAACAGGATTGCCGCGGCGTTTGCTTTCGTGGTGTCCGCGTTCACATATCTCAGCACTATAGAACCCACTGCGTCGTTCTGGGATTGCGGGGAGTTTATTGCATCATCGTACAAACTTGAGGTGGGGCATCCTCCGGGAAATCCTACTTTCCAGCTTTTTGCGCGCATCTTCACGATGTTCGGCGATAATATGCATGCGGCCGTCCTGGTGAATGCGATGAGTGCGTTGTGCTCGGCCCTCACCATCCTCTTCCTATATCTGACCATTGTTTGGTTTGCCAGAAGGATGGCCACCGGCAGCGGCAGCAGCAGCGCAAGCACCACCAGCACCGGCACCACCGGCAGCACCGCAAGCACCACCACCCTCCCCCTCGGGACGGCGATCGGGGTGATTGGCGCGGGGCTCGTGGGAGCGCTCGCCTACTGCTTCTCCGACACATTCTGGTTCTCGGCAGTGGAGGGAGAGGTGTACGCGATGAGTTCCCTCGTCACGGCCATAGTCTTCTGGCTGATGACCAAGTGGTACGACGTGGCCGATCAGCCGCGGGCGAACCGCTGGATAGTGCTCATCGCATTCCTGATGGGCCTCAGCATAGGAATCCATCTTCTTAACCTGCTGGCCATCCCCGCCTTGGTATTCCTTTTCTACTACCGCAGGCGCGAGGACAGTCCCTTCACCGGCAAGGAGCTCTGCAAGGTGTTCCTGGTAGGCGTACTGATACTCGGGATCATCCTCTTCGGAATCATCCCCTGGCTGCCCAAGCTGGCCGCATATGCCGACCTGGTGTTCGTGAACGTGCTGGGTCTCCCCTACAACAGCGGCGCTGCCTTCTTTATGGTTGCGGTGCTCGGCCTGTGCTTCT
>JAEEXQ010000064.1 GCA_016287875.1 Bacteroidales bacterium | reverse complement strand
TATCCTGGGCGTCCGGAGACGAAGTCAAGTTCGTCTGGGCCGGCGGCGCCACGACGGCTGCTGCATCTTCTTCCGGATCCAGCACCACGTTCACCGTGGAGGTCGCGGAAGGAATCACCGAACTCTATGCCGTATATCCTGCGTCTGCAGGCGGTTCTTACGACGAAGGTAACGTGCATGTCCATTTCAATGGATCTCGCACGGACGGATCCTTCGCCGCCAACGACATCTGCGTGGCAAAGGCCGTCAAGAACGGCGACACCTGGAGCACAACGCTGGCATTCAAGAATGTGGCCTGCCTGCTTAAGGTTGGCGTGACCGATAGCGAAGTTACCAAGATTCAGGTAATGGGAGGCAAAGACACAGGTACTGCTCAAGCCATATCCGGATTACTTCCAGTAAACATCAACGGCAGCGGAGTCCTTACTACCGGGACCGCGACCGACACGGGTGTTACGGTCAGCGTGACCGTTTCCGGCACAGGCAACTATTACATCCCGGTTCTTCCCGGCGTCACTCTCAGCGATGGATTCCGTGTCGGTCTCTTTAAGGGGGATAACCAGGGCACACCGTTCTTCTACAACGGCAGCTATACTACGGCTTCCGGTACTATTATAAAGTTGTCCGATATTGAATCTCATGCAGGACAGTTCTATGTTACTCCCTCCGGAGCCGGTTCCAGGGCTGGTCAGAGCTGGACCAATGCCATGGGAACCGCCGAGTTCAAGGCCTTTGTCACAAACCAGGACAACCACTTCCTCCTGAAAGGTGCCACCTTCCATTTCTCGGCCGACGAGTTCTCCTTCGGCGACGATTACCTTGTGCTGAATTATCCTGATCACGGCAATGTCGCTTTTACGCTGGAAGGAACCGTAACTCCTACGGACACCACGACATTCCTTGGAAGGACTGCACTCGAAGGCACTACGGCCGGCGTGCTGTGGCCTCAGCAAAACTCGTATATCACCGTAAAGAATGTAAAATTCACTGGCACTAACGGCGCCTCCAACGCCTCAGTCATCCGTATCAACAACAGCGCAAAGGAGGTGAATCTGGATCACTGCTATTTCAGGAACAACAGTACATCAGGCAATGGTGGGGCGATTTCCCTGTTCAACTCCGCCACTTTGAATATTACTAACTGCTCGTTCTCCAACGGCACCTGTGCCGGCGGAATTGTGCACGTCAACAATGCCAGTGCGGTTGTAAACATCTCTGACAGCGAGGCCAAGGGTTTCACCAAGAATGCCATTTATGTGCAGAATTGTAATACGTTCACAGCGACAAGGGTTACGTTCAAAGACAACAACGACGCCGGCGAATACGGTGCAGCCGCTTATGTTACCGGCAGTGGGGTCGTATCTTTCAACGATTGCGACTTTATCCGGAACCACTCCACCGTTCAGGGCGGAGCCATCTGCGTCAACGGCACCAGCGTCACCACCACTTTCACGGATTGCGATTTTATCGACAACTGGTGTGATGCGAAAGGCGGCGCTGTAATGATTGAAAGCGGCAATGCCAATACCACATTCACAGGTGGCAAGTTCCAGGGTAATCATGCTGATGGTGCCCATAATACAAATGCTGCCGGTGCCGCCATTTATGCGACGGGGTCTGGTGTGAAGGTAAGCTGTACTGATGTGCTGTTCAAAGAGAATTACAATTATATCGGGACAAACACCTATTCCGGAGGCATCCTCCGTATCCAGCAGGAAGGTGGAGAAGGGTACTTTAACGGATGTGTGTTTGACGGCAACTGGACAAACCGCGAGAATTCCAATAACAGCCCTTGCGCTGCTATCGTCAATTGCCGCGTAGGTGACGTCAAGTATTATTTCAACGCCTGCGAATTCAAGGAGAACACTTCCGGAGTAAGCAACGATGCAGGCAGATATGGCGGCTTGAGGGGAACTGTCTTCGCCACTTTGGCCGGAAGCACCTTTGCCTTCAACAACTGTTCCTTCCATGACAATTATGGTGGTCGTAACTCCGATGACATTTCATGGATCGGTATGGACAACACAAGCAGCACGCTCATCCTCGCAAATACTACCATCGTCGGCGACAATTATCGTGCTCCTGAGACCGGAGCAGGAAGGAAGAACAACTGGGGCGTCATCAAGTTCCAGAACACCGGTAATTACTATTTGCTCAACACCATCCTTTGCTCGCTCGACCCGGTCGGCAACAGTTTCTGGGTCAACGGAGACATTAAGGTCGACGGTACCACGACGATAGCAAACGGCGGTCCCAAACTCCCTGTTTATTGCTGGTACAGCAAGATTTCCAAGGAAGGCGACGACAGGACGAATTGGACGGAAGACACCGGTTCCGGTCACGACTATTATGCCACCTCTGCGAGCTTCGGCTCCTGGAGCGCACCGTACATGTGGAACGGTACCCTCACCGGTACCAACAGCAATATGCTCGCTGCCACCGCCGATGTGAACGCTCAGATCCAGGATGCAGACGCCGACTTCTATGCCTGGCTTAACAGCATCGTAGCCCTCGGTAAGGACATCAACGGCAAAGACCGCGGCGCCACCTCATGGCCCGGATGCTACCAGAACTAAAACCGCTTACCCATAATAATAAATCCCGGCTCGTCCTGAGCCGGGATTAATTTTTTTAGCTTTCAAACTGATTACTTGGAAGTGTAGTGGGCTTTGAGGGCGGCAATATCGCTCTCGCTCAGCACGTCGGAAGTCATTATGAACTCGTCCATCTGGGCCGGGAGCTTGTATGCCAGCGCACCGGTGCCGTCCTGGCCGATATTGAGCGACAGGGAGTCGAACGAAGTGCTTGCGAGCGAAGCAGGAATCTCGGCATCTTCTCCTTCGAACTCGAAGTCGTAGTAAATCCTTACTTTGCGATTCTCGCGGTCGACGGTCAAGATGACGTGCATCCAGCCTTCGTCGTAGTTGTTCGGGAGATAACGCACGTAATCCATCCTGTTATTGCCGCCGTCGCCGACGTTGAACTTGATGTCCTTGGTCCCTCTGTACGACAGGATGAATCCTTTGTAAACACCCTCTTCCCAATCCTTGTTGGAAATCAGTCCAGGATCAGCCTTGTCAGGAGTTACCACGGAACCCTTGAGCCAGAAGGCCACGGAGAAGGAACCTGTGCCGACCTTCACGTCTTTCAGAGTTACGTAGCCATTGTTCAGCGCCACGCCTTTTCCGAAGTATGCATCGTTGTACTGGAGTGTTCCCGACTTCGTGGTCTGCACCTTGCCGAAAGCATCGTCGATGTTTCCGTCGAAGGGGAGGTAGGCGATTACATTGTGCCCTGCAAGAAGGCTCTGCATGCTGCTGACGGCAGGGGTAGGTACGGTCTGATGCTGGCGATATTCGGTGCCTGGCACATCCATTTCCTTTCGTTCGCTGACCGAAGTGACGTCCTTGAATACTCCGGCGGGCACGTGGCCGGTCCAGGTTTCGGGGCATTCGAGCCCGAGAGCGTAGGCGGCAATCGCCGCGATATCGCGGGCCTCGGCATCTATGATGGTGCCGTCCGCGACGGTCTTACCTGTTATCCCTAGAAATACATATCTTTCGGCGTCAGTATTTCCGCCATGATCCTTCTCGATCCCGCCGTGGTCGGCAGTCACTATGAACAGGGTGTCGTCGGATAGCCCCTTAAGCCCCAGCTGGTCGTAGATCCAACCTATATATGTATCCAAGATGCTGATAGCCTGCAGGTGGTTTTCGGTGCCGTATCCGTACTTGTGACCCGCACCGTCGGCCGAGTCGAACTGGACGAATACCAGCGCCGGGGCGTTGTCTGCCAAGTAATTGACTACTCTCCTGGCCACTTCCGGATCCTGGCTGGCATCTTCTTTGGTGACGCCGATGTTATCCTCCACTATCCCGTTGTTGATTGCGTACCAGTTGACGAAGGATGCCAGTTTGGCATCGGGCATCGCCTCGTGGATTACGCGGAAGATGGAAGGATACGGGCTGTTCCCGGGATATGAGTATTCCCGGTTCTCGGCAATGGTGTTGTTAAGCCCGTGGAATTCCGGAAGGACTCCGTGGAGCATCGACCCCCAGCACTGGGCGCTGATGGTGGGGTAAGACGTCTTGGACCTGTAGGTCGTAGCCTGGTCCTTGAATATCTCGTCGCACCTGGGAGTATCGGTTTTCTGGAAGAAAGCTCCGCCGCCGTCCACGCCTACGATGACTACGTGTTTGTAGGCCCCTTTCGAAACGACTGCGGCAGGGGGTTCGGGTTTCGGTTTCTGGTCCTTGCCCTTGTTGTCGGCATTCTCCTTGGAGGTGCAAGACACGAGAATGCAAAGCAGTGAGACAAATAGCAAACTGTAAGAACGGTTCATAGAAGGAAGATTTTAATGTTATTTAACGTCCAAAGGTAGGGGGAAAGGTGGAAAACAATTCTATGAATTATGTAATATCCTGCAAGAATTAGTGCAAATATAGGAAGAATGCTTACAAAATAAGATGCTGGAATTGCCGATTTTTGCATTAACGGATGCTTTTCTTTATTTTTATCCGTCAAAGATGCCGAAAAGATTCTTCATACTTCTTTCCTTCCTGGTTCTCTTCCTGCCGTGCGCGCGGGGAGCGGAGCCGCAGGAATGGCAGATAACGCAGCTGGATATGCATTCCGGGCTGAGCGACAACTGTATAAACGACGTGCTCGTGGATTCCAAAGGCTTCCTTTGGGTGGGCACCAATGCGGGGCTGGACTTTTGTGACGGAAGCAATATACTGAGCGTCGCATTCCCAGAAGCGGCCAACAATCTGCAGCCTGTGGTCTTCTCACTTGCCGAGGATCAGTCCGGGACGATCTGGGCCGGAACTTCCGAAGGATTGTACAAGACCGACGGCAACCGTCTCGGAATGCTGTACTTCGACTGCAGCGAAGTCGACGGGGAGCCTCTCCGCCAGATGTGCTGCAGCAAGAAAGGCTTCCTTTGGATAGCGCCAAGGGGTGCCCCCCTGGTAAGGGTCAATACTGCGGACGGAAGTGTCTCCACCATTCCAATCGTGGGAAGGGCCGTCTGCAGCGGCCCGCAAGGGGAGGTCTACATTGTCTCCGGCGATGGCCGCATATTGGTATCTTCCGACGGGGCGTCAGACCCCGAGTGCATCTTCGCGGGTCATGACCAGTCTCCCAGATTCTCCCGCATTGCTTATACGGGGCGTTATCTTTTGCTTTCAGTTGATAATGACGTTTATGCCTTCGACCTGGAATGCAGAGAACTTATACCCCTTCCCTTCATAGAGAGAAGCAGGGACGCTGTCGTGCATCATCCGGGCGAAATATGGGTTTCCGCCCGCGACGGAATCCACGTACTGGACAGCACCCTGACACAGACACAGATAATACGTCCCTTCCACGACAACTACACCCGTTGCATGTCGGAAGATGGCCACGGCGGCATCTGGGCCGGTACCCTTTTCGAAGGCCTGGCACATATCACTCCTAACCGGCTGGGCTTCGTGCACTACAGCGACGAGTTTGCCGGCGGGCGCTTCAAGGCCCGCGACTTCGTGGAAACGCCGGACGGATGCATCTGGATTGGCAGCGACACCAAAGGACTCCTTTGCCTCGACCCTGACGCCGAAGGTGGCAGTGCATCCAGAACATATTTCCCCGGCTGCAATGTTACCGGCCTGTTCGCGGAAGGCAGTAAACTATGGGTCGGGACCATCGACGATTCCATCCCCGTCACCCTCCTGGACACGGAAAGCGGGCAGATGACGGCATACCCCGAGGCCGGCAAATCGGCCTACGCATTCTGCCGGGATGCCGACGGAAATCTCTGGATAGGCGCCAAAGATGGTTTCATAGTAGGCCGTGAAAGCCCGTCGGGGGAATTCAGCCGCGAGATGTCCATACCCTGCGAGCAGGTGGCCCGCATCATCTGCACTGCGAGAGGCGAAGTCTGGGTGGCCAGCATCGGCGGCAAGGTCTTCCGCTACAAGGAAAGGTCGCTGTCCACTTACAGGATACCGATTTCCAATATCCTTACCGATATAGCCGAGTATGATGACGGCCGCATTTTCGCCACCTCCGAAGGCGGCGGCCTCTGGGAATATCTTCCTACCAGGGATGCTTTCCTCCCCGGGGACATGGACGGGAAGCGCTTGCTCAAGATAGCCCGTGAAGACGGAGGAAAACTGCTGTGGATTACCGGTGCCCACGGCATCCACATAATGAACCCCGACGATGACAGGGAACTCCCCATCATCTCTTTGGGCGCCCTCGGGATCGACAGTTTCAACTACTCGTCCAATTTCATCTCTTCGGACGGAACTCTCTATGCCGGTACTTCCGATGGATTCATTTCCTTCTCGGCAAGGCGGATGAGGGAAGCTGCACCGGCCGTCGAGGCTCCGGTAATCTCGTCTTTCCATATCCTTTCTTCTTCGGGAAAAGAGGATGTGGACCGGTTCATACTCCCCGACGCCCTGAATCTTGGCAGCAGTAACCGTTCTTTCGAACTGAACGTATCGTCGCTGGATTACGACCGATTTCCCAGCAAGGAACTTTTTTGGAAAATCGACGGCTACAACGAATGGACGCCCATCAAGGACGGGATAATCACCGTGTACGACATCCCATCCGGGAAATGGGAACTCAAGGTTAAGGCCTTGTCCCTTTCCGGGAACGAGAGCCCTGAGGCCGCCATAGGCCTGAGGGTACTGCCCCCACCTCTTCTCAGCCCGCTTGCCTTCCTGGTGTATCTCATACTCTTCCTGACTATCATCGTGGGAATAGCGATGCTGTCTGACCGTCATGCCAAGGCGAAGGCGGCCAGGGCGCACGAGCGCGAGTTGCTCGAATCCAAGATGAATTTCCTTTCCTCGATAGCTCATGAAATCAGGACCCCTCTTTCTCTGGTGCAGATTCCAATCGAGGCTCTGATCCGAAAGTTCACCAGCTCGGCCGACGCTTCGGTGCAGGAGAATCTGGACATAATGAGACGGAATTCCCTCAAACTCACGGTCCTCATCAACGAGCTGCTGGACTTCCGCAAGCTCACCGACTCCACTTTCCAGATCCATCCGGAATACCTCGACATAAGAAGCATACTGAAAGATGCCCACCGGCGTTTCCTGCCTACCTTCCTCCAGGAAGGGAAGTCGCTGTCGCTGAGTGTCCCGGACGCAGCGGTTTTCTGCGAGACCGACGTACGCTCGATAGGCCGTATCTTCGATAACCTGCTTTCCAATGCACTGAAATACTCCGCCCATCACACTTCGATAGTGCTCACCGTGAAGGGACATGATGCGGTGGTGAGCGTGGAGAACGACGGCACGGTGCTGCCGGAGAATGTCCGCGAGCTAATCTTCAAGCCCTTCTACCGCTATGAAGACGATTCCTCCGCCAATGTGGACGGAACCGGCCTCGGGCTTTCCACCAGCCGGCAGTTCGCTTCCCTCATAGGCGGCTCTCTTGCAATGGACGACGATACCAAGGTCAACCGCTTCATCTTTACCATACCGGTCCGTCCGGAAGATGAGTCCGCGGCTTCGCTGCCCATGGTCGAGGCCAAGGATAAATCCGTGATGGTGGTCGAGGACGATAAGGACATGGCCCACGTGATTGGCGAAATCTTGAGCGATTCCTATACTATTATCTATGCTTCCAACGGCCGCCAGGCCCTGGAGAAGATAGAGGCCGGTGCGTCTCCCACGCTGGTGGTGTCGGATGTGATAATGCCGGAAACGGACGGAATAGTGCTCACCAAAACACTCAAGGGCAATCTTGCGACCAGCCATATCCCTGTGATACTGCTGTCGGCCGAAGTGCCGGACGTGTTCATGCAGGAAAGTCTGGAAGGAGGTGCCGATGCCTATCTGGAGAAGCCGTTCTCCCCGAAGAAACTCCGTAGCATGGTGGACAACCTCATAGAGAACCGCCGCCGTGTGTACGAGTTCTTCATCTCTTCGCTTCCTTCCGGAGGGGAATTGCCCAGCGGACGTATATCTGCCATGGAGCAGAAGTTCCTGCGCAGCATCCAGGAATATGTGATAGCCAACCTTCACAAGGTGATAACCCTGGACGACCTGGCCGAAGTGGTGTGCCTGTCACCATCTTCCCTGTATAAGAAGATGAAAGAGTATGCCGACATCTCTCCTATGGAATATGTGATGAAGATGCGCTTGCACAAGGCAGTGGAGTTGCTGAAGGATGATTCCGTTTCGGTGCAGGAGGTCGCCTCGGCCGTCGGTTTCAACACGCACTCATTCTTCTCGGAGTGTTTCAAGCGCGAATTCGGCATGACTCCCCGCCAGTGGCGCCTGCGCAACGTGGCCAGGCATAATAATGCGAAATAGTATGTGCAACCGTATATTCATATTGCTGCTGCTGGCGATGTTGCCGCAAGTGTGCTCGTGTCAGTCAAAAACCGATGAACTGTTGGTGGGGTCCTTCAACGTGAGGTTCCTCGACGACAACCGCCCGGACTATGATTTTAAATTCGGCGGGCAGCCCTGGCCGGTAAGGCGTCCGGCAGTCAAAGCGTTCTTCGAGAAGAACCCGATAGACATTATGGGCCTGCAGGAAGTCAGGAGGGCGCAGGCCGCCGATCTGGAAGAGGACCTCGGAGATGAATGGTTCATCTATTGCCCCGGGCGTTACAGCGGAGGCAAGATGGTGCGTACTTCCGACGAGGCGGTAGGCCTGATGTATCGCAAGTCCCGCTTCAACCTGCTGGGCTATGGCCGTTTCTGGCTCAGCGATTCTACCGAAGTGGCCGGCTCCAAGCGACTCGGGCAGAGCAGCCCCATCGTTACGTCGTGGGTGCATCTCGAAGAGAAGGCCCGTCCCGGCAAGGATCTGTGGTTCTTCTCCGCACATATAAGCTGGTCGGTAGCAGCAAATCCCGAACTTCCCGACCAGGAAGTGGAGACGCTTCTTTCCGAGATGGAACGTCTGACCGGAATATCCAGGACGGAGTTCAGGAGTTGCGCGACGCCGGTTTTCCTTGTGGGCGACCTTAACAATACCGCCGAAGAATCCTCGATACGTACTCTCGGCAGCTTCTTCAACGATGCCCGGACATCCAGTCCCGTGTCGGAATCCACCGGCAAACAAACCTTCAACTGCTACGGGAACGAGGGAAAGGCAGCCATAATCGATTATATCTTCTTCGGCACCGGCAAAGCGGAGGAATACATCGTAGATGATTCCAAAAGCTATGATCCGGAGGTGAAGTTCATCTCGGACCACTACCCGCTGCTGTTCCGTCTGTCGTATTAGCCGCAAAATATAGAATCGTTGTAATTCTCGGAAGTATCGGCGTAACCGCTTAGGTCGATTCGGTTTACTTTTGCAGAAGTAAGAATCCGTACCCGACATGCGTTACGCCATGAAAAAAGAATACATTGAACCCCGCACCGAAGCGGTGTCCATCCATAATGCTGCGCAGCCTCTTTGCGCCAGTATCAACTCCTTGTCCCCCCTCGAAGAGAAGAACGATCTGGGGGGATTTGACTGGAACTATAAATAATTGCCGACATGAAGAAGATTTGTTTTCTCGCTTCAGTCGTCCTGCCTCTGTTCTTCTCTTGTGTCAACAACGGGGAGATGATGCAGGATGCTCCCCAGACAATTTCGTTCGAGGCTCAGATTGAAGAAACCAAGACCCAGCTGGGCGAAAAGGTGGGTAATTCATATCCCAACTACTGGTCTGCAGGGGATGCTATCTCGGTAAATGGCATCACTTCGCAGGCATTGGCCGCCGATTCTCCGTATGTTGGCACTGCAAAGGCCACATTCTCTGTTACCGGGGCGCTCTCCGCTCCGTATTACTTCGCATATCCGGCTTCGGCCGTTGCGAATTACAACGGTAGCAGTGCCAGGATCCGCATCCCGAACACCCAGATCATGTCTTCCACGACTTATGACGCGTCTGCTTTCGTAATGGTGGGAAGGGGTAGCTCCAGCCTCCTTAGCTTCAATGCGGTGATGAGCGTGATAAAGCTTACCGTTCCCGGAGTTTCCGCCGCGAAGATATCCTCCGTGATGTTCGAAAGCCTCGGCAGCGAAAAGGTGAGCGGTGAATTCAATACGGATTTCAACGGTATTTCGGCCACATCGAACTCCGTACGCATGGTGAACGTATATGCTCCCGGCGACGGCCTCGCTTTCGGCGGCACCATGTACATCCTCGTGCCTGCGCAGACCTATGCCTCCGGAATCCGTTTTACGGTCCGTGCTACGGATGGTACTCAGATGACCTTCTCCACCTCGAATTCATTCGCAGCCCTGCCCGGAGCGGTTTATCCGGTTACGACCATAAGCTATACCCCCGACCCCACGGAAATTCCCGAGGGGATGATGGTGATGTCGTCAAACGTACGC
>JAEEXQ010000063.1 GCA_016287875.1 Bacteroidales bacterium | reverse complement strand
ATAGGGCCTTATACCTTCACGCGGCATGGCTGGTTCAGGCTTCCGCCCATTGACCAATATTCCGCACTGCTGCCTCCCGTAGGAGTCTGGACCGTGTCTCAGTTCCAGTGTGGGGGACCTTCCTCTCAGAACCCCTAGACATCGTCGCCTCGGTGGGCCGTTACCCCGCCGACTAGCTAATGTCACGCGAGCCAATCCGTATGCGATGAATCTTTCAACAGGTGATCATGCGATCTCCTGTGTTACGGGGTATTAGACGACGTTTCCATCGCTTATCCCCCTCATACGGGCATGTTGCTCACGCGTTACGCACCCTTCCGCCGGTCGCCGCCAAAGTATTGCTACCTCGCGCTGCCCCTCGACTTGCATGTGTTAAGCCTGCCGCTAGCGTTCATCCTGAGCCAGGATCAAACTCTTCTTTGTATATTTCTAAAGTTCCAGCTTGATCTCGGCACTCTTGTTTTCCTTTAAAGAAATTAACGCTCTCGATCTATTTTGTTCTCGGTACTTGCTTGTACTTCTATCAGTCTTTTCAAAGAACTTTCTGTAAAAAACCCGCTCGTTTTCCGAACGGGATTGCAAAGGTACTGCTTTTTTCTGAACTACCAAATTTTTTTAACAAATTTTTTAAAATTTTTTTCAAACAAAAAGGGCCCGACATAGCTGTCAGGCCCCTAATCCACTATTAATCAAAGCCTAAAGCCCTGCCACCACGATAGAGGCAAGTCCGGCTACGAACAGGACGAACATTGCGGTGAGCAAAATGCCCGTACCTTTCTTCGCTCCCTTGAACTCTTTCCAGATGAAAACGCCCCACAGAGCGGCCACCATAGGAGCTCCCTGACCGAGGGCATAGGACACGGCGGGACCGGCCTTCTCGGCGGTGATGTAACTGAGTGCGGTACCCAGGCACCAGATGGCTCCTCCGAGCATGCCCACGAGGTGGGTCTTGAAGTCACCCTTGAAATACTGGCTGTAGCTGACGGGCTCGCCGACGAAAGGCTTGCGCATCGCTATGGTATTGAATACGAAGTTGCTCAGCAGCACGCCGAGGGTAAAGAGGACTATTGCGGTGTAAGGGGTAACCTTTCCGGCAGCGGGAGTCACGAAGTTGGTGGTATCCATCGCGCGCATCACGAAGGAAGAGAAGAAGGACATGATGAGACCGGCAAGCAGTGCCAGGATGAGGCCCTTCTTCTGATCGGCCTTGGAAACTCCGCTCTCACCCTTGCGGCCTGCGGCGATGCCATTGCAGACTATAGCGCATACTACCAGGGCGACGCCCAGTATGAGCAGCCCCACGTTTCCGGTCTTGGAACCCTGCTCCACGGCGACGCGGTAGTTATTGACCACGCCCAGCACCAGCGCGAGGCCCACTCCCAGAGGGAAGGCCACCGACATACCGGCGATGGAGACGGATGCGGAGAGGAGGATGTTGGAGAGGTTGAAGATGATGCCGCCGACGAGTATCCACATTATGCTGGACAAGGATGCCTGCCCCAGGTCTGCGAGGAACGGGCGGCCTGCGTCACCGATGCTGCCGAGCGTGAAAGCAAGGACAAGGGCGAAGAGGACCATTCCGATCACGTAGTCCCAATAGAATAATTCGTAGCGCCAGCTCTTGGCGGCGAGCTTCTGGGTATTACCCCAAGAACCCCAGCACAGCATTATGACGAAGCACAGGATGACTGCCAGGGTGTAACTGTTAACGATGAACATAGGTATAAATGGTTGTTATAGTTTAGTTTCAGCAACCACAAATATAATAAAAAAGGTGGAATAGTCGTATTACTAAAAAGCCTACAGGCCTTCGTAGTATTCCTTAACGACATAGAAAGCCTTTTTCCGCCGGCCCTGTTCATCGATCAGGCCCTTGCGGTTGAAATCGTCCTGGATGCCGGACAGCGGCCGTTTGGGAGAACGGAAGTCCTTGAGGCACCACGGGCTCAAACCGCACAGGGCGGGGATCTTGGAAAGCATAGCAAGGTTCTTCCGGTACAGCAGTTCGAGATACTCTTCCGTGAACATCTCCGAAGTGCTGCCGTGGTTCCCGTACAGCGCTCCCCCGCCGAATTCGCTTATCACCACCGGCTTTCCGGCAGGAATGCTCCACGATATGGAATCGCAGACGGAGGGCTTGCCGTCATACCAGCCGTAATACTGGTTGAAACTGATGATATCCGTAAGCGCTATCAACTCATCGTCGATTACAGGATGATAGAAGTCCGGCTTCTCCTTCTGCAGGGCGGCGCTCACCAGCCTGGTGGGATCCACCTCCCTGGTTTTGTCGAACAGCCTCTTCAGGAAGGCGAACCTTTCCGGAGTGCAGGGAGTCTCGTTGGCCATCGACCAGATGATGACTGCTGCCCGGTTGGCATCGCGGCCTATCATTTCCAGCAGCTGGTTCTCGGCGTTTGCGTATGTTTCTTCGGAAGACCAGTCTATATTCCAGTAGCAGGGAATCTCTTCCCAGAGCAGGAAGCCCATCTTTTCGGCAAGGCGGACCATCTGCTCGCTATGCGGATAATGCGCGAGGCGCAGGAAGTTGCAACCCATATCCTTCGCCGCCTCTAGCAGCTCCCTAGCATCTTCTTCGTTGCGGCATCGGCCCGGATTGATCCCGATGTTCTCGTCGTGCACGGCAACTCCTTTCAGGAAGATGGGTTCGTCGTTCAGGAGTATGCGCTCCCCCTCGACCTTTATCGTGCGGAAACCTACGCGGTCGGTGATGCGGTCCGCTCCGCCGGATATCGAGATGTCGTACAGGCGGGGATTATCCGGTGACCAGCGTTCAGGCGAGGCCTTGAACTTGAAAGCGGCCTTTCCGTCATTGCCGGTGCAGGCCTTTTTCTTGATTCCCAGTTCCGGAATCTCCACCGAAACGCAGCCTTTACCGCCGTCGAGCTCCACCGAAACGGAAATCTCCCGGCCGTCGAAGCCCACGCGGTAATCCTTGACGAACACTTCCGGCACGCTCACCAGCAGCACGTCCCTGGTAATGCCTCCGTAGTTCCACCAGTCATAGTTTATGGTAGGGACTTCGGATACCCCGCGGCTGTTGTTGACCCAGACGATCAGACTGTTCGGGCCTTCCTCCAGCACGTCGGTCACCTCGAACCAGAAGGGAGTGAAACCACCCTTGTGGGTGCCGAGTATGGTATTGTTGAGCCCGACCATGCACTGGTAGTTGACGGCACCGAAATACAGGAACCATCTCCTCCCAGGCACACGGTGGAAATCGACCGTCCTTTTGTACCAGACCGAACCTTCATAATAATATAGGCGTTCCGACTGGCTGTTCCAGTCCCCCGGAACCTCGAGCGTAGGTGCCTTGTCGAAGTCGTATTCTATCAAGGTGGTCTTGTCCTGATAGAAATGCCTGTCGGCGAAGTAGCGCTTCGTCGGCTTCTGAAGCGTCATGTGATACTTGTATATCCCCGTATCCATAGGATCGACGATATAGTTCCAGCGACCCCCGAGCGAAACATACTCCCTGCCGTCGGCCAGGGGGAATGCCTCGGCTGCAGGGAGCGGGGCGATAATCAGCAATAGCGCAAGCAGAAGTCGTTTCATCATCTAGAATTCGAGTACAGCTATGGAATTGTTCCTGAGTTCGACCAGCACGCTCCCGTCCTCCTCGGGGAAAAGAGGAATCTCGGTATAGATATGCTCGTCGTCGGTGAGATGGCAGAACATCTTTCCAAGGGAACGGCCCTTGAGCGACACCTTCACGGTGGCGATGTTGCAGGTGTTGTTGTCGCCGTTGTAGCGGGTGAGCAGCAGCACGGTCTTACCGTCCCCGACCGAAGCCAAGGCATAGACGTCCCCGGCGCCGCCTTCCACCTCGCATACGCATTCGTCCTTGCCCAGCTTGCTCCATGCATAGAAGGCATAGTATATGGGCGTCCGCCCTTCGGTCTGGGTGTCATAGAAGCCGCACCAAGTGCCGGCGGCACGGAAATCATAGTACATCAGCATATCTACAGGGGCCTTCTGCATGGCGGACATGTTGGCCGACACGAATGCAGCGCCCTTCATGGACTTACGGTTATCCCTGTTGTATCGCTCGTTGGAAGAGGATGCTCCCGCATTCTTGAACCTGCGGTAGTTCCATTCATTGAGTATTAGCTCCGCATCCTGATATCCGTATTCCTTCATCCAGGAACGGATGAGCTCCGCTTCCATAAGATATACGGATGGCTCGGAGCCGTACTTATGCCAGGATACGAAATCTATGGGAACATCATTTTCCCTCATAAACTGGAAGAACTGAGGGAAATAGGTCTGCGTTCCCTGGATACGGCAGTAGGAGGGCCCTCCTATCTTCAGCTCCGGGAAGCGTTTCTTGAGATGTTTGGCTGCGATGGCGTAGAGCTGGTGGAACTCTTCGATGGTCCCTCCCCAGGTGCGCGGCTCGGTCTTCCATCTGCCGGAGGCCTGGTCGAGGTCGGCCTCGTTCCAGATCTCCCAGTACTTGATATTATAGTGGAAACCGTCGGCCCAGCCTTCATTGTAGTGGAGTATGACGTGTTCGCATATCTTCGCCCACTTCTTGTAATCTTTCGGAGGATAGATGTTGTACTTGGCGGCCTTCTGGTTCTCGATGGTCTGCCCGAGACGGTAGAAGGGTTCGCTGCCGGAATCGACCAGGGTCTTGATGTAGGCATCGGTCTCCCGGAAATCGTACGAGGAGGCCTTGTCCGGATCCTTGCTGAAATCCGGGAACACATCGCTGATATCTATCAGCCTTTGCCCGTAGTATCCCTCGCTGGCATCGTGGGTACGGCTGTAGGGGATATTGAGGATGCGGAAATCGGCCATCTGGGCGCTGTCGCCGATGTATGGCCCGTTGTTGACCGCATTCATAGGTTTGACCGGACCTATGATGACAGAGTCATCCACGGTTACGCTGAGCTGTACCGACGATACGTCCGGCTGGGCGTTCTGGGCGTACAGCGATGAGCCCGCAAGCAGAAGGGGCAGAAGAGCTATCGATAATCCTTTTACTTTCATGATCATTTCCATTTTACATCACGGAGGTAAACCTGCCGGCTGCCTTCATGTACGGAGTTGAATGCCATCTGGCTGCCGTCGGGGCGCCAGCGGGCGTGCAGATCGCAACGGGAATACTGTTCCTTGTAGGATTCCGGCACATGGAAACTGCCCAGGGAGATGAGAGCCTCATCTTCCAGGCGCAGCAGCACCCAGCTACGGTTGCCGTCCTTGTTCCAATAGCCTTCGCTGCTTATGAACTTCCCATTCGGGGAGAAGATGCAGTGACCGTCCCAGTCCATTATTCCGGGAGCAAGCTGGTGGACCTTATCTTCTTCTCCCACCTTGAATATCACATGCGACCAGGTCTGATTCCCGTTCCACCGGGCAGTGACCACAAGCGTCTCGCTGTCGGGGTTCCAGTTGAAATGGGACCCTTTCCATCCATCCATGAAACAACGGCGCAGGTCCGTTCCGTCGGTGTTTACGGTCATGGACACCGTATCCCAGTTGTAGACATATCCGCGTTCGGAGAGCTGAGCCTTGAAATCCTGTACCGTGCGGGCAAGGAAGAACACCTTCCCGGCATCGGGGCTGATGATGGTATGGCAGAAATACGCCAGGCCATCCTCCGAAGTAATCCGGGGCATACGCTCCCTGGCATCGGCCACCGAAAGCAGCAGCTTCTCCTCCCCCGTCTTAAGGTTCACCAGCCACAATCCATCATCCTCCGGCCAGACTTCGTCCAGCAGCGGATCCTGGCCTTCCCCGGCATAGCCGTAGTCGGGGCGGCACACTCTCAAGCGGGCATAGTTAAGGCTTATGGCCCACTCTCCCGAAGCATCCACGGCGCTGATGGGGCGCGGAAGAATGCGTTCCTCTCCGCTTTTCCAGTTCAGCAGCACGGTCACGAAGCGCCCGTCCCGGCAGTCATTGAATGCGCACAGGCCATCCTCCCAGGGCAGCCAGTGGAACATCGCCGCTTCCTGGAAATTCCAGGCAGTGGTGCTGCCAATAGGGATGTAGCGCATATTGTCGGCCAGATCCACCAGGGCCACGGTAGCCTTGTCGTTCTCTTCCGGGAGCCGTCCGGTGAAGCCGACACCGAGCACGCACACGTATCTGCCGTCCGGGCTCCAGGCGTTGATCCCGAAGTAATTGGCCAGCAGATGATCTTCCGGGCCCTGCGTTATAGCATAAGGCTCGCCCACTTCCGGGAACGGTGCCGGCGACTTCTTGCAGGATGCAAGCAGTGCCAGAAGCCCCGCACATATCAAAAAGATTCTATTCATTTCGCGTCAATTGCGTTAAATTTCAGCATAATCACACCATGCGGAGGAATGGCTGCCGTTTCGCGGCATTCCTTCTGCCTCCACACATCCCGGCAGACCCCGATGCCGCTCCAACCGGATTCCGTAAGTATGTCCGCTATATTCACGTCCAAAGCCTCATCTCCCATGTTGAAGATACCGGCGGCATACGACCCATCGGACAAGGGACGGCCCCAGACCTGGATGGAATCCTTCTCCATAAGGCAACGGGCCTGACGTCCCATAGGGTCCTGGTCGATGGCTATCACTTCGTTGTTACAGAGGAGGTTCATGGTAAACCTGTCCAGCGAAGAGAGGTCTCCGCCTATTATCAGCGGTGCGGCCAGCAAAGCCCACAGCGACACGTGCGAATACTGCTCATCGGCAGTCAGACGGCTGTCCCGGAGTCCTTCTCCCCATCCGACTCTCCCTACCACGAGCATGTCGGGATCGTTCCAGCGACCGGGACCGGAGAAGGGCCACAATTCGCGCTGAAGAGTGAAACCAATCCTCAACACGGAATCCCAGGTATCAGTGATGTCGCCGGTGGTACGCCAAAGGTTTCCACCTGCGGACGCACCCCAGGTCCAGACTTCCTCGAGCCCATACTGGCATATCGAATAGCAGATGTCCCTCGGCTGTCGTTTCAGGAAAGCGTCCATCAAATGGTAGGGCTTCATGTGGTCTGCCCTTTTTACGACAGGCAAAGTATCCAGGATGCTCCTGTAGCCGCACAGGTCGTATTTGAGATAATCCACGCCCCAGGCATTCCAGGTGTCCGCATCTTTCTGTTCGAATCCCAGCGAACCCAGATAACCGCCGCAGGTAAAGTTGCCGGGGGAAGAATAGATCCCCAGCCGCAATCCATTCCGATGCAGATAATCGCCAAGACCGGCTATGTCGGGGAACCTTTCGTCCGGGAGGAGTGTGCCGTCGTCGGAACGCTCGCTCCCCTGCCATGCATCGTCGATGTTTACGTAACTGTATCCATAATCGGCCAGGCCGGATGCTATCAGGGCGCGGGCAGATGCATATACTTTCTCTTCGGAGACGTCAAGCCCCCAGCAATTCCAGCTGTTCCAGCCCATTGGCGGAGTCAGGGCGATGGTATCTCCCACTTTCAGAAGAAGACTTCCCTCCGAAGAGCCAGCCTCGTTGCTGGCCTCGAAGCGGATGGGATACTCTCCGTCTTTTCCGACCGAACCGCTCAGGACTCCCATGGCCTCGTCGAAAGACAAACCCTCCGGCAAACCGTAAGCCTTAAAGGTCATAGGCCTAAGCCCCGAGAACGGGACCCTGAAATATATAGGAGAACCGCACCTGACGCCAAGGACCGCAGGGCTGTTATACCTGGGCTCCTGCGGAGCCGGCGGAGTGAGACAATACTTGGGGGTGAAGCTTTTGCAAACGATCTGCCCGGTACGCTTGTCGCGTATGGACACATCCAGTTTCACGGGCTCGGAACCATCATAGGAGATGTCGCGCTTGAAAACGCGCCCCGGCTTCAGCCTCGCCCGTTTTTCCTTCCCGGCCACGTCGAGCCTGGCACGGATGCGGACATCGGATGAAACGCTTATACGGCAATGGTCGGCGCTGCCGTCTTCCGAACAACTTATTTCCAGCAGATCGTCAAGCTGCGCCATCCTCACTACGAAGGGTCCGCCATACACGCCTCCGCGGGTACGGCGGTTCCATACCAGCACGGTCAGAAGGTTTTCGCCCTCTTTGAGTTGGCGGGCATCCACCTTGTATATGCGGTGTTTATCCCAGGCCGACTGGGCCTGACCGTCTTCCGACGGCATCCTGCCGCTTTTACCTATGAGTTTTCCGTTCAGGCAGGCCTCGTCGCAATCGTCGATGAAAGCGAGATCGAAAATAGCATTACGCTTGTAGGGAGCCGTCTTCACGAAATCATCCGGCACCTGGAAACGGATCCTGTATTGCGCATACATGCCTTCTCCATGCCATTTTTCGGGGATGGCTATAGTCTGCCAGTCACTGTCATCGAAGCCGGGTTCGGTCCATCCGGCAGGAGCGTCTCCCAGATGGAAACGCGCTTCCTGCAGGACTATCTCTCCCGTCCCGGCGGCTCTGACGACCGTCACCGAGAAAAAGAAGAGCAGTATGATGATCCATTTCTTCATCAGTAAATACTTCCGCTGGTATATCCTTCATGGGATGCCGAGCCGCCGAATACTTCAGTCGCGCCGGGCACCATGCAACTCTTCATGGGATTGCCTCCCAACTGCGACCAGTTGGCACCGGGGCCGGTGGTCTTGGGGCAGGTAATCTTGTAAAGGACCGCACCTTCGTCGTCTACGGAAGTTCCGCATACGTAGATATTGCCGGAATAGTCTATCGTAGGACTGGTCCTGGGGGTAATCGACAGTTTGGTCTGCGAGATTATAGAGCCATCCAGAGGAGACAGTTTCAGCAGCAGCTGCTTGCTCCTGTCGGTGACATAGACATAGCCCAGATTGTCGATGGCAGGCACGCCGCAGTTGCCGGCATTGCTGCTCGTGACAAACTCCCAAGCCAAGGCGCCATCGGCCGCATTGAGCTTGAACACTTTGTCGGCTGCCCGATAATAGGCGTTACCTTGTTCGTCCAGGACGCATCCCAGACCGTAATTGCTTGCATCGGCAGATACCTCAACTTTCCATATAGGAGTAGGGACGGTGTTGGCGACATAGGAGCTTAGGCTGTACCGGGCGCATATCATCTTGTTGTCGTCGGTAGTGGCCGCCACGTACACGCTTCCGTCTATCGTAGAAATAGCCGGCTGGAAGCCCTTGGTCCTGTAGCCGTAGCCATCGGAGTGCGCCATTCCGAGCAGGTTGCTGGCCCGCCCGCCGTCGCTGTTGGGAGATGTCTTCCAGGAACCAACACCATCGAGCAATGCGACTTTGTAACCGGCGCCCGTTTCCTCGCCGGGAGACTTTCCTCCGTTACTGCCACCTCGGGCGGCACCGAAGACGAAGGTCCCGTCCGCAGCCACTGCGATTCCTCCGAAAGAACCTTTATCGCAAGAGAGAGTCTGGTTCAGGCTGCCGTCGTAGCGGTTCAGGATTATCATGTTGGAATTGAAGAGGTTGGAGTCCACGTTGGTAAGTTGTATGCATACATAGTTGCCGAATACGGCCGGGATGCACGTACGATATTGCGAATCCGCGCCGGTATTGACATACCATCTTTCAGCCGACAGGTCTCCCTTCAGGCAGAAGAGCCCGCCCGAGCCGGAACCGCCGGTGCTGTACTGTGCGGGGATATATACGTTCCCTTCCACGTCGATGGATGGTGTGGGCGTCTGGCAGTTCAAACTGCCGGAGATGTAGGCCCCGTATTTCCCTATGTCGTAACTGCCTATCTGGCTGCCGGAGGCGTTGAAACCTACGAGGTGGTAGCCGGAAGATGATACATATATCCTGTTGCCGGCGGCATTCACTGCGGGAGAAGTCCAGTAGGCGGTAGCTCCCTCGGTGGAATCATATACGCGTCTCCAAGCCTGGGTGAGTTTATGGTCGTCGGAACTTTCTACCGTAACGAGTTTGGTCACCGTGGCCGTCTGGCCGCTGTTGTCGACGACTGTCAATCGCACCGGGACATCACTTCCTACCGAACGGAAGCAGACTACGGGGCTCTGTTCATTTGAACGGATTCCGCCGAAATCCCATTCCCGGTATGCGATGCCCGACGCCGAAGTCGAAGAGTCGTCAAATCTGACCTCACGGTCGATCTGTATGTTATCCGGTACGTTGAAATCTGCAACGGGCACAGTGGTCGTGCTGCTGTTGAGGTCGAATACGGCGAACACCGGATAATGGTCGGAGATGTAACGGTTGTTCCACTGGATATTGTCGGTATGGAAGAGGAAGCAGTTACCTATTCCTCCGTAATAGATATGATCGATCAATTTGCTTTCCGTCCCCCACCAATGGTAGGTCCCATACCAATCTGTCTTCTGTGCGTAATGGCGCGCATTCTTGTATGCGTTCTCGACGGGATTCAGCCACGAGTCTCCATCCACCAGGTTCCAGTCGCCCGTGAGTATCACGGGAAGATTGCCGGTGTTTTTGCTGGCGACCGTATTCAGGATCAGGGATATCTCCTTGGGGCGTGAGTCGTAAAGGCTCAGATGGACGTTTATCAGGAAGAAACTGGTATTCGTGGGTTTGTAAGTCATGATGGCCCAGGTAGATGCCTGGGGTTGGCCATCGCTCATCTCGGAGAAATAGCTGCCGGCACTGTTGGGGGTATCGGAATGCCATATGGTGCCGTGGCTGCCGAGGGAGATCAGGTCGGTCCTGTAGAAAATGGTGGAGGACTCGCCCCGGTTCTTGTTCCCGTACAAATCCCATAGACCGCTGTCTCTTAGGATATCGGACCCTAGTTTGATGCTCTCGCCGTAGTAGCCGTAGCCGGTGCAATTGTTCTTGATATCGGCCACTTGTTCCTTCTCGGCTTCCTGCAAGCACAGGATTGCCGGGCGATACCAGTTGACCATCGAGTAATATCCGACCTTACGGTAGTTCCAATCGCGCTCTCCGGTGTCGGGATTACTGGATTTACCTCGCGCCGAAGCGAAGCGTACGTTTGACGACATCACCATCATCCCCTCGGGAATTTCCGTGGGGTCGGGGGTATAGCTTCTGGTCGTAAGCGGATAAACCGCTCCGGGCAGGGCTGCGAATGAATTCGAGGTGGAGAAGGTCATCTGAGTACCATCCGTAGCACGGACTGTAAAACGGATTCCGGAGGCATAGGTCTGCGCAGGCACGAGGATGTACA